>NZ_QUAL01000011.1 GCF_003579925.1 Jiangella rhizosphaerae | reverse complement strand
GCCCACGTAGCCGGCCTCGGTCAGCGCGGTGGCGTCGGCGATGGCGAACGGCACGTTCAGCATCTTCGCCAGCGTCTGCGCCAGGTAGGTCTTGCCGCACCCCGTCGGGCCGATGAGCAGGATGTTCGACTTGGCGACCGTGACGTCCGACGACGGCGCGCTGACCCGCTTGTAGTGGTTGTAGACGGCGACCGCCAGCGCCTTCTTGGCCGCGTCCTGCCCGACCACGTAGCGGTCGAGGAACTCGTGGATCTCGCGCGGTTTCGGCGGGGCGGCCAGCCCGGCGTCGGCGGTGACCGGGTCCTCGGCCATCAGCTCGTTGCACAGCTCGACGCACTCGTCGCAGATGCAGATGCGGGCCGGGCCCGCGATCAGCTTCTTCACCTGCTTCTGGCTCTTGCCGCAGAAAGCGCACGTCATCAACATTCAGCCCACATTTCAGCTGTTCTGACCATCTGGATGGTAGGCGCTGATGGTACGGCTCCCCCGACCCCATCCCCCGGAGCGGGTCCGGCCCGGCGTGTTGGAGGGGCGTCGCCGTCAGGAGCCCTGCGCGAGCGTCCGCCTCGCGTGCGCGCCCAGCCCGCGGGAGGCGGCCACCCCGAACGCGTCGCCGCCCTTCGCCTTGCGGTCGTCGGTGCCCCACTGCCGGTTCCGCGGCACCGGCATGAGCCGCGGCACGTGCTTGGAGCAGTGGATGTAGGCCTCCTCGACGTGCACCGTCACCCAGCGCTCGGGGCGGCGTCCGGGCACCTCGGTCTCGACCGGCACCTCGGGGTGCCGCTCGGCGAACTCCGACGGCGACAGCAGCGCCGCCGCGCCGTTGACGTGGAGGCCGACGAGGTCGCGCACGAAGTCCATGAACAGCAGCCCGACGTGGCCGTTCTCGACGATGTTGCCGGCGCTGGCCATGACGCCGTTGCCGCGGTACTCCGGCCAGGCCAGCGTGCGCGGGTCGAGGACCCGGACGAAGCCGGGCGGGCCGGCCCGGAACGTGACGTCGCACTCGCCGCCGCCGTCGGCCGTGCCGACGAACACCATCTCCATGCGGCCCACGAACTCGCGCATGTGGCCGTTGAGGTGATCGGCGACCTGCTCGCGGTAGAAGCGGTCGGCCCGTTCGCGGCTGCCGTTCACCTCCTGCAGAGCGTGCTCGCCGGCCGATCCGGGTCGTTCGTGCGCAGCATGATCCATCTGTCCACCTCCACGTCCCCCGCCCCCGGGTGCCGTATGCCGCACCATGATCGCCCACTTGTGGTGACGACCGGTAGCGAAATGCCACAATTCGGTCACGCTGTGTGGTGGATCACGTTTCGCGAGCCGGGGCCGGCCGCAACGTCGATCCCGGGAATCGAAGTCGCGGTCCGCTCCGAGGGCGGTCCTGTCCACAGGACGACGGCCGGGCACGGGGTTGTCCACATTCTCACGATCCCGGCTTCTCGGGCGCCGCCTCGATCGTCACCCTTGTCGGCATGACCAGCATGCGCACACCCGCGACCTCCCGCTCGACGTCGCCGACCTGCTGCGGCGAGGCGGCGGACTGATCCGGGTCGCGCCCGGCGTGTACACCTCGGCCGACCAGCGGCATTGGCCAGGCGTCGGGCGGGCTCGGTGGGTCGCCGAGCACGCCGACCCACTCGCGGAGTCGCCGCTGGAGACCCTCGGGCGGTTCGCGTGCCTGCAGTTCGACCTGCCGCTGCCAGTGTGCAACGCGTGGGTCGGCGCGGACGGGCCGGAGTACCGAGTCGACGGGCTGTGGCCGTTCCACTGGTCCGCCTTCGAAGCCGACGGCGCCGTGAAGTACGACAACCGTCCCGATGCGTCACGGATCGTGGCCCGGCAGGGCGAACGAGAATGGCGACTGCGTCGCCTGGGTCTCGACGTCGTCAGGTTCGGCTGGGATCTCGCCTGGCGGAATCGGGCTGACCTCACCGCACGGTTCGCGAGCGTGCTGCGGGACGACGGCCGGCGCGAACATCCGGTCCGCTGGTGGAAGCACGTGCCCGGCGTCGGCGCTGTAGACCCGGAGCCGGCGGACTGGCCGTCGCCGGTTCCGGCGCACATCGTGCTGCCGGCGGGCTGGGACCGTTCACCGACGCCCCGCGCTTCAGAACGTTTCCGTGGGCCGCGGACCGGACCGCACAGATCGGGTGGATTCGAACGCGCCGAGCCGGGAACATTGACACCTGACTCGCGGCGTTGCGAGCACACATCGAACCGCGACGGAAGGCCACGGATGACCTCTGCCGAGCCGATGCCCCAATGGCCCGGAGCGGCCTACCCGCTCGGCGCCACCTACGACGGCTCCGGCACCAACTTCGCCCTGTTCAGCGAGGTCGCCGACGGCGTGGAGCTGTGCCTGTTCGACGCGGGAGGCCACGAGACCCGCCTGCCGCTGACCGAGGTCGACGGCTTCGTGTGGCACACGTTCCTGCCCGGCGTCGAGCCGGGCCAGCGGTACGGGTTCCGGGTCCACGGCCCCCACGACCCCAAGGCCGGCCACCGCTGCAACCCGTCGAAGCTGCTGCTCGACCCGTACGCGAAGGCCATCGACGGCACGTTCGAGTGGCACCAGGCGCTGTTCGGCTACCAGTTCGGCGATCCCGGCAGCCGCAACGACGACGACTCCGCGCCGCACATGCCGAAGTCGGTGGTCATCAACCCGTTCTTCGACTGGGGCACCGACCGCCCGCCGCGGCGCGAGTACGCCGAGACCGTCATCTACGAGGCGCACGTCAAGGGCCTCACGCGGACTCATCCGGACATCCCGGAGGAGATCCGCGGCACCTACGCGGCCATCGCGCACCCCGTCGTCCTCGACCACTTGACGTCGCTGGGCGTCACGGCGCTCGAGCTGATGCCGGTGCACCACTTCGCCAACGACGCCACGCTGACGGAGAAGGGGCTGTCGAACTACTGGGGCTACAACTCCGTCGGCTTCTTCGCGCCCGACCCCAAGTACAGCTCGGCCGCCACCCCCGGCGCGCAGGTCGGCGAGTTCAAGGCGATGGTGCGCGCGCTGCACGAGGCCGGCATCGAGGTCATCCTCGACGTCGTCTACAACCACACTGCGGAGGGCAACCACCTCGGCCCCACGCTGTCCTTCCGCGGCATCGACAACGCCGCCTACTACCGGCTCGTCGACGACGACAAGCGCTACTACCTCGACTACACCGGCACCGGGAACTCGCTGAACGTTGGCCACCCGCACACCCTGCAGCTGATCATGGACTCGCTGCGGTACTGGGTCACCGAGATGCACGTCGACGGCTTCCGCTTCGACCTCGCCGCCACATTGGCCCGCGAGTTCTACGACGTCGACCGGCTGTCGGCGTTCTTCGAGCTGGTGCAGCAGGACCCGACGGTGAGTCAGGTCAAGCTGATCGCCGAGCCGTGGGACCTCGGCCCGGGCGGCTATCAGGTGGGCAACTTCCCGCCGCAGTGGTCGGAGTGGAACGGCAAGTACCGCGACACCGTCCGCGACTTCTGGCGCGGTGAGCCGGCCACGCTGGGCGAGTTCGCCTCGCGCATCACCGGCTCGGCCGACCTCTACGAGCAGTCCACCCGCCGTCCGGTCGCGTCGATCAACTTCGTCACGGCGCACGACGGGTTCACGCTGCGCGACCTCGTCTCGTACAACGAGAAGCACAACGAGGCCAACCTCGAGGACAACAAGGACGGCGAGAACCACAACCGGTCGTGGAACTGCGGCGCCGAGGGGCGCACCGACGACCCCGAGGTCAACGCCATCCGGTCCCGCCAGCAGCGCAACTTCCTCGCCACGTTGCTGCTGTCGCAGGGCGTGCCGATGATGAGTCACGGCGACGAGCTGGGCCGCAGCCAGGACGGCAACAACAACGCCTTCTGCCAGGACAACGAGCTCAGCTGGGTCGACTGGGCCGACGCCGACCGGCCGCTGCAGGAGTTCACCCGGCGGGTGACGGCGCTGCGTGCGGCCCACCCGGTGTTCCGCCGGCGCCGGTTCTTCAACGGCCGCCCGGTCCGCCGCGCCGACGCCGAGGGCCTGCCCGACATCGACTGGCTGCGCCCCGACGGCAGCCCGATGACGGAGAAGGACTGGGACGCCGGGTTCGGCCGGGCGGTCGCGGTGTTCCTCAACGGCAACGGCATCGCCGAGGTCGACGCCCGCGGGCAGCGCGTCGTCGACGACTCCTTCCTGCTCTGCTTCAACGCCCACCACGAGCCGCTGGAGTTCACCTTGCCCGGCCCGGAGTTCGGCGCGGCCTGGGACACCGTCCTCGACACCGCCGACGACGACGCCGGCGACCGCGGCGGTCCCCGCGCCGCCGGCTCCGTCGTCACCGTCCAGGCCCGGTCGCTGCTGGTCCTGCTGGCGCCCCGGGACGCCGACTCGTGAGCGCCCCGCCCGCGAGCACGTACCGGCTGCAGCTGAGCGCGGACTTCCCGCTGCGGGCGGCGGCCGAGCTGACCGGCTACCTGCGCGACCTCGGCGCCGGCGCGGTCTACCTGTCGCCGGTGCTGCGCGCCACCGCCGGGTCGGCGCACGGCTACGACGTCGTCGACCCCACCCGCATGGACGACGAGCGCGGCGGCGAGGCGGGCTGGCGGTCGCTGCTGGCGGCGGCCCGCGAGCAGGGGCTGGCCGTCGTCGTCGACATCGTGCCCAACCACCAGGGCGTCGCCGACCCGGAGCAGAACCCGGCCTGGCAGGACCTGCTGCGGCACGGCCCGGCGTCGAAGTACGCCGCATGGTTCGACGTCGACTGGGCGGCCGGCCGGTTGCTGCTGCCGGTGCTGGAGTCGCCCGGCGCGTACGAGCTGGCCCGCGACGGGGCCGGCGAGGCGCTGGTGGCCGGCGGCGTGCGCTTCCCGCTGGCGCCCGGCACCGGGCCGCGGCCCGGCGACACCGCCGCCGACGTGCACGCCCGCCAGCACTACGAGCTGGCCGCGGCGGGGCGAGCGGGCACGGACCTGACGTACCGGCGGTTCTTCGCGGTGTCGACGCTGGCCGGGGTGCGCGTCGAGGACCCGGACGTCGCTGCCGCCACGCACGAGCGGATCCTGCGCTGGGTCGACGACGACGGCGTCGCCGGGCTGCGGGTGGACCATCCGGACGGGCTGGCCGACCCCGGCGGCTACCTGCACTGGCTGCGCTCGCGGGCCCCGGACGCGTGGATCCTGGCCGAGAAGATCCTGGAACCCGGCGAGACGCTGCCCGCCGACTGGCCGATCGACGGCACCACCGGCTACGACGCGCTGGCCGAAGCCGGGCCGCTGTTCGTCGACCCGGCGGCCGAGCCCGCGCTCGATCGGCTGTACCGGGAGGTGACCGGCGACCCGCTCGACTGGCCGACGCACGTGCTGGTCGGGAAGCGGGCCGTCGCGACCACGATCCTGCGCTCGGAGTTCCGCCGGCTGGCCCGGCTGGCGCCGTCGGTCCCGCACGCGTTCGCGGCGCTGACCGAGCTGGCCCTGTCCTTCCCGGTATACCGGTCGTACCTGCCGTCGTCCGGCCTGGACCACCTCCAGGCCGCGTTCGCCGACGCGCGCCAACGCCGGCCCGAGCTCGCCGCCGCCTTCGACGCGCTCGCGCCCCGCCTCGCCGACCCCGCCGACGAGCTGTGCGCGAGGTTCCAGCAGGCCACCGGCGCCGTCATGGCCAAGGGCGTCGAGGACACCGCCGCCTACCGCTACAGCAGGTTCGCCGCGCTCAACGAGGTCGGCGGCGACCCCGCCCGGCTCGGCGCCGGCCTGGACGACTTCCACGCCGCCCAGGAGCGGCGGCAGCGCCGGGCGCCGCGCTCGATGACCACGCTGTCCACCCACGACACCAAGCGCGGCGAGGACGTGCGGGCCCGCCTGGCGGTGCTGGCCGAGGTGCCGGACGAGTGGGCGCGGCTGGTCCGGCTGCTGGCCCGCGAGGCGCCGATGCCCGACGCCGCCGTCGGCTACCTGCTCTGGCAGACGGTGGCCGGCTTCGGCCTCGACCAGCCCGAACGCCTGCACGCGTACGCGACCAAGGCCATGCGCGAGGCCTCGACGTTCACCGGCTGGGCCGACCCCGACACCGACGGCGAGGCGCACGTACACGCCGCGCTCGCGACGCTGGCCGACCGGCCGGACCTGCGGGCGGCGGTCGACGGGTTCATCGCGCGGATCCGGCCGTACGGCTGGAGCAACGCGCTGAGCCAGAAGCTCGTGCAGCTCACCATGCCCGGCGTGCCCGACGTCTACCAGGGCACGGAAGGCTGGGAGGACTCGCTGGTCGACCCCGACAACCGGCGCCCGGTCGACTTCGGCCGGCTGCGCGCGCTCCTGGCGGACCTCGACGGCGCCGGCACCCCGCCGCCCGTCGACGAGACCGGCGCCGCCAAGGTCTGGGTCGTCTCGCGGACGCTGCGGCTGCGGCGCGACCGGCCGGAGCTGTTCATGGCGTACCGGCGGGTCCCGGTGCACGGACCGGCCGCCGGCCACGCCGTCGCGTTCGACCGTGGCGGCGCGGTGACGGTGGCGACGCGGCTGCCGGTGGGGCTGGAGCGGCGGGGCGGGTGGGCCGACACCGTCGCGGAGCTGCCGGACGGCCTCGTCGACGTGCTGACCGGGCGTCCGGTGGCCGGTGGCGCCGTGCGGCTCGCGGAGCTGCTCGACCACTACCCCGTCGCACTGCTGGCCGCGCCGGCATGACGACGTTCCTGGTGTGGGCACCGGGCGCCCGCCGTGTGGTGCTGCGGGCGGGCGGGCGCACGGCGACGGCGGTGCGGGCGTCGGGCGGCTGGTGGACGGCGCACGCGCCGGCGCCGCCCGGCACCGACTACGGCTGGCAGCTCGACGACTCCCCCGACGTGCTGCCCGATCCGCGCGCGGCCTGGCTTCCGCACGGCGTCGACGGCCGGGCGCGGGTGTACGACCATGCGGCGTTCCCGTGGACCGACGACGGCTGGACCGGCCGCCCGCTGGCCGGCGCCGTCGTCTACGAACTGCACGTCGGCACGTTCAGCCCGGAAGGCACGTTCGACGGCGCGGTCGCGCGGCTGGACCACCTGGTCGACCTGGGCGTGACGCACGTCGAGGTGCTGCCGGTCAACGCCGTCTCCGGCGAGTGGAACTGGGGCTACGACGGCGTCGGCTGGTACGCCGTGCACGAGCCGCTGGGCGGGCCGGACGGCTTCAAGCGGTTCGTCGACGCCTGCCACGCCCGTGGCCTGGCGGTCGTGCTGGACGTCGTCTACAACCACGTGGGCCCCAGCGGCAACCATCTGCCCCGGTTCGGCCCGTACCTCACCGAGGGCGCCGACAACGCCTGGGGCGACGTCGTCAACCTCGGCGAGCCCACCGTCCGCCGGTTCGTCGTCGAGAACGCGCTGATGTGGCTGCGCGACTACCACCTCGACGGGCTGCGGCTGGACGCCGTCCACGCGCTCCTCGACCCGCTGGCCGGGCACGGGCACCCGCATCTGCTGGCCGAGCTGTCCGCCGCGGTCGAGCGGCTGTCCGCCGAGCTGGGCCGGCCGCTGCCGCTGATCGCGGAATCCGACCTCAACGACCCGGTGATGATCGAGCCGCGGGCATCCGGCGGGTACGGCATGGACGCGCAGTGGGACGACGACGTCCACCACGCACTGCACGCGCTGCTCACCGGCGAGCGCCAGGGCTACTACGCCGACTTCGGCTCGCTGACGGTCCTGGCCAAGGTGGTGCGCGACGCGTTCCTGCACGACGGCCGGTTCTCCACCTTCCGCGGCCGCCCGCACGGCCGGCCGGTCGACCGCGCCCGCACGCCCGGCCACCGGTTCGTCGTCTGCCTGCAGAACCACGACCAGGTCGGCAACCGGGCCGCGGGCGAGCGGCTCACGGAGCTGACCTCGCCGGCCCGGCTGCGCATCGGCGCCGTGCTGCTGCTGTCGCTGCCGTTCACGCCGATGCTCTGGATGGGCGAGGAGTGGGCGGCGTCGACCCGCTGGCCGTACTTCACCTCGCACACCGACCCCGTGCTGGCGGCCGCGATCGGTCCCGGCCGGCTGGAGGAGTTCCGCAGCCACGGCTGGGACACCTCGGCGATGATCGACCCGCAGGACCCGGCCGCGTTCCGGACGGCCCGGCTGGACTGGTCCGAGCACGCCCGCCCCGAGCACGCCGAGATGCTCGGACTCTACCGGCGCATGATCGCACTGCGGGCCGCCGAGCCGGAGCTGCGCGACGGCGACCTCACCGCCGTGGCCTGCGGGTTCGACGAGGACGCCGGATGGTTCGTGCTGCACCGCGGGGCGCTGCGGGTCGCCGTCAACCTCGCCGGCGAGCCGCGCCGGGTGCCGCTGTCGGGCACGGCCGGCGAGGTGCTGCTGGCCACCGGCCCGCTCACGACGACGCCGGACGGCACCGCCGTCGAGCTGGGCGCCGAGACGGCCGCCGTCGTCAGGACCCGGCCAGCCAGCTCCGGAGGGTGACCGCGTCACGGACCAGCGCCTCGGGGTCGTCGTCCTGGACGAACTCCAGCAGCGCGTAGCGTTCGGCGTCGTCGCGGTCGCGCAGCGCGCCGAGCACGGGCTCCCACAGCGGCGCGCCCTCGGCCAGCGGGCGCCTGGCGCCGTCGGCGGTCCAGGTGAACACGTGCACCGTCACCAGAGCGGGCAGCAGCGCCGTCACCTCGCGCAGCGCCTCGGCGGGGCCGAGGCCGAGCCGCGGCTGCCAGTACGGGCGCAGTCCCGGGTGGCCGGCGGCGGCGTAGAGCGCGAGCGCGGAGTCCAGCGTGTCGGTGAGCGTGTTCGGGTGGTGCTCGACGGCGATCTCGACGCCCTCGCGCGCGGCCAGCTCGGTGATCCGGCGCAGGTCGGCGGCGACGCGGTCGCGCCGCTCGGGCGTGACGTCGGCCGAGCCCGCCGCTCCGGCCCAGACCCGGATGCGCGGCGCGCCCAGCGCGACGGCGGTGCGCAGGACGTCGTCGAAGTCGCCGGGCGCGGTCTCACCGGCCCGGTAGTACGAGCCGTAGGCGACGACCGCGACGCCGTGGTCGGCGCTCGCCGTCGCGGTCCGCTTCGCCGCCGCGACGTCCCCGGCCGGGACGTGCACGTCGCCGCCCCACTCGACCGCGCTGAGCTCCGCCCGGCGCATGACGTCGAGCACGGCGTCGACGCCGAGCTGCCGGAACGTGATCGACACCAGCCCCGTCTTCACGCTCACGACATCAGTCGATCGGCTCATCCGACGACAACTCCTTCACACCATCCGGCAATCGGTCTCGACCGACGACTCGGCGGGACCTCCGGCCCCGCGTCGCCGTCGGTGTCGCATGAGCCTCCCTAGGCTTGCACCACCAGATCGGCCCGGCGCACCTCGTGCCGCAGCGGCTCGCCGGCCGCGAACCGCTCCAGCTCGTCCAGCGCCAGCGCCGCGAGCCGGCGGCACTCGGTGCCCAGGGCACCCGCCACGTGCGGCGTGAGCACGACGTTGGGCAGCCGGTACAGCGGCGAGTCCGGCGCCAGCGGCTCGGGGTCGGTGACGTCGAGGACGGCGTGGAGCCGGCCGCTCTCGCACTCGGCGGTCAGGGCGGCGTGGTCGACCAGCGCGCCGCGGGCGGTGTTGATCAGCGTCGCACCGTCCCTCATCAGGCCACATCGACGTGCGTCGATGAGGTGGCGCGTCTCCGGCAGCGACGGCGCGTGCAGCGTGACGACGTCGCTGCGGGCCAGCAGGTCGTCCAGCTCGGCCGGCTCGGCGCCGGCGGCCGCGACCTCCGCCGCGTCGGCGAACGGGTCGGCGACCAGCACCGTGAGGTCGAACGGCCGGAGCAGGTCGACGACGCGGCGGCCGATGCGGGAGAACCCGACCACCCCGACCACCCGCTGGTAGTTCGACGCGTCGCCGACGGCATCACGCCAGCCCCACTCGCCGGGGCGCGCGCGGAACTCGGCCGCGAACCGCGGCACCCGCTTGCCCGCGGCCAGGATCGCGGCGAGCGTGTACTCGGCCACCGGGACGGCGTTCGCCGCGGCCGCCGTCGTGACCGCCAGCCCGCGGTCCCAGCAGGCGTCGGTGACGTGGTGCTTGACCGAGCCGGCGGCGTGGAACACGGCCCGCAGCCGCGGCGCGGCCGCCAGCACGTCCGCGTCGATCGGCGGGCAGCCCCACGACGTCAGCAGGACGTCGGTGCCGGCGAGCGCCGCCCGCACCGCCGTGCCGTCGAACGTCGCGACCGGACGCGGCAGGACGAGGCCGGCCAGGCCCTCCAGCCGCGCGCGCAGCGCGTCGTCGAACAGGTCGCGGTAGGCGGCGTCGGACATGACCAGCATGGCGCTGACCCGCTCGTGCGGCATCGAGGCTCCCGTCGGACGATGGCGAACCGGACCAGGGTAAGCGCTTTCTTGACACCGCAGCAATTCGGATGGAGCATCCATATTACGACGTTTCAAGCCGTACTCTCGATCAGCCACCCGTTCACAGTCGCACGGACAGGAGCCGAGATGAGACATCGTCACGCACGCATCCTCGCGGCAGCCGCAGGCGTGGTCGCCCTCGCGGTCGCCCCCGCCGCCGTCGCGACCGGCGAGGAGGAGGCCGTCCCGGCGGTGACGTTCGCACGGACCGGCGCGGAGCAGGTGGTCTTCGACTACGACGCCGCGAGCGGCGGCTCCTGTGACACCAGCGCCACCGGCGACCTGCCCGACGCCGCCGCCCGCGCGTTCCGCGACGCCGCAGGCAAGGTGCACCTGATCGCCACCCACCACCGCCACTGGGCCTCGATCTCGACCGGAACGTCGCTGGACTCGGTCGCGCGCGACTGCGCTCACATGATCTACGAGGCCGGCAACGACCCGGATCCGGCGACCTACGACAACCGCGGCTGGCTGGAGTCGTTCTACACGCTGGACGGGCGGACGATCCACGCCCTCGTCGCCATGGACTACCACCCGCGCCACTACGACAAGCCGTGCGGCACGATGCCGGCCGACGCGAGCAGGTGCTGGTACGGGACCACCGTCCAGGCCACCTCCACCGACGGCGGCTACTCGTTCACCTCGCCGGCGCCCGGGACGCCCCGGTTCATCGCGGGCGTGCCCTACCAGGCGGACCCCGCCGTCACGGCGACGGGCGGCGCGTTCGTGCCGTCGAACATCGTCGTGGGGCCGGACGGCGCGCTGTACGCCACGCTCTCGATGGAGCCGCGCGAGCTGCAGGCGGGTGGCACCTGCCTGATCCGGACCACCGCCGCCGCCCTCGGCAACCCCGCCGCGTGGCGAGCCTGGGACGGCGACGGTTTCGACGTCCAGTTCGCCAGCCCCTATCCGTCCGTGCCGGACGACCCGGAGAACCACGTCTGCACCCCGGTCGGCGTCGGGCGGCTGCAGCGGCCGGTGCGCAGCCTGATCGAGGTGGAGGGGCACGATCTCTACATCGCGATCTCGCACGGCGTCCTGCCCGGCGACCCGGCCATCAAGGTGCTGGCGTCGACGTCCACCAACCTCGTCGACTGGACCCCGCCGCAGGCCGTCATGGACCTGCCGCGGTACGGCCAGAACGGCGAGAGCTGCTCGACGCACTCCGGTGCGGTCCGCTACCAGTACCCGTCCCTGCTGGATCCGCAGAGCACGTCGCGGAACTTCAACACCACCGGCACGACCGCCTACATCTACGCCACGCGGGTCGCGTACTGCGCGGGGTTCAACCGCGACCTCGTCCGCATCCCGATCAGCATCACCGTCAGCTGACCCACCACGTCATCGGGGCACGCGGAAGGTCAGGTGGGTGACGCCGGGTGCCTCGACGACGCTCACCCGCTCCAGCTCCCGTGCCTCCGGCAGCGCGTGGAAGAACGGCGTGCCGCCGCCCAGCAGGATCGGCACCTGGTGCAACGTCACCTCGTCGAGCAGCCCGGCCCGCAGGGCGGCCGCCGTCACGCCGGTGCCCATGAGGGCGACGTCGCGGTCGCCCGCGATCTCGGCCGCCCGGGCGACCGCCTCCTCGATGGTCCCGACGACGGTCTGGGCGGCGGACGCCTCCGGGGCGGGGCGGTGGGTCAGCAGCAGCAGCGGCGCCGTCGGGTGCGGGCTGCCACCGCCGAAGCCGCCGGAGTGGTCGTAGGTGGTCCGGCCGCAGATCACCGCGCCGTCGCGGCTCGCCAGCGCGTCGAACACGGCGGCGCTCGGCGCGGACAGCCGGAAGCCGTCGAAGACCGTGCTGGGCACGTCGCCGTCGAAGTACCAGTCGAACAGCCGCTGCCCGCCGCGGCCGAGCGCCTGCTCCGGGCTCGGATCCGGGCCGGTGACGAAGCCGTCGACGGAGACGGACAGGGCGGCGATCACGCTCATCCGATCACCACCACCCGGACCCGCTCGGGCTCGATGGCGTAGACGACGCGGTCGACGCGCGGCCCGTAGGGCATGCCGATGTACGCGTCGGACATCCGGTCGATGATCTCCCACGCCGGGTCGCCCTCGATCCGCTCCGCCATCCGGCCGCGGACCAGCACGGACACCAGCGGATTCGCGCGGTCGACGACGGAGACCGCGACCCGCGGGTCGCGCTCGAGGTTGGCCGCCTTGCGGGAGCTCGGCGAGGTGAGGATGGTGACGCGGTCGCCCTCGAGCCCGACCCACATCGGCACGGAGTGCGGCGAGCCGTCGGGCAGCAGGGTGGCGACGTGCGCGGGATGGCCGCCGCTGAGCAGGCGGCGGGCCTCGTCGGTGAGGATGGTGGATTCGGTCATGACGCGAGGCTAGGAGCGCCCCGGCCGGCGTTCTTGAACGAACCGGCCAGCTCCGCCTCGCGCAGCAGCGGCGTGTAGGACGCGGAGTGGTCGTGGCCGCACGCGCACGCCTCGCCCACGCCGCGCAGGAAGGCCCGCGGCGTCGCGCCGGTCAGCCGGACGCACTCGCGGGTCAGATGCGCCTGATCGGCGTAGCCGGCGTCGACGGCGAGCCGGGCCAGCCCGTCGCCGGACGCGTCGCCGCCGGTGGCCGTCGCCGCCTGCGTCCGGGCGAGGAAGCCCTGGAACCGCAGCGTGCGCTGCAGCGCCTTCGGCCCGATGCCGACGCCGGCCAGGAGGTGCCGCCGGAACCCGCGCTCGGAGACGTACAGGTCGGCGCCCACGGTGCGGACCTCCGCCGCGTACCACGGCATGAGCCGGCGGGTCGCCTCGGCCAGCAGCGGTTCGGGGCCGGTGACGCCGGCGCGCAGGGCGGCGGTCGCCACGAGGTCCTGCAGCGCACCCACCGCGGCGTCGTCCGTCGTCGCGGCCGCCACCCACTCGCCGGCCGCCGCTGCCGCCGTCCCCCACAGCTCCGCGGCGTCGACGACGAAGCCGGTGAGATCGGCGACCGGCCGCCCGAGGACGGCCGCCAGGGCACCGGGGCGCAGCCGCAGCCCGATCACCGTCGTGCCGGGCGGCAGCAGCTCGACGTGCGGCCCGGTGAGCACGCCGGCGACCTGCGGCTCGTAGCCCACACGGCAGCGCACCTCGACGCCGCCGGTCGGCAGGTGCCGCTGCGGGTAGGCCGGTTCGCCGCGCGGGATGCGCTGCACCCACGTCGCCGCGACGAGTGCGGCCAGTCCCGGGACCTGCGGCCGCTCGCGATAGGTCTGCCCGGCCACGACAGCGAGTGTGACAGCTCCGTCACCGCGGGGAAAGGGATCGACGCCCCACCGTAGACATGGAACGGATTGCCAGGCCATCATCGCCCCGCAGCGTTCGGCTGGCACGAGCCGCGCGACACCGGATGGCAGATCGTTCCATGCTGTTCACCGCACCAGGAGGCGCTGATGAGCTGGTTCCGCCGCACCCCCGGATCGTCCAGCGGCCACTGGGGCCTCGGGGCACTCGCCCTGGCCCTGCTGGCCGTCAGCATCGTCATCGGATCGGCGCTCACGCCCGGCTCGTCCGGGCCCGCGTCCGCCGCGCCGCCGCAGCTCGTCGACGGTGCGGCGGGTGACGAGCCGTCGCTGTCGGCCGGCGCCATGTGGTACCCGTGGGCGCCCGGACCCGGTGAGCTGGGCGCGGTGCCGTCGGCGTTCTCGATCGACCACGTCCTCGACGGGCGGACGGTCAAGAAGGTCGTCGCGTCGTGGGGCCGCAACGAGGACAGCCCCAGCGCTCCCCTGCGCAGCGGCCGCGCCGTCGCCGACGACAACGGGCAGGTGTTCGTCCCGTACGACGCCCTGCCGTCGACGTTCACCATGACGGCGACGACGCGGCTGCGCGACGGGACGGTGCTGTCGGCGAGCTTCGTCCCGCTGACCCTGAATCCGCCGTCGCCGAACCGCATCGGCATCCCGATGGCGCGCTCCACCGACGGCGCCACGTCGTGGACGACCTACACCGCCCAGCTGGTCGAGAACAAGTGGCGGCTGAACTGGTACCGCATCCACCGCGACCTCATCGAGCTGGCCGACGGCACCCTCCTCATGGGCGCGTACGGGCAGGGCAGCATCGGTGGCGTCACCAAGGAGTACTCCCTGGTGCTGGAGTCCACCGACGGCGGGCAGACGTTCCGGCAGCGCGCGGCGGTCAACGCCGGCTCGCGGTACGGCACCAACGAGCTGGGCCTGGCCCGCACCAGCGACGGGCGGCTGATCGCCGTCATGCGCGGGTCCGAGAGCGTGCCGCGGCCGCCGTCGATGCCGCTCACCGTCAGCTTCTCCGACGACGACGGCGTCACCTGGTCGCCCGTGGAGCCGTACGTCCCGCCGGAGGGCCTGCCGAACAACGGCGTCTCGCCCAAGCTGGTCCTGCAGCCCAACGGGCAGCTGCTGCTGGCCTACGGCCGGCCGGACAACAACGTGGTCGTGTCGCGCGACGGGACCGGCCGCACCTGGGACACCGGGACGGTCGTCTACTCGCGGCACCCGGGCGACGACCCGCTGCGGCGCTGGATGGGCAGCAGCGGCAACATGGACATCATTCAGCTGAGCAGCGGCGCCTCGCTCGCCTTCGGCGACACCTGCCACAACATCTGGTGGTGCCGCGAGTACGGCCACGACAACAAGATCTGGACCCGCAAGGTCGAGGCGCGCTCGGCCGGCGTCGGCCGGATCGACCTCGCGACGAAGGTCCGCACCGGCGCGGCCCGGCTCACCGGCGCCGTCGTCGCGGCCGACGCCCGCTTCCCCGAGCAGCGCCTCGAGGGCGCCGTCGACGGCAGCTCCGAGTACCGCGCGGCCGCGCGGTTCGCCGGCGACGCGGCGCTGACCATCGAGCTGGACCACGTCTACACGCTGGACCGGATCGGCCTGATGCTGGCCCGCGGCGAGGCGAACAGCGCCCGCGTCCAGGTCTCCGAGGACGGCCGGCGCTGGAGCCGTCCGGTCCTCGACACCGGGGTCCGCACCGACTACGCCATGACCTACACCGACATCGAGCCGGTGCGGGCGCGGTACGTCCGGATCAACCCGGGCTCCGGCGGCGCGCCGCTGACCGCCGTCACCGAGGTCGAGCTCTACGCCGCGGACCTGCTGACGTTCGAGAACGACGCGATCAACGAGGTGCCGCGGACGCTGACGGACACCCGCTACGCGTTCGTCGTCGACACGATCATCGACAGCTACGACCACTCCGCGACGCACATGGCGCTGGTCGACGCCGACATGGGCGCCCGGGCCGGCGCGACGTTCCCGGCGCAGCGTCCGGCGTCGACGCAGCACGTCTCGTTCGGGTTCGAGGGCTACGGCTACGGCAGCGGCGCGCTCTGGGACGTTCTGGGCACGAACGCCGACGGCGACGAGGTGACGGCGTTCCGGCTGCACTTCGCCCCGGACTGGACGGCCAACGCGATGAAGGTGCGCGCCTGGGACGGCGACTCGTGGGTCGACGTCGGCTCGGCGGGCCCCGTGCCCGCGAACAAGACGTGGATGACCGTCACCATCGACAGCACGGGCTCGTCGACCACCGTGAGCCTCAACGGGACGGTCATGGGCACGACCACGCTCGCACTGGAGGAGGTCGAGGAGTTCACCGGCTTCCGGGCCGAGACCGGCCTGCTTCCCGAGGACGTGGGCAACATGGAGCACTCCTACGACGACGTCCTCATCACGCCGCTGGACTGAACCGTTGACCTTGCCCGTGGGGCAGGGCCTAGCGTTCAGACGTGGAGGACGCGCGGCGGCTGTCCATCGGGCAGGTGGCCCGGCTGGCCGGAGTGACCCCGAAGACGTTGCGGCACTACGACCGCCTCGGGGTGCTCCGGCCGGCCGACGTCGACCCCGTCACCGGCTACCGGTGGTACCTGCCCGACCAGGTCGACCAGCTCCGGCTGGTCCGCCGGCTGCGCGAGCTCGAGCTGCCGCTGGAGGACGTCCGCCGGCTGATGGCGCTGGTCGACGACCGCGACGCCTTCCGGTCCGCGCTGGCCGAGCACCGCCGCCGCATCGACGCACGGGTCGTCCGGCTGCGCGGGATCCTCCACACCATCGACCACGCGCTGAACGACGAGGAGTGGACCACCATGAGCGCATCCGCGGCGCCCGCCGTCCTGGATCCCGAGCTGCACCGCCGCCTGGGCGCCGACCTGTTCAACGACACCTGGCGGCTGATGGAGCTGGAGGACCGCTCCCCCGACGACGACGTCCTCATGATCCACCAGGCGCACGCGTCGGCGTACCACTGGCTGCAGGTCGGCACGCCGCAGAACGTCGCCCGCAGCCACTGGCTGCGCTCGCGCGTCTACTGCGTCGTCGGCCGGGCCGAGCCGGCGCTGTTCCACGCCCGGCTGGTCCTGTCGACCTGTCAGGAGAACGGCATCGGCGACTGGGACCTCGCGTTCGCCTACGAGGCGCTGGCGCGCGCGTACGCCGTCGACGGCGACCCCGACGAGGCCCGCCGCCACGCCGAGCAGGCGCGGCTGGCCAGCGCCGACATCACCACGGACGAGGACCGTGAGTGGCTGCTCAGCGACCTGGAGACGATCCCGTTCGCCGGGTGAGGCATCAGGCGGCCCGCGGCTCACACCCGGCGGACGACGTGCAGCAGGTATTCGTCGCGGTGGAGCGGGTCGTGGTCGGTGCGGGGGCGCTCCGGCGGCGGCCCGGCGACCGGCTCGTAGCGGTCGAACCGGGTCTCCAGGACGCCCTCGCCCCGGGTCAGCGCGGGCAGCTGCTGCTGCAGCTCGTGGGCGTGCGCCGCCGGCAGGTCGCCGGCGAGCACGTAGCCGGACGCCGTCGGTGCCGGGGTCCCGGGCACGGCCCGTAGCCGCGCCAGCGCCGGGAGCACCTGACCGAGGCAGTCGGCGGGCAGCTCGAGCTCGAACCGGTGGATCGGCTCGTGCACGAGCGTGCCGGCCCGGCGCAGCGCCGTCATCAGCACCAGCGGCGTGAGCAGGCGGAAGTCGCCGGCGGTGCTGGACATGCTCTTGTCGAACGTGGCGTGCGCGTGGCTCTGCCGCGGCCAGTACTGCGACCGCGTCAGCGTCACCCGGCAGTCGGGCACGTCCCAGCCGTGCAGCCCCTGCCGCAGGGTCTCGCGGACGGTCTCCTCGATCGCCCGCAGGAACGCCGGCGGCAGCGATCCCAGCTCGATGGCCGGCTCGAACGTGACGCCCTCGCGGTCCCCGGCGGGCTCGACCCGCAGCCCGACGCCGGCGAGGAACGGGTTGCCGTCCTGCTTGATCAGCTCGACCGCCTCGCCGGTCCCGACGACCCGCTCGACGCAGATCGTGGTCGATTCGCGGAAGCCGACGTCGAGGCCGTACTCGGTCGCGAGCGTGGCCTGCAGGACCTCCTTCTGCACCTCGCCGTAGAGCGACACCGACACCTCCTGCCGGAGGTCGTCCTGGCGCAGGTCGATCAGCGGGTCCTGCTCGGCCAGCTGGGCGAGCGCCGCGTGCAGCGCGCCCCGGTCGCGGGCCCGCCGCGGCACGACGACCGTCTCGAGCGTCGGCGGGGCGAAGTGGTGTTCGGTCGTCGTCCGCCCCTGCTCACCGATCGGGTCGCCGATGCGCACGCCGGTCAGCCCCCATACCTTGGCGATCCGCCCGGCCGTCACCTCGGCGCGCGGCCGGGCGCCGCCGCCGTCGCCGCCGCCGAAGACGCTGAGCGCGGTGACCTTGCCGGCGGCGAGCCGGTCGCGCGTGCGCAGTGTGCCGGCGGCCATCCGGACATAGGCGATCTTCTCCCCCGCCGGACCGCGCTCGACCTTGAAGACGGTGCCCGACGGCGGACCCGCGGCATCGCCGTCCGGCTCGGGGGTCGACGGCAGCAGCCGCACGATGCCCGTCGTCAGCTCGTCGACGCCCGCGCCGGTGATGGCCGAGCCCGCGAAGACCGGGTGGACGTCAGCCCGCCGCGTCTGCCGGGCCAGCGCCCGCAGCAGCCGCCGGTGCGACACGCCGTCCGGGTCCTCGACGTAGTCCGCGAGCAGCGCGTCATCGCCGTCGGCCAGCACGTCGACGAGCCTCGCGCCGAACCCGTCGTCGCCGGCGGCGAACGGGCGGAACGCCGCCTCCTTCGTGCCCTGCCGTTCGGCGGTGCCGAGCGGGACGATCCGCGGCGTCAGCCGGATGGCCAGCTGATCGACGACGGCGTCCAGATCGGCGCCGCCGCGGTCGAGCTTGTTGACGAAGATCAGCGTCGGGATCCGCAGCCGCCGCAGCGTGCGCATCAGCACCCGCGTCTGCGCCTGCACGCCCTCGACCGCCGACACGACGAGCACCGCGCCGTCGAGCACGGTGAGCACCCGCTCCACCTCGGCGATGAAGTCCGGGTGACCGGGCGTGTCGATGAGGTTGACGGCGGTGACGTCCGGCCCGCTGCCGACGGTGAACGCGACGACCGCGGACTTGATGGTGATGCCCCGCTGGCGCTCGAGCGCGAGCGAGTCGGTCCGTGTGCTCCCGGCGTCGACGCTGCCGACCTCGTCGATGACCCCGGCGGCGTAGAGCAGCCGCTCGGTCAGACTGGTCTTACCGGCGTCGACATGCGCGAGGATTCCCAGGTTGAGCGTACGCAATGAGCTTCGAGTCCTCTGGTCGGACGAATGGTGTCACTGGGGTGGACCCGAACGCTCGGCGCATGACGCTCTCCCTTCTCGCTGGTCGATTGAGGGCTAGTCGAGCACGCCGACGGGGCGGTGGGCAACTGGTTTACGCCGCCCCGTCGCGGTCGAATCGACGTTGTCGGTGGGGGCGGGTAAGATCATTTGCATGTTCGAAGAAGCGCTGCTGACTGCTCCGCCGCCGGAGGTTGCTCCGCCGGTGGAGTGGATGGTGGCGTCGCCGTGTGATGACCCGAGCGTCGCCGACATCGACGCGGCGTTGTTGGAACAGTTGTGTACCGGCGGTGAGGCCGCGCCGGCGGTCTTCGACATCGATCAGGTGCCGGCCGGGCCGGAACTGGCGGCGCGGCTGGCGGCGTTCGACCCGGCGGCCGCCACGGCTGACGAGCTGGTGGAGGCCGCCGCGGCGATGGAACGTCTGGAGGCGTGGGCGGCCGCCCGCAAGGCCGCCATACACGCCGCGCTGGCGTCGCGGGCGGACATGCGTCCCGACGAGACGGGGTACCGGTCGGTGAACCCGGTGACGAACACCGCGATGACGCTCGCCGGGCGCTGCCAGGTCACCTGTAAGCAGGCGGAGAACCAGGTCGGCCACGCCCTGCAACTGGTGCTCGATTTTCCCGATACCCACGCCCTGCTCGCGACCGGCGCGATCGATCTGCGCCGCGCCCGGGTGATCACCGACGAGCTCGGCGGCCAAGACCCCCACGTCCGCAAGCGGGTGGAAGCCGCCGTGCTGCCGAAAGCACCCGGCCTGGATTCGGTCGCGCTGCGGAAGCTGATCAAGCAGCTGTTGCACGAACTCGCCCCGACCGAGGCGGCGGACCGGTACGAGACGGCTCGTGAGCGCCGCTACGTCGCCATCACGCCGGCGTCGGATGGGATGGCGCATCTGGAGGCGCGGCTGCCCGCCGCGGACGCCGCCGCCCTGGACACCGCGTTGAACGCGGCCGCGGCCGACGCCAAACGCGCCGACGCCGCAGCCGGGGTGCCGGCGCGGACGAAGGACCAGCGCCGCGCCGACGCCCTGGCCGAGCTGGGCTGGGCCGCCCTCACCGCCTGCGCCGACGGCACCACCACCCCGCT
>NZ_QUAL01000170.1 GCF_003579925.1 Jiangella rhizosphaerae | reverse complement strand
GTGGGCCGGCGGCGCGCTCGGCCCCGCCGGCGGCGTCCGCGCCTCGATCCGCGACCTCGCCCGGCTGGTCGAGGCGCTGCTCGACGGGACGGCGCCCGGTGTCGCCGCGCTCGATCCGGTCGCCCGCTTCGGCGGCCGCACGCGCATCGGCGCCGGCTGGGTCACCACGACCCTTCCCGGCCGCGAGGTCACCTGGCACAACGGCGCGTCCGGCGGGTTCCGCTCCTGGGTCGGACTGGACCGCGCCGCGGACACCGGCGTCGCCGTCCTGTCCGCCACCGCGGCCGCCGTCGACGGCGCCGGGCTCCAGCTGCTCGCGTCCCCCTGACCCCGACTACTATGGCACTGGGTGCCATAAGGCGCTCGCCTGGTCGGTGAGAAGGGAACGGACGATGACTGGACGAGTCGAGGGCAAGGTCGCCTTCGTCACGGGAGCGGCTCGCGGGCAGGGGCGTGCGCACGCCGTGGCGCTGGCCAGGGAGGGCGCGGACATCATCGCCGTCGACCTCGCCGGCGAGCTGCCGGGCGTCCCGTACGACTCCCCCACGCCGGCGGACCTCGACGAGACCGTCCGGCTGGTCGAGGCCGAGGACCGGCGCATCATCGCCGAACGCGGCGACGTCCGCGACCACGACGCGTTGAAGGCGTTCGTCGACCGCGCCGCCGGTGAGCTGGGCCGGCTGGACATCGTCGTCGCCAACGCCGGTATCTGCATCCCGCACGCCTGGGACCAGATCAGCGTCGACGAGTTCCGCGCGGTCATGGACACCAACGTGCTCGGCGTGTGGAACACCGTCATGGCCGGCGCGCCGCACCTGATCGCCGCGGGCGGCGGCTCGATCATCCTGACCAGCTCGTACGCGGGCGCGAAGATGCAGCCGTTCATGGTCCACTACACCGCGAGCAAGCACGCCGTCACCGGCATGACCCGCGCGTTCGCCGCCGAACTGGGCCGGCACGACATCCGCGTCAACAGCATCCACCCCGGCGCGGTGAACACCCCGATGGGCTCCGGCGACATGCGGGCGGAGCTGGAGAAGGCCGGCCAGACCAACCCGCCGCTCAACCAGATGGGCACGCCGTTCCTGCCCAAGTGGGCCGCGGAGCCGGAGGAGATCGCCGCGGCGGTCGTGTTCCTCGCCTCCGACGAGTCCGCGTTCGTCTCCGCCGAGCACCTCTCCATCGACGGCGGTGCCGCGCACTTCTGACCCTCGCATGTGACGCCCAGCGGGCGCATACCGTTATATGGTTGCAGCAGGCAACCAATCGGGTAGGCTGACGGAGCACGTCGCCGCCGCCGTGCCACACGGCTGAACTCACTCCCGGTACGGCAGGAGCCCGCATGACCGACGCTGTCGCCACCGTCGTCGACGATCGCCCCGGGGCCCGCAGGACCGCGGCTCCGGGGCTCACGCTGCTGGCGCTCGGCGCGGGCGGCCTCGTCGTCTCGCTCCAGCAGACGCTGGTGCTGCCGCTGCTCCCCCGGCTGCAGCAGGCGTTCGACACGTCCGTCACGGCGGTGTCCTGGGTGTTCACCGCGACCCTGCTGGCCGGCGCGGTCGCGACGCCGCTGCTGTCGCGGTTCGGCGACATGTACGGCAAGAAGCGCATGATCGTCGTGACGATGGCGCTGCTGGTCGCGGGCTCGGTGGTGTGCGCGCTGTCCGGCTCGCTCGCCGTGCTGGTCGCCGGCCGCGCGCTGCAGGGCGCCGCCGCGGCGCTCATCCCGCTGGCCATCGGGATCATCCGCGACACCTTCCCCCGCGAGCGCGTGATGTCGGCCATCGGCATCGTCAGCGCGACGATGGGGGTCGGCGGCAGCGCGGGCATGCTCGTCACCGGCGTCATCGCCGACCACACGCGCAGCCACCACCCGGTGTTCTGGATCTCCGCCGGCATGGGCGCCGTCGCGCTGGTGCTGGTGCTGCTGTTCACCGTCGAGGCGGGCGAGCGCCGCGGCGGCCGGCCCGACCTCGCCGGCGCGGTGCTGCTGGCCGGCTGGCTGGTCGCCCTGCTGCTGGGGATCAGCCAGGGCAACTCGTGGGGCTGGACGGACGAGCGCACGCTCGGCCTGTTCGCCGCCGCCGTCGTGCTGTGCGTCGTCTGGGTGCTGGTCGAGCGGCGGGTGCGCGAGCCGCTGGTGCACCTGCGGCTGCTCACGGGGCCGCGGTCGCTGTCGGCGAACGTGGCGTCGGTGCTGCTGGGGTTCGCGATGTTCTCCGCGTTCACGCTGGTGTCGAACCTCATCCAGACGCCGTCCGACCTCGCCGGGTACGGCCTCACCGGCTCGGTCCTCGACGTCGGGCTGTACATGCTGCCGAGCACCGTGACGATGCTGCTCTTCTCCGTCCTGGCCGGACGGTTCGAGGCCCGGCTCGGCGCGGCGTTCACACTGGCCGTCGGCTCGACGTTCGCCGCCCTCAGCTACGTCTGGCTGGCGGTGAACCACGACACCCCGCTCGACGTCATGATCTTCAGCGGGCTGCAGGGCATCGGCTTCGGCATCGCCTACGCCGCCCTCGGCACGCTCGCCGTCGAGCACGTCCCGATGACCCAGAGCGGCATCGCCAGTGGCATCAACTCGCTGGTCCGCACGGCCGGCGGCAGTGTCGCCAGCGCGGCGACGGCGGCCATCCTGACGACCCAGCTGATCGCGAACACGTCCATCCCCGAGGTCGACGGCTACGTCATCTCGTTCGTCATCGCCGGCATCGCGGCCGCGCTGACCGCCGTCATCGCCTCGGTCCACGGCGTCCGCCACCGCCACCCGGCATCGGTCCCACTGCCGGGGCGTTGAAGGTTGGCGCCGCTCTTCACCACCACGCCCCAGCACAAGGCTCAAGAAGCACTTCAATGAGACGATGGAAGCATGAAGTTCGTTCTCGAGGTCGAGCTCGACGAGGCCGGCGATGCCGGCAAGGAACTGGGCCGCATCCTGCGCTACTGGGGCGGCAACCTGCACCACTACGAGCTGACGCCGGGCGACGGTTCGGCGATCTACGACTCCGGCTACCGCGAGGTCGGGCGCTGGAGCATCACCGAGCGCTAGTCCTGGGCCCCCGCGCCCGCTGACGCCGGACCGCCCGACGTCCCGGCGTCGGACGCGTGCTGCAGCAGGACCAGCCCACCCGCGATGACGAGCACGCTCATGAGCAGCGCGGCCAGCAGCCGCACCTCGGTCCCCGGCTGCACCAGCCAGCGTCGTACGTCGTTGAGGACGTGGGGTCCGGTCACAGGGATTCCTCCGGTCGTTCGTCGGTCGACAGTCGTGACGGTGTCTACCCGGCCGCCGCACACCCAAACGGGCCGCGCCCGGATCCCGCGCCGTAGGATCGGCGGACCATGATCCTCGCGCATGTCAGTGACCCGCACGTGGGCAGCGACCACGACGCCGCACTCGCCGCGGCGCTGGCGTCGCTGCCGGCCGCGCTCGACTCGGTCGTGCCCCGGCCGGAGCTGCTGCTCGTCACCGGCGACCTCACCGACCACGGCACCGCCGACGAGTACCGCCGGCTGTCCGCGCTGGTCGCCCCGCTGGGCGTGCGCTGCCTGGTGGTGGCCGGCAACCACGACGACCCGGCGGTGCTGCGCGACGAGCTGCCGCGGCTGCTGGGCGGCACGCCCGGCGCGGGTTCGCCGGCGGTGTGGACCGAGACCGTCGACGGGGTGACGCTCGCCGGCCTGGACAGCTCGTCCGGCACGCTCGGCCCCGCGCAGCTCGACTGGCTGGACGAGGTGCTGGCGGCGGCGGCCGGGCCGGTCCTGGTCGCGCTGCACCACCCGCCGTTCCCCACCGGCCTCGACCAGCTCGACACCGAGTGGCCGCTCACCGACGCCGCGGCGCTGCGCGCCGTGGTGGCCCGGTACCCCGTCGTCGCCGGGATCCTCTGCGGCCACGACCACCGCCACATCGCGACCCTGCTCGACGGCACGGTGCCGATGGTGACGGCGCCGGCGCTGTCGTGGCGGCCGCGGCTGGACTTCCGCACCGGCGAGCCGCTGACGCCGTCGGCCGAGCCGCCCGGCCTGCTGATCCACGTGCTCGACGAGCTGGGCCTGCGCACCCACCACGTGGCGCTGGACGCCTGACCGGCGCCGCCTCAGCGGACGAAGATGCCGGAGCGGACGATCGACCACATCACGAACACGCACAGCGCGATGATCACCAGCGACCAGAGCGGATAGTGCGGGAGGAAGAGGAAGTTCGCGATCGCCGCGAGGCCGGCCAGCACCATCGCGACACCGGCCGCGGCCCGGCTCCCGGCGAACAGTGCGAACCCCGCGATCATGAGCAGGAGCGCGACGATCAGGTGGATCCAGGCCCAGGTCCCGACGCTGATGTCATACGCGTACGCGGGGACGTCGGCATAGAAGTTCTCGTCGATGAGCGCCGTCAGGCCCTCCAGCCCCTGGAACATGCCGAGCAGGATCATCATCGTCGCGGCGAAGTTGACACCGGCCTCGGCCCACGAGCCGGGTCTGGTCGGCTGGGTGCTGAGTGTGCCGGTCATGGCGCACCTCCCCGCGCGGTCGGTCGGACTCATGGTCCGCCCGCGGCCGGCCGGGGACCTCACCCGCTCGGGGTGAGCCGTCAGGAGCCGAGCAGGTCGGGCTGGACCGGGTCCGCCTCGGCGAGCAGTCCGGCGTGGTTGTTGCGCACGTTCCCGACCTCGGGCCCCACGGGCCGCGCCTCGAGCGACGCGCCGACCCGCTCGGCCGCGGACCGCGCCAGGTCCAGCAGCGCCGGGGCGTCCTCGTTGCGCCGGTCCAGCCAGTCCGGGACCACGTCGGCCGAGAGCAGCACCGGCATCCGGTCGTGGATGTGCGCCAGGCCCGGCACCGGCGTCGTCGTCAGGACGCTCGCCGAGAGCACCCAGCGCCGCGGATCGTCCGCCGGCACGGAAGGGTCGCGCCACCACTCGAACACCCCGGCCATCGCCAGCAGCCCGCCGCCGGAGTGGATGAAGTACGGCCGCTTCGCCCGCCCGCTCCCCCGCTGCCACTCGTAGTAGCCGCGGGCCGGGAGGACGCAGCGGCGCCGGGCGACCGGGCCACGGAAGGCCGGCTTGTCCGCGACGGTCTCGATGCGCGCGTTGATCATCGTCGCGCCGCCGCCGGGATCCTTCGCCCACGACGGGATCAGCCCCCAGCGCGCCGCGTGCAGCTGCCGGGTGCGCCCGGGCGGCTCGTCCGTGCGTTCCAGCACGACGGGGACGCGGTCGGTGGGCGCGACGTTGTACGACGGCATCAGCTCCGCGACCGACCCAGCGGCGATGGCGTCGAACTCGGCCGCCAGATCGTCGATCGACGCGTCAGCCACGTACCGTCCGCACACCGGATCATTGTGCCCCGACGCCCAGGATCATCGGCGATCACTGGCGGCGGGACACCAGCGATCGCCGATGATCATGGCTGTCCATAGGTAACACGCGTCGCCGAAGACGGGGTGGCGGTAGCGGAGCGGCGCTCGCGGAAGCGACCGTCGCCAGTGTCGACGACGCGGCGGTCCAACTCGCCCCCGTACTCCGGATAGCCGACATCGCTCCAGATGGCGCGGTGCGCGGCTACGCGGCGCTGCCGCGAGCCGGCGGGTAGGTCGCGAGCGCACTCCACCGGCCGCACCTTGGCCGCGAACGCCAGTGCCCAGTGACCGGCGTACACGCCGGCGTCGGTCGCCCCCGTCCCCGTCGCCCACCTGTGGAGAGCTGTCACCATCGGCGATCACTGGCGTTCGGGCACCAGCGATCGCCGATGATCATGGGGCGGTGGTGCCTTCCTCGGCGGACACCAGCTCGGCGATCGCGTTGAAGAACGCCTCGATGCCCGGCAGGTTGGCGCCCTTGGCGCGCGAGGCCGCGAAATCCTCGGGCGAACGCCAGGTGACGATGTCGAGCCACTCGTCGCCGGGAAGGCGAACCAGCATGGCGTCGACGAAGCCCTCGCGGTCGGCGCGGAAGTCGGCCAGCATGGCGGGCCGGGCGGCGAGCAGGCGGTCGGCGTTCTCGGGCAGCACTCGGAAGCGGGTGAGCTCCACCGTCGTCATGTCTGGTCTCCTCAGCGGGTCGGCGACCCCGTCAGCGTAGTGACACCGCCGTCCACGACACCGGCGGGAGCTCCACCCGCAGCGTTCCGCCGTCGATGGCGGCCGACGGCGTAGGCCGCAGGCCCACCCGGTCGGGGTGGTCGAGGGTGTTGCGGGCATGAACGTCGTCGTCCCACAGGGTGACGGCCTCCGCGACCGTGGCGGCACCCAATCCCCGGACGTCCACCGACACCGTCGCGGGCGAGTCCACCGACCGGTTCACCAGGAACACCGCCGTCTCTCCCGCCGACGCGTCGTGCGTCGCCACGGCGTCGACGACCGGGACGTCGCCGTACGCCGCCGTCTCGTAGGTCGACGTCGCGACGTCGACGGACAGCGTCACACCACGAGCCAGCCGGGACGTCGTCGCGAACGGGAAGAACGTGGTCTGGCGCCAGCTCGGGCCGCCGGGCTCGGTCATGATCGGTGCGATGACGTTGACCAGCTGCGCCATGCTCGCCGCGGTCACGCGGTCGGCGTGGCGCAGCAGCGACATCAGCAGCCCGCCCACCACGACGGCGTCGGCGACGGTGTAGGAGTCCTCCAGGATCCGCGGCGCGATCGGCCAGACCTGCGGGTCGGTGACCTTGTCCTCCTCGTGATAGCGGTCGACGTACCAGACGTTCCACTCGTCGAAGGAGATGTCGACGCGGCGCCGGCCGGGCCGCAGCGCACGGACGTGGTCGATGGTCGCGACGACGGACTCGATGAAGCGGTCCATGTCGACCGGCGAGGCCAGGAAGCCGGGCAGGTCACCCGGCGTCTCGTGGTAGTACGCGTGGCACGACAGGTAGTCGATCTCGTCGTACGCGTGCTCCAGCACGGTCCGCTCCCACGCGCCGAACGTCGGCATCTGCCGGTTCGAGCTGCCGCACGCGATCAGCTTCAGGCCGGGGTCGAGCTGGCGCATCGCCCGCGCCGTCTGGGCGGCCAGCTTGCCGTAGTCGTCGGCGCTGCGGTGGCCGAGCTGCCACGGCCCGTCCATCTCGTTGCCCAGGCACCAGAGCACGACGCCGTGCGGCTCGGGCGTGCCGTTGGCGACCCGGAGGTCCGACAGCGTCGAGCCGGACCGGACGTTGGCGTACTCCAGCAGGTCCAGCGCCTCCTGGACGCCGCGGGTGCCGAGGTTCACGGCCAGCATCAGTTCGGTCCCGGCCTTCGCCGACCAGCGGGCGAACTCGTCGAGGCCGATCTCGTTGGTCTCGAGCGAGTGCCAGGCCAGGTCCAGCCTCCGCGGCCGCTGCTCACGCGGGCCGACGCCGTCCTCCCAGCGGTAGCCGGAGACGAAGTTCCCGCCCGGGTAGCGGACGGTCGACACGCCCAGCTCGCGCACCAGCTCGATGACGTCCTTGCGGAACCCGTCCTCGTCGGCCGTCGCGTGGTCCGGCTCGTAGATGCCGTCGTACACCGCGCGCCCCAGGTGCTCGACGAACGAACCGAACAGGCGCCGGTCGATGGCACCGACGACGAAGGCCGGGTCGATGGTCAGCGATGCGTGCGGCACTCAGTTCTCCTTGATCTCGACGGGTACGGCGTTGAGCGGGTCGTGGGCGTGCGCCCGGAACCGGTCGACGAGCGGGGTGGGAACGCGGTGCAGGACGCCGTCGCGCTCGGACAGCTCCCACAGGCCCATCGTCAGCCGGTGCGCCTCGCGCGGCGCGTCGGAGTGGCGGTACGTCCACTCGTACATGTCGAACACCGGCCACCACGTGTAGGCGACGACGGGGACGCCGCCGGCCCGCAGACTGCGCACGGCGTCCACGGACTCGTCCAGCCAGGCTGCCCGCTCGGCGACCGAGCCGGTGACGCAGGTCTCGGTCAGCGCGACCGGGACGCCGTACCGCTCCCAGGCAGAACGGAGCAGCTCCTCCAGGCCCAGCACGCCGTCGTCCCGGGTCGGACGGGGGTCGGCGAAGCCGCCGCGGTGCGGGTCGTCCACCGACACGATCTCGGTGGAGTGCCGCGGGTAGTAGTTGACGCCCATGACGTCGGGCGGCGCGGGGTCGGCGGCGAACCAGCCGAGGTCGTCGTCGCCGAAGCCGTGCTCCAGCAGGAACGGCGCCATCGGGTGCGCGGCGTCGACCCGGCCGGTGACCAGGTCCTCGACCAGGTGCACCTGGTGGCGCAGCCGCTCGATCAGCGGCAGGTCGTCGCCGGCGTACCGCATGCCGGCGTCGACGTGCACGAACACGCCGCGCTCCCCCAGCACGTCGCGCATCGCCCGCTGGGCGAGCACGAACCCGCGGGCCAGCTGGCGCACCATCGTCACCAGACCGCCGGGGCCGGACAGGTACGGCGGCCAGTACGCGTACTCGCCGGAGAACAGCGCGTGGATCATCGGCTCGTTCACCGGCGTGTAGTCGGTGACGCGGTCGGCGTAGCGCTCGGCGACCCGCGCCGAGTACTCCGCGACGTGCTCCGGATAGTCGGGGTGGGCGAACTGGCCGTCCAGCCACAGCGGCGTGCCGTAGTGCAGCAGGTCGACGATCGGGCGCAGCTCGAGCGCGGCGAAGCGGTCCATGACGCGGTCCAGCCACGACCAGTCCCACTCGCCCTTGGCCGGGTTCACCCGGTACCACGGCACGCCCCAGCGCAGCAGCGTCGCGCCGGCCGACGCGGCCAGACCGAGGTCGCCGGACCAGAACTCGTAGTGCTGAGTGAGCTCGTACTCGTCGATGGCCCGCTCACCCGCCCGCTCCTGCGGCACGAACGTGTCCTCGACGCCCAGCGCGAAGTGCAGCGCTCCGTCGGTGTGCCAGGACGTCGTCATTTCAGCCCCGTCGTCGCGATGCTCTCGATGAACCGCCGCTGCACCAGCAGGAACGCGATGACCAGCGGCAGGATCGCCACCAGGGCGCCGGCCATCATGACGCCGTACGGCACGATGCCGCCCGGCCCGGTCAGCAGCGTCAGCCCGGACGTGATGGTGCCCATCTCGCGCTCGGTGGTGAAGATCAGCGGCCAGAGCAGGTCGTTCCAGTTGTTGACGAAGGTGAAGATCGCCAGCGTCAGCAGCGCCGGGATCGCGTTGGGCAGGACGATGCTGCGGAGGATCCGGAACTCCGACGCGCCGTCGATGCGGGCGGCGTTGTCGAGGTCGCGCGGCAGCGCCAGGAAGAACTGCCGCAGGAAGAAGATGCCGAACGCGTCGGCGGCCCGTGGCGCGATCAGCCCGGCAAACGTGTTCACCCAGCCGAGGTCGCTGACCAGCTGGTACACGGGGACCAGCGTCGCCTGGAAGGGGATCATCAGCGTCGCGATGATCGCGATCAGCAGCGTCCGCCGGCCGGTGAAGTCGATCCGGGCCAGCGCGTACGCCGCCAGCGAGTCGAAGACCAGCGCGAACACCGTCACCCCGCCGGCGAACAGGAAACTGTTCAGCACCAGCCGGGCGAACGGCAGCTCGTCGACGATGCGGGTGAGGTTGTCCAGCGTCCAGTCCTGCGGCAGCAGGGTGGGCGGGAACGCGTTCACCTCCGACACCGGTTTGAACGCGGTGAGCACGATGATGGCCAGCGGCAGCAGCACGGCGGCGGTGACGGCGAGCATCGCCATCGTGCCCAGGACGGTGCCGGGCCGGATGCGGGCGATCACTGGGCGTCCTTCTCTCGGCGGCCGAAGAACACGAACTGGACGATGCTGAGCAGCAGCGTCGCGACCAGCAACACGTAGGACAGCGCCGAGGCGAAACCGAGCTCGAGCCTGCGGAAGCCGGACTCGTAGATCTCCATGACGATGGTCTGGGTGTTGCCGTACGGCCCGCCGCCGGTCATCACGTAGATCTGGTCGAACGCCTGCAGCGCCGCGATCATCGCGAACACCACGACGAAGGCCATCGTGTTGGACAGCAGCGGGAGCGTCACGTTGGTGAACCGCCGCCACGGGCCGGCGCCGTCGACCTTGGCCGCCTCGTACAGCGTGCCGGGGATGTCCTGCAGCCCGGCCAGGAAGATCACCAGGTAGAAGCCGAAGTTCTTCCAGACGGCGACCAGCGCGACCGCAGGCATCGCCAGCTGCGGGTCCTCGAGGACGTTGCCCAGCTGCAGCCCGACGCCGCCCAGCCAGTGGTTCAGCAGCCCGACCTGCGGGTCGATGAGGTACGTCCACGCGTAGGCGGCCACCGCCAGCGACACCACGAACGGCAGGAAGAGCGCGGTGCGGAAGAGCCCGCGGAACGGCAGCGCCGGGCTGTTCAACACCAGCGCCAGCGCCAGCGCCGCGATCACCGCCGTCGGGGTGAACAGCACCGTGTACCAGAGCGTGTTCAGGACGGCGTTCAGCAGGTCGGGGTCGGTGAACACCTCGACGTAGTTGTCGAAGCCGACCCACTCCGCCTCCCCGAAGCCGCTGGCGTCGGTGAACGACGTCCGCAGCGCCGACAACATCGGCCAGGCGACGAAGACGGTGAGGACGATCAGGGCCGGGCCGAGGAAGGCCAGCGCCGTCGCGTTGCGGCGCCCGGACCGGCCGGGCCCGCCCCGTCCGGCGCCGGGCGCCACCCGCCGCCCGCCCAGAGGTGCGGGCGGCCGGTAGCGCTTGCGTGGTGCGGTGAGGGACACGAGACCTACCCGACGGCCGATTCGATCTCGGCCTGCGCCTCGGACAGCAGGGTGCCGATGTCCTCGCCGGCCATCGCCCGCTGGGTCAGCTCGTCGACGGCGGTGAGCACGTCGACGCTGTTCACCACGCCCGGCAGCAGCGGCCGGCCGAACTCGGCCTGCTCGGTCAGCGCCGCGACCACCGGGTTCTCGGCGACGGCGTCGGCGGGGACGTCGGTGCGCAGCGGCGGCCAGCCCGAGCCCAGCGACCACGTGACCGCGTTCTCCTGGTCGAGGAAGTAGCTGAAGAACCGCTGCGCCGCCTCGACGGCGTCGTCGCCGGCCTGCTCGGTGATGGCCATCGAGACGCCGATGGCCGACGCGGCCTGCGCCTCCGGGCCGGCCGGGACCGGCGCGATGCCGTAGTCGATGCCGTTCTCCTCGGAGATCGACGCCATCCAGGGCCCGCCCAGGTACATCGCGGCCTTGCCGCTGCTGAACAGGCCGTCGCCGGCGATGCCGTCGACCCCGGTGGGCGAGATCTTGTCGACCGCGATGGCCTGGTACCAGAACTCCAGCGTCGCGCGGTTCTCCGGCGAGTCGATGACGACGTCCGTGCCGCCCTCGACGATGTCGCCGCCGCCACCGTAGAAGAGGCTGGGCCAGACGCCGTTGGCGACCGTCGCGTGGTCCGGGATCGCCACGCCGTACTGCTCCGGCGTGCCGTCGCCGTTCTGGTCGACGGTGAGCGCGCGGGCGGTCTCGACCCAGTCGTCCCAGGTCGCCGGCGGCTCGGTGATGCCGGCAGCGGCGAACAGCGCCTTGTTGTAGAACATCGCCAGCGGGACGAAGCCGGTCGGGACGCCGTAGCGGGTCCCCTCGACGGTGACCATGTCGACGGCGCCCGGGTTGAGCTCCGCGGTGTTGCTCTCGGGGTCGTCGTAGAACTCGTCGAGCTCGACGAACGCGCCGCGGTCGGCGTAGACCGGCAGGCGCTCGGCCGGCATCGCGACGATGTCCGGGCCGTTCCCGGCCGACAGCGCGGGCAGCAGCGTGTCGTCGATGACGTCCCACGGGTTGATCTCGGTGCTGATCACGACCTCGTCCTGCGAGGCGTTGAAGTCGTCCACGATCTGCTCGAGCACGTCGCCGTCGGCCTCGGTGTACCCGTGCCAGAAGGTGAGCTCGACGGGGCCGTCGGCGGAGGCACCGCCGGAGTCGTCGCCGTCGCCGGAGCAAGCGGTGACGACCGCGACAGGGGCCAAGGCAATGGTGAGCCCCAGGGTGAAGCGGTTGCGTGTCATGGGTCTGGTTCCTTCTCCGATGCGGGACTGCTCTGTCTGCACGGGGCGCTGATCAGCAGCGATGCGATGATCATGACCTTACAACGTTGTAAGGTTCAGCATGGGGAACGCGGCGGGAGATGTCAAGCGGACTCAGCCCTGCGGCTGGAGGACGGCCGTCGACTCGCGCTCGACGATGCGATAGGCCGAGCGCAGCTCGCGGCGCGGCGCCTCGGAGCCGTTCTCGATGCGCTCGAGCAGCACCTCGACGGCCAGCCGGGCGATCTCGCGCCGGCCGGGGTCGACGGTGCTCAGGCTGGGCAGCGAGTACTTGCCCTCGTCGACGTCGTCGAAGCCGATGATCGCGACGTCCGCCGGCACCCGGATGCCCTCCTCCTGCATGACCCGCAGCGCGCCGAGCGCCAGCTCGTCGTTGAGCGCGAAGACGGCATCGAACTCGACGCCGCGCTCGAGCAGCGCCCGCATGGCCTCGGCGCCGTTGATGCGGTGCCACGGGCCCGCGTCGACGACCAGCGCCTCGTCGTAGGCGATGCCGCGCGCCTCGAGGGCCGCGCGGTAGCCCCGGAGCCGCAGCCCGGCCGAGCCGATGACCTCGCCCTCGTGCGCGCCGAGCGCGGCGACGCGCCGCCGGCCGAGGTCGAGCAGGTGCTCGGTGGCCGCCCGCGCGGCATCGACGTTCTCCATCGTGACGTGGTCGACCGGGCCGTCGAAGATGCGCTCGCCCAGCAGCACCAGCGGGAAGTCGACGGCGAGCAGCCCGCCGTCGTCGTTGCTCAGGCCGAGCGGGCTGAACAGCAGCCCGTCGGTCATCTGCCGCCGCGAGCCGGTCAGGACGTCCAGCTCGCGCCGGCGGTCGCCGCCGGTCTGCTCGATGACGACGACGACGTCGCGCTGCTCGGCCGCGGTGATGACCTCGTCGGCCAGCTGGGCGAAGTAGGCCAGGCTCAGTTCCGGCACGGCGAGGCCGATGGCGCCGGTGCGGCCGGAGCGCAGGCTGCGCGCCTGGCGGTTGGGCCGGTAGCCCAGCTCGTCGATGGCGGCCTGCACCTTGGCGCGCGTGGTGTCGGAGACGTACGGATGGTCGTTGACCACGTTCGACACCGTCTTGAACGACACGCCCGCGAGCCGGGCGACATCACGCAGCGTCGCTGTCATGAGCACACCGTAATCGTTGACACCGCCGGCGACACAACTCTAAGGTTGCCAGCAACACCGGTGTTACAACGTTGTACGATCGTCTGACCGTACAACGTTGCATGACTGCGCCCGCACCCATCAGAGGAGAGTCATGTCCACCGTTGTCCGCAGCCCACGCCGCCGTGCGCTGGCCGCCCTCGCCGCCGTCGCCGCACTGGCCGCGGCCGCCCTGGCCGCCGCACCCGATCGCACCGCCACCGCCGTCACGACCGGCAACGGCGCCCTCGTCTACTCCCCCGCCGCCGGCACGTCCTTCGACCCCGAAGGCAACCGGCCCGTCGGCACCACTTACGCGAAGGTCATCACGCTCAAGCACAACGGCACCGCCAACGGCACCCAGCTGGTGACGTACGACCAGCTGGTGCTCGTCGGCGGCGTCCAGGTCTACCCCATCCACCGCAGCACCGACGACGGCACCAGCTGGACGAAGATCGCCGACGTCGCACCCAGCGCCACCTTCCCGTCGCTGACCCGCACCGCGCAGCCGTTCCTGTACGAGCTGCCGCAGCAGGTCGGCTCGCTGCCGGCCGGCACCATCCTGCTGGCCGGGATGATCATGCCGGCGGACCGCTCGAGCAGCCGGCTGGTCGTCTACAAGAGCCAGGACCGCGGCGTCACGTGGTCCTACCTGAGCACCATCGACACCGGCGGGCCCGCGATCTACGACCCCAGCCCCACGTCGACCACCACCACGGTCTGGGAGCCCGCGTTGGCCGTCGACGGCCAGGGCGGGCTGGTCGCGTACTTCTCCGACGAGCGGCAGAAGGCCAACGGCGTGCTGCAGGCGGTGTCGTACCGGCGCTCCACCGACGGCGGGCAGACCTGGGGTCCGCTGGTGAACGTGTCGGCGCCGCCGAACACCAGCGACCGCCCGGGCATGATCACCGTCACCAAGCTGCCCGACGGCCGCTACCTGGCGACGTTCGAGGTGGTGAACCGGCCCAGCCAGAGCCTGAACACCGCCCCGGTCTATTACAAGATCTCCCCCGACGGCCTGAACTGGAGCCCGGAGTCCAGCATCGGCACGCCCATCCGGCTGGCCGACGGCCGCGGCATCGGGTCGTCGCCGTTCGTCCGCTGGGTGCCCGGTGGCGGGCCGAACGGCATGGTGATCGTGTCGTCGAAGTGGTCGCTGGACGCCGCCGGCACCATCAACACCGGCCAGCACTTCTACGTCAACTACAACCTCGGCGAGGGGCCGTGGGAGCGGCTGCCGTACGCGGTCACCTACGACTCCACCGACACGCAGGGCGGCGCGTTCAGCGGCTTCGCACAGGGCTTCGACACCAGCGTCGACGGCCGCACGCTGGTCCACGCGACGAACGTCGAGAACCCGTCGACCACCTACAACGACGTCCGCGTCGGAACGATCCCGCTGGACGCCCAACAGTACGAGGCCGAGCGGGCCGCCCGCACCGACGCCACTCTGGTCACCCATCACGACGCCTCGAACGGCCAGAAGGTCGGCAACATCAACAACGCCGGCAGTTCGGTGACGTTCACCGTCCGGGTGCCGGCGGCGGGGTCGTACCGCCTCAACGTCCGCTACGCCAATGGCATGGGCAGCACCAGCACCCACGCCGTCAGCGTCAACGGCGGTGCGGCGACGACGATCTCCTACCCGCCGACGGTGGACTGGGGCCGCTACCTCTGGGCCCAGCACACCGTGAACCTGAACGCCGGCGTCAACACGATCACGTTCACCAAGGCGACCTCGTTCGCCGAGCTCGACGTGCTGCACGTCTACCGGACGTCGGCCGCGCTGGACCCGCAGTTCCGCGTCGTCAACCGGACCAGCAGCAAGTTCCTGGAGATCCTGTCGGCGCTGACGACCGACGGCGCCGGCGCCGGCCAGTGGGGCGACACGAACCACGCCACCCAGGTGTGGAACCTGCGGACCGTGACCGGCGGCGTCCAGCTGGCCAACGCGAACAGCGGGAAGCTGCTGGAGATCCCGAACGCCGCCACCGGTGACGGCGTCCAGGCCGTGCAGTGGGGCCCGACCGGTCACGCCACCCAGACCTGGGTTCCGACGCCGGTGACCGGCGGCTGGTGGCGCCTGGTCAACGCCAACAGCGGCAAGAGCCTGGAGATCGCCGGCGGCTCCACGGCCGACGGCGCCGTCGCCCAGCAATGGATGACCACCACGTGCCAGTGCCAGCACTGGCGCCTGGTCCGCGAGGGCATCCAGTAGGACTCCCGCACCGCATCGCACCATGATCATCAACCTTCTGCGTTGCCATGGCAGCCCGGAAGGTTGATGATCATGGGCGGGAGGGAGCCGCCCATGTTGATCGAGCACGATGGCAGGCGTCCGGCCGTCGCAGCGTCGGCGTACGTCGCACCGACGGCCGTCCTGTCGGGCGACGTCCGGGTCGGTGAGAGCTGCCGCATCCTCTTCGGCGCCGTGCTGACCGACGACGGCGGGCCGGTCCAGCTCGGCGACAACTGCGTCGTCATGGAGAACGCGGTGCTGCGCGGGCGGTCGGGCTTCCCGCTGTCACTCGGCGAGAACGTCCTGGTGGGACCGCATGCGCACCTCAACGGGGCGACCGTCGAGGGCGATGTGTTCCTCGCCACGGGCGTGTCCGTCTTTCCGGGAGCCCGCATCGAACGCGGCGCCGAAGTGCGCATCAACGCGGTCGTCCACGTCAACACCCGGGTGCCGACCGGCGAGACCGTGCCGATCGGCTGGATCGCGGTCGGCGACCCCGCCGAGCTGTACCCGCCGGGCGCTCACGACGAGTACTGGCCGAAGCTCAGAGCACTCGACTTCCCGGGCACGCTGTTCGACGTGCCCCGCGACGAGCTCACCATGGGCAGGATGACCGCCATCTACGGCGAGGTCTTCGGCCGCCACATCGACGACGCGATCATCGAGTAGTCGGCCGGCCGCCCGTCACGGGGTTCGCCCCGAGCGGGCGGCCGGGACCGCCGGGGTCAGTCGAGGTAGTCGTCCACCTCCGTGTGCACGCCGTAGAGCGTTCCGCTGGTGACGTCGTAGCCCAGGGTGAGGAACTCGCCCGGAGCGAGCTCGATGCTCGACGGGTTGGCCTGGTCGGAGTTGCCGGCGTCGTAGATCGGGACCTTCCGGTGCCCGCTCCAGTCCCCGGAGGCGTCGGGGATGAGGACGCCGGACGTCGGCCGCCCGGGCACCCCGCGGGCGACGTCGCCGAAGGTGAGCAGCAGGCTGCCGTCGTCGCGCAGCAACTGGTGGTGCGACGAGCCGGGGATGTCGGTCGGTTCCGGCGTGGTCCAGGTGTGCCCGTCGTCGAACGAGCGGGACACATAGATCACCTGCGGGCTCGACGTCGTCCTGATGCCGGCGACGATCTCGCCGCTGGGCAGGACGGTGAGGTTGGGCTCCTGGTAGTGGAACGCGTCGCTCACCGCGATGGTGACCTCGCTGTCGAGGTCCCACGTCCGGCCGCCGTCGGTACTGCGGACCACGGTGGCGCGCTGCCGCGGATCGCCGAGCGTCGTCCCGTAGAGCGGCGCCAGCACGTCGCCGTTGGCGAGCTCGACCAGCGAGCCGTGGCTGGCCGACCAGCCGCTGTCGCCGCCGCATCCGCCGGCCGGGGGCGGCTGGCTGCAGCTCATCATCGTGCTGACCCAGACGGGGTCGCTCCAGGTCCGGCCGCCGTCGACGGACCGGACGACGTGCGTGCCCAGCTGGGTGCGCACGTTGCAGCACGGGTCGGCCCAGTGGGTGATGAAGTAGTTCAGCAGGATCGTCCCGTCGGAGAGCTGGGTGATCTTCGGGTCGCGCTGGTCGAAGCCGACCTCGCCGGACACGACGGTGCGCGGCGGCGTCCAGGTCTCGCCGTTGTCGCTGCTCTCGGTGACCCTGATGTGCCCCTCGGCGTCGGTGTGCCCGCGGCCGGAGTAGTAGGTGACCATGAGCCGGCCGTCGTCGAGCCGGACGATGTCCGGGAAGCGCGGCGCCCAGCCGGCGGGCTCGACCGCGATCACGGTGCGCGGGTCGATCGGCGGGTGCGTCAGCTCGGTCCCGACGGCGAGGTCGTCGACGTAGAAGTCCATGCCGGTCAGCGAGGTGCCACCGCTGGACACGACGACGTCGGTCAGGTTCACCGTGGCGGCACGGCGGATGTCGGTGAAGAAGCTCCGGTCGCCGATGCGCACCTGCGCCGCGTCGGCGGTGGCGGACACCGTCACGGGGGTGAAGGTGCCCGGCGTTCCCGCGCCCTCGACGTGGCCGAGCCGCCGCCACGCGGAACCGTTGTAGACGTTGAGCACGGCGTCGGCGGTCCCGGCGACGGGCGTCAGGCTGAACCACCACGCGTGCGCCGTCCCGCCCGCCGCCGTGTCGCCCTTGAGGCCGAACAGGAACGCGTTGCGGTACTGCGCCGGCGCGAACAGGAACGCGACGGCCTTGTCCTGCGACGCCGGGTAGGCGCAGGTCAGCTCCGCGATCTGCGTCGCGGTGTCGTCGTGCAGACGGACGGCGCGGTTGCCGGGCGCCGCCCCGCCGAGCTCGGCCGCGGCGACGGCGATGTCGCCGCGTGCGGCGCAGCCGGCCGGCGGGGCGCCCAGCGGCTCGTCGTCGAACGTCCTGACGTCGGCCGCGTTGGGCTGCTTCACCAGGCCCACCAGCGGCGACGGTCCCGGCGGGTTCGCGTCGGCGGGACTCGCCGGCGCGATCGCGACCGCGAGCAGCGCGAGCGCCGCACAGGTCACGAGCGCGACGAGGCTCCGCGGCGATCCCGGAGCGCGAAGTGATCGAGAGACCATGGACTCCTCCTGTCTGTCACAGACCTACGACAGTCCTGCAGCGTGCGGAGCGCCTTCGTGTCTCGGCTCGCGCTCGCGGCCGGCCGAGATCGTTTGAGCGAGTAGACATGGAGCGCCATTCCATGTCAATACGCACAGAGCCGGCCGGCCGGGGCGTTCAGGAGGCGGTATAGATGGCTGCGATGGTGCCGGACGGGTAGGTCGTGGCGTCGCGGAGGGTGAGCGCGCGGCGTTCGCCGATGCCGGCGAACATCGAGCTGCCGCGGCCGACGACCACCGGGTTGATCTTCAGCCAGTACTCGTCGACCAGGCCGGCGGCGACGAGCGAGCCGACGGTGCGCACGCCGCCGAACGCGACGATGCCGCCGCCGTCGGACTCCTTGAGTCGCCTGACCTGCTCGACGCCGTCGCCGGCGGCCAGGGTCGCGTTCGTCCAGGCGCTCACGTCGACCGTGTGGTCGGTGGACAGGATGACCTTGGGCGTCGTGTTCATCCAGCCGGCGAGCTCGCCCTCGGCGGCCATCCAGTACGCCGCCGACGGGGCGAACGACGAACGCCCGAAGACGATGGTGTCGGCGACGGCGCGCAGCCGGCCGGTGAACTCCTCTTCCAGCCTGGCGTCGTCGACGAGGAAGTCGAGGTCGTTGGCGGGTCCGGCCATGAAGCCGTCGAGGGTGACGTCGCTGAAGACGATCAGAGGTCGCATGGTCGGCTCCTTACCCGGGCTGTGTCGTGGGGATGTTCCGGCCCGTGCCCGGCGGAACGGTGGAGACGACGATAGTGCGCCGCGGCCGCCGGTACCCTCGACCCTGTGCCAAAGCCGGTGGTCGTCGTCCGACTGCTGGGCCCGTTCGAGCTGCTCCGCGACGGGGAGCCCGTGCCGCTGGCCCGGCGTCCCGCCGCGCTGCTGGCAGCACTCGCGCTCCGGCTGAACGCGCCGGTGTCCTACGGCGCGATCACCGAGCTGCTCTGGTCCGAGGCGGAGCTGCCGGCCAACTCGCGACGGGCGATCCAGACGTACGCGTCCCGGCTGCGCGACGTGCTCGGGCGCGAGGCGGTGGTCGCCTACGGCGACGGGCTGCGGCTGGACCTCGAGCCGGACCAGGTGGATCTCTACCGCTTCCGCCGCCTTGTGGGCACCGGCGCCGAATCGACGCGGGAGGAGCTGGCGGCGCTGACGCAGGCGCTCGACCTCTGGACCGGCGCTCCCCTGTCGGGCCTGGCCGCGGAGCAGCTCGTCGACGCCGAGGCGCCGGCACTGCTCGACGAGGTGCTCAACGTGGCCGAGCGACGCAACGAGCTGCGGCTGCTGGCCGGCGACGTCGACGACGCGTTCGTCGCGTCGCTGCGGCGTCTGACGACGGAGCATCCATGGCGGGAACACACCTGGTGCCACCTGATGCTCGCGCTCTACCGCACCGGTCAACAGGGCGAGGCGCTCGCGACGTTCGCCCGCCTGGTCGCCGTGCTGCGCGACGACCTCGGCATCGACCCCGGCGCCGAGGCGACGCAGCTGCACCAGCGGATGCTGGCCGGCGACCCGGAGCTGCTCGAGCCCACGCCGTCCGCGCGGGCGGCCGCGCCGGCCACACCGCCCACGGCCGAGCCGCCGGCCCAGCTGCCGGCCGGCTC
>NZ_QUAL01000175.1 GCF_003579925.1 Jiangella rhizosphaerae | reverse complement strand
GGCGCCGGCGTCGGCCGCCGCCGCGGCCGCGGGGTCGAGCGGGCCGCCGTCGTCGGGTACGATCGCGCGCCGCAGCGGCGCGCCGGGCAGCGTCGCGAGGGTGTCACGCTGCTGCTCGAACGACGTGTTGCGCTCGGCCAGCTCGAACGATGCCGGCGCCGTCCCGACGTTGGTGACGGTGACGGTCGCCGTGCGCGTGCCGCCGACCTCGACCGTCTCCTCGACGACGGCGCTGCTCACTTCCAGCTCCCCGGTGCCGAGCTCGAAGTCGGCCCGGGTGACCGCACCCGGCTCGACGGTGACCGTGCGCCGCTGCGTGCCGTGCTGGCCGAGGTCGTGCTCGGCGGTGAGCTCGTGGTCGCCGGAGCCGGGGACGAACGTCGAGTAGAACCCGCCGCCGAGCTCCGGGTCGGCCGGGGTGGCCGTCGTGGTGGCCGTGACGGAGCCGTCGTCGCTGGTCACCGTGGCGCCGTCGAGCGCCGCGCCGGTGCGGTCGTCACGCACCTGGCCCAGCACGATGCCACCCTCGACCGGCTCGCAGGTCCGCGCGCCCAGCAGCACGTCGTCGAGCTGCCACCAGCCGTTGTTCGCGATGTCGTTGCGGTAGTGGAAGCGCACGCGCACGTCGTCACGCCCGGCGGCCTCCGGCAGCGGCACCTGCTCCTGCCGCGGGCCGCGCGAGTGCGCCGTCCGCCGCCAGACGTTCTGCCAGGTCGCGCCGCCGTCGACGGAGACGTCGGCCTCGGCGACCCCGCGCGAGAGCAGCAGGTCGGTCCGGAACGACAACACCGGCGCGGCGACCGCGCTGAGGTCCGCCGGCGCGGAGGCCAGCACTCCGTCCTCCAGCAGCTGCCCGGACGCGCTGTCGATGCTGGCGAAGCCGCCGTCGCCACCGGTGAGGTTGCCGCGCCCGCCGGTGTCGCCCGTCTCCCACCCGTTGCCCCTGGTCGTCTGCACCGCCCAGCCGGCCGGCAGGCCGTCGTCGAACGAGGCGAACGCCCCGGTGTGGGCCGGCGCGTAGCCGGGCGCCAGGCATTCCGTCGTCTCCACCGTGGCGGCGAAGTCCGCGGTCAGGTCGTCGTCGCCGACCTCGACGACGCGGCTGGACGTGGCGTAGCCCTCGGCCTGCGGGCGGACCGTGAGCGTGTAGGCCGTCGTCGCCGGCAGCTCGACCTCGTAGCGGCCGGTCGCGGGGTCGGTCCAGACCGTGCCGTGCGGGTAGCCGGCGATGCTGATGCCGGCGTAGAGCGGCCAGCCCTGGCCGGGGCGGTCGGTGACGGTGCCGCTGACGGTCACCGACGGCAACCTGGTGAGGCCGACGTCCAGCGTCGTCGTGGCGCCCTCGGCGACGGTGACGCCGGCGGAGCCGCCGGGGGCATAGCCGTACGCCGTCGCCGTCAGCTCGTAGGCCCCGGCGACCAGCGTCATGTCGTACCGGCCGTCCGGGCCGGTCACCGTCGTGCGCTGGTAGCCGTCGCTGCTCGCGCGCAGCAGGACGCCGGGCACCGGCTCGCCGGACTCGTCGTCGGTGACCACGCCCGAGAGCAGCCCGGTGGCGCCGATCGGCGACGCCGTCACGGCCGCGTACGCGTCCAGGCGGCCCTCGCCGAAGGCGTTGTTGCGTTCCTCGGTGCCGCCGCACTCCTCGTTCGGCGTGTCGACGGCGGTGGTGCCGAGCAGTTCCCGGGTGCCGTCGATGTCGCCGATCAGCGACGGCGCCGCCGACCACATGAGCGCGACGGTCGCCGTCACGTGCGGCGCCGCCATCGAGGTGCCGTTGGCCGTTCCGTAGGCGCTGCCGGGGACGCTGGACCGGACGGCCACGCCGGGCGCGGCGATGTCCGGGCGGATCCGGTCGTTCGGACCGGGGCCGCGGCTGGAGAACGGCGCGATCAGGTTCGCCGGATCGTGCGCGCCGACGGCGTACGCGCCGGGCGAGTCGGCCGGCGAGCCGACGGTCGTGCAGCCGTTCGCGCCGTCGTTGCCGCTGGAGAACACCGCGAACACGCCGGCGGCGTTCCACGCGTCGACGATCTGGTCGTAGAACGGGTCGGCGAACCCGAGGGTGTCGGCGCCCCACGAGTTGTTGACGACGTGCGGGCGCAGGTCGGTGCGCGGGTTGCGGCCCGACGCGTCGGTGGGCGCCAGCGTCCACTGGCCGGAGGCGACCAGCGACGTGATCGAGCAGGCCACCTGGGCGGTCGCCTCGCAGCCCTTGGCGGCGATCCAGCGGGCGCCGGGTGCGACGCCGATAGCGGTACCGCCGGCGTCGCCGCCGGCCATGGTGCCCATCGTGTGGGTGCCGTGGCCCTGGTTGTCGCACGGTGCGCTGCTCGGGCAGATGTGCGCGGGGTCGTACCAGTGGTAGTCGTGCGTGACGGTGCCGTCGGCGTTCATGCCGCGGTAGCTCGCCGCCAGCGCCGGGTGGTCGAACTGGACGCCGGTGTCGATGTTCGCGATGACCAGGCCCTCGCCGCGGACGTCGACGTCGGTCCAGACGCGGTCGGCGTGGACGGCGGCGACGCCCCACTCCGGCGCGGCGGCCTGGACCGCGGGGGCGTCCTCGGCGGGCAGCAGCTCGGGCACCTCGTACTGGGCCACCTCGAGCACCTGGTCGACGCCGGGCTGCGCCGCCACCCGGCGGGCGATCTCCTCCGTGGCGTCGCGGACCAGGATCGCGTTGGCGATCCAGTACGCCTCGTAGTCGGCGCCGGCCGCGTCGAGCTCCGCGCGGGTGGCGCGCTGGCTCTCCTCGGCGGTCTCCATCAGGGCGGTGACGACCGCCTCGCCGCGCTCGTCCCAGTCGTCGACGCGCGCGGCCGCGGCCAGGTCGGCGCGGTCCTCGAAGGCGATCATGACGTCGGTCGTCCCGCCGGCCGCGAGCGTGTGCTGGACGTCGTCCTCGACCTTCGCCGCCCACGCCTCCGCGGCGTCGCCCGATGCGGCGTCGCCCGCTGCGGTGGCGGCGCTGCCAGCGGTGGGCTCGGCGGCCGTCGCCGCGCCGATCGCCGTCAGGGAGCTCAGAAGCAGGGCCGCGGACGTGAGGGCGGCGACTCGGGTGCGCACGGGCATGCTCGGCCTTCCGACGACCATCTGGCATGGATTGCCGGTTATGGTCCGCGATGCCGGAACCGGGTGTCCAGGCGCTACTGTGGCCAGCTATGGCCATGGACAGAACTGGCCCGGCGGCCGACGGCGAGGCCGTCCCGCTGGGCGCGCTCGGCCTCGGAGCGGTCGAGGATCGCACCTACCGGACGCTGCTGCGGCTGCCCGGGTCGACCACCGCCGAGATCGCCGAGAGCCTCGAGATCCCCCGGCACCGGGCCCGCCGCGCCCTCGCCGTCCTGGAGCACGCCGGCCTGGTCAGCCGGTCCCCCGGTGCCGTCGCCCGGTTCCTGCCCGCCGCTCCCGACGTCGGCCTGGAAGCCCTGGTGCGCGACAAGGAGGCCGAGCTCGGCCGCATCCGGACGCTCGGCGCGCTGCTCATGGACGACTACCGGGAGGGCCTGAAGGCCGAGCGCACCGAGCTGTGCGAGATCGTCACCGGCTCCGAGGCGGTGCTGCGCCGCTTCGACCAGCTGCAACGGTCGGCGACCAGCGAGATCCAGGTGCTCGACACCCCGCCCTACTCCGGCCCGCGGGGTCCCCGGTCCAACGACCTGGAGTTCGAGATCCTGGCCCGCGGCGTCACCTGCAAGGCGATCTACGACCGCGCCGCGCTGGAGCGGTCGCCGCTCGCGGCCGACGCGATCCTGCGCTACGTCCAGGCCGGCGAGCAGGCCAGGGTCACGTCGCGGCTGCCGCTGAAGCTGGCGACGTTCGACCGCAAGCTGGCGTTCGTCCCGCAGTCGCTGAACCAGCGCGACGTCTCCGGCGCCATCGTCGTGCACCCCTGCTCGCTGCTGGACGTCCTGCTGTACGTGTTCGACGAGCTGTGGGAGCGCGCGACGCCGCTCACCGCGCCGAGCGAGCCGGACACCGTCGTCCCCGGGCCGGACGACCGGCGGCTGCTGGCTCTGCTGGCCAGCGGCATGAAGGACCAGGCCATCGCCAACCACCTCGACTGGAGCTACCGCACGACCCGGCGGCGGATCGCCGCACTGCTGGAGGAGCTGGGCGCGGAGACCCGGTTCCAGGCGGGGCTCGCCGCCGCCCGTCGCGGCTGGCTCTAGGCCTAGACTGCGGCGGGTGAAGAGGTCCACGATCGACGCCGCCATCGACGGCGCCCGCTCGCTGGCGGCGGAGGCCGGCATGCCGCTGCCCGGCTTCGCCGCGTGGACCCGCGCCGACTGGCTCGCGGCGGCGCCGACGCCGGCCGCCCGGCCGGCGCTGGAACGCGGTCTGGGCTGGGACGTCACCGACTTCGGCCGCGGCGACTTCGACCGCGTCGGGCTGGTGCTGTGCACGCTGCGCAACGGCACGCTGGCCGAGCGCGACGCCGGGGCGGGTCAGACGTACGCGGAGAAGTTCCTGGTCGCGCAGGACGGCCAGGAGACGCCGATGCACCTGCACCGGCGCAAGACCGAGGACATCATCAACCGCGGCGGCGCGGCGCTGGTCGTCGAGCTGCGGCCGGAGTCCGGCGACGGCGACGTCGTCACGCTGGTCGACGGGTTCGAGCGCGCCGTCCGGCCAGGTGCGCCGGTGCGGCTCGACCCGGGCCAGAGCATCCAGGTGCCGGCCGGCGTCTTCCACCGGTTCTGGGCCGACGGCGGCGTCGTGCTGGCCGGCGAGGTGTCGGCGGTGAACGACGACGTCGACGACAACCTGTTCCTCGACCCGTCGCCGCGCTATCCGTCCGTCGACGAGGACGCGCCGGCGCGGTACCTGCTGGTCAGCGAGTACGCGGAGGTCCTGGCCGGCTGAGACGGCGGAAAATGCGGTGCGGCGCCGGCGGCCGGCGGGCTAGCGTGCCCGGTCATGAGCACCGACACCGCCGTCGGCATCGAGGAGCTGGCGATCCCGGCCTCGATGGACGCGCCCGGCGCCGCCGACTTCGCCGAGATGGTCGACGTCCGTAACGCCATCGAGACCCACCTCATGGGCACCGACGTGCTCAACTACTCCGCCCGCGAGCTGCTGCCGGTCTACCAGGTGCAGCACCACGAGCCGATCCGGCTGTTCGTCGCGCGCGTCGAGGGCCGCATCGTCGGGCGCGGCATCCTGTCGTGGTCGGCGGCCGAGGACGCCACCGCGTCGTGGCTCGAGGTGGAGGTGCTGCCGGAGTTCCGGCGCCGCGGCGTCGGCACGGCGCTCTACGACCACCTCGCCGCCATCGCTCTGGCGTCCGGCCGGCCGACATTGCAGGCCGAAGCCATCCACACCCGGCCCGAGACCGGCGAACGCATCGAGCCGCCGACGGGGTTCGGCTGGCTCTCCGCCGACGACCCCGGAGTCCGGTTCCTGCGACGTCGCGGATATCAGCTCGAGCAGGTGGCGCGCATCAGCGGGCTGCCGCTGCCGGTCGACGCCGCGCTGCTCGCCGCGAAGCGCGACGCCGCCCAGTCCGCGGCCGGCCCCGGCTACCGCGTCGTCTCCTGGGTGGGCGCCACCCCGCCCGAGTGGGTCGGCGACGTCGCGACGCTGAAGACGCGCATGAGCACCGATGCCCCCAGCGCCGGCCTGGACATGTCCGAGGAGAAGTGGGACGCCGCCCGCGTGGCCGACTGGGACCGTCAGCTCGCCGACAGCGGACGCGAGCGCCTCACCGTCGCCGCCGAGCACGTCCCCAGCGGACGGCTGGCCGGTTTCAACGAGCTCTACCTGCCCGCCGACCGCTCCCGGCCGGTCACGCAGGAGGACACGCTGGTCCTCGCCGAGCACCGCGGCCGCCGGCTCGGCATGCTCCTCAAGGTGGCCAACCTGCAGCGGCTGGCCGAGGTGAGCCCGTCGTCGCCCATGGTCACCACGTTCAACGCCGAGGAGAACCGGCACATGCTCGACGTCAACGAGGCGGTCGGGTTCGTGCCGATCGGCTACGAGGGCGCCTGGAAACTCACGTCCTGACGGCGGCGCACGAGCGTGGCCGTCGAAAATATCCGGTTCGCGCCCGGCCCTCAACGGCGCAGTCGGGCCTAGACTCGTGCGGGTCTGGGACTCCGACGGGGGGCCGGCTCCGGCCGGTCGAGGAGTGATGGCCATGGCCGAGACCACACGAGAGCGCGACACCATGCCGCCGGCCGGCGGGACGCGGCGGAGACTGGGGTCGTACGTCTGCGGCCGCCGCAGCAAGTGGATCGTCCTGGTCTTCTGGCTGATCGTGCTGGCCGTGGCGTTCCCGCTGTCGGCGAAGCTGACCGGAGCGCAGGAGAACGACACCGCGTCCTGGCTGCCCGGCTCCGCGGAGTCGACACGGGTGTTCGAAGTGCAGCAGGAGGCCTTCCAGACCGGGGAGGAGCTGCCCGCGATCGTCGTCTACGAGCGGACGGACGGCATCACCCCGCAGGACCAGGAGAAGGCGGCCGCCGACGCCCGGGCGTTCGCCGGCGTCGAGCACGTCAGCGGCGACGTCGTCGGGCCGATACCGTCCGAGGACGGCGAGGCGCTGCAGGTCATCGTCCCGGTCGACCCGGGCGACGGCGGCTGGTTCGCGCTCGGCGACGCCGTCGACGCGATGAACGAGATCGTCGGCGGCGGACCCGGTGGGCTGGACGCGTACGTCGCGGGACCCGCCGGCGTCTCGGCCGACTTCGCCGACGCGTTCGAGGGTATCGACGGCACGCTGCTGTACGCGGCGATGGGCGTGGTCATCGTCATCCTGCTGTTCTCCTACCGCAGCCCGGTGCTGTGGATCATCCCGGTCTTCTCGGCCTTCACCGCGCTCACCGCCGCCCAGGCCGTCGTGTACCTGCTGGCGGAGTACGCCGACGTCACCGTCAACGGGCAGACCGCCGGCATCCTGCTGGTGCTGGTGTTCGGCGCGAGCACCGACTACGCGCTGTTGCTGATCGCGCGCTACCGCGAGGAGCTGCGCCGGCACGAGGACCGGCACGAGGCCATGGCGTTCGCGCTGCACCGCGCCGGCCCGGCGATCGTCGCCAGCGCCGCCACCGTCGCCGTCGGCATGCTGTGCCTGCTGGCCGCGGAGATGAACTCGACCCGCGGCATGGGGCCCGTGCTGGCGATCGGTGTCGTCATCGGCGTGACCGCGATGCTGACGCTGCTGCCCGCGCTGCTGGTGGTGACCGGCCGGTGGGTGTTCTGGCCGCTCAAGCCCCGGTACGGGTCCGCCGAGCCGACGGAGCGCGGGTTCTGGGCGCGGATGGGGCGCGGGATCGCCCGCCGGCCGCGGACGGTGTGGATCGGGACGTCGCTGGCGCTCGGCGCACTGGCGCTCGGGCTGCTGGGGCTGAACACCGGCGTCATCCAGAACCGGGACGCGTTCGTCGACACGCCCGCGTCGATCACCGGAGAGGAAGCGCTGGCCCGGCACTTCCCGGCCGGCACCGGCAGCCCTGTGATCGTCATCGCCGACGCCCCGGCGGCCGGCGACGTGCGGCAGGCGTTCGAGGACACCGAGGGCATCGCCGAGGTGACCGACCCGGTACCGCTGGACGACCTCGTCTACCTGGAGGGCACGCTCGAGGCGGCCCCGGACAGCCCGCAGGCGCAGGACACCGTCGAGGCGGTCCGCGACAGCGTGCACGCCGTCCCCGACGCGAACGCGCTGGTCGGCGGCAACACCGCGGTCGCGCTGGACGCGCAGAACGCGGCGGCCCGCGACAGCCTGGTGATCATGCCGCTGGTGCTGGCGGCGGTGTTCGTGATCCTCATGATCCTGCTGCGGGCGTTCGTCGCGCCCCTGGTCCTGATCGCGACGGTGGTGCTGTCGTTCGCCGCCGCGCTCGGGCTGAGCGCGCTGATCTTCGAGCATCTTCTCGGCTTCGCCGGCGTCGACACCGCGTTCCCGCTGTTCGTCTTCGTGTTCCTCGTCGCGCTGGGGATCGACTACAACATCTTCCTGATGACCCGCGTCCACGAGGAGGCGAAGCAGCACGGCACCCGGCGGGGCGCGCTCATCGGCCTCGCCGCGACCGGCGGCGTCATCACCTCCGCCGGACTGGTGCTGGCCGGGACGTTCGCCGTGTTGGCGACGCTGCCGGTGGTGGCGTTCGCGGAGATCGGGATCGCGGTGGCGCTCGGCGTGCTGCTGGACACCATGATCGTGCGCTCGATCCTCGTGACGTCGCTCAACCTCGACCTCGGGCGGTTCATGTGGTGGCCGAGCGCGCTGTCGAAGGGTCCCGAGCCGTCCGCGTCCGCCGTCGCCGACGAGCCGGAGGAGGAGCCCGCCGTTCGCTGACCCGGTGGTTGGCGTGGGCCGGGCGGACGTTCGTCGGGATTGTGGCGTGGGCCGTCCCCCTGCTGCCCATTCTCTTAGCCGCGCAACCGCGCCTCAAGCGGACTATGGGGCGCTTCGCGCGACGATGACCGCTTGACCCACGGCTGCGCGGCCAAGAACGGGCAGCTATCAGGGGACGGGGCGGGTCTGGGCACGACTCGGGTTCGCGGCCGTGGTCGCGGCTCCGCCGTTGCGGTGATCATGAACGATCGCGGACATCACGAGGATTACCCGAGCCTCAACACGCTTACAACCGTGTTGGGGCTCGGGTAATCCTGGTGCGGGCCCCAGAATCACGGTGAAATCTCACCAGGTGGACGCTCCACGACAGCAAACCCACACCGCAACCGGCCCAACGGCCCGGCCCCGTCGCCACACTGCCCCCGTCCCCCTGATAGCTGCCCGTTCTTAGGCCGGGTGCGTGCGGGTCAAGCGGTCCGCATCGGCGCGAAGCGCCTCCCTCGGTCCGCTTGAGGCGCGCGTGCGCGGCTTAAGAGAATGGGCAGCAGGGGGACGGCCGACGCCCCCGAATCTCACCAACACCTCATGCAAACTTCTTGCGCAATCCTGTCGTATGCTTTCGCCCATGGCTGGACGACTGACTGAGGTGGCCGCAAAGGTCGGCGTGAGCGAGGCGACCGTGAGCCGGGTGCTCAACGGCCGGCCGGGGGTGTCCGAGGCGACGCGCGAGGCGGTGCTGACGGCGCTGGACGTGCTCGGGTACGAGCGGCCGACGAAGCTGCGCGGCGAGCGGGCCCGGCTGGTCGGGCTGGTCCTGCCTGAGCTGCAGAACCCCATTTTCCCCGCGTTCGCCGACGTCGTGGGCGGGTCGCTGGCGCAGCAGGGACTGACGCCGGTGCTGTGCACGCAGACCGTCGGCGGGGTGTCGGAGGCCGACTACATCGAGCTGCTGTTCCAGCAGCGGGTGTCGGGGGTGCTGTTCGCCGGCGGTCTGTACAGCGGCCGCAACGGCGCGCACGACCACTATGCCCGGCTCATCGAGCGCAAGCTGCCCACCGTCATGGTCAACGCGGGCATCGACGAGCTGCCGTTCCCGCGGGTGTCCTGCGACGATGCCGTGGCGACGGAGCAGGCCATGGGCCATTTGCTGTCGCTCGGGCACACCAGGATCGGCCTCATTCTCGGCCCGCCCGACCACGTCCCGTCGCAGCGTAAACTCGCCGCCGCGCACGCGCGGCTGGCCGCCGCGGGCCTTAAGATCCCCGACGACCACGTCGAGAACGCGATGCACTCGCTCGAGGGCGGCCAGGCCGCCGCCAGCCGCCTCCTGCGCCGCGGCGTCACCGCCGTCATCTGCGCCAGCGACCCCATGGCCCTCGGCGCCATTCGCGCCGCCAAACGCGCCGGCCTGCGCGTTCCGCACGACTTCTCCGTCGTCGGCTACGACGACTCTGCGCTGATGAACTGCACCGAGCCGCCGCTCACGACGGTCCGCCAGCCGATCGAGGCGATGGGCAAGGCCTCGGTCGACCTCCTGGTCGGCCTCATCAACGGCCACCGGGTCGAGTCCGACGAGCTGCTCTTCGAGCCGGAGCTGGTGGTTCGCGGCTCGACGGCTCCGCCGCCACGCGAGTGAGGCAGCCGTCGTGACCTAATCGTGTTCCTTCAATTTGTTGTCGAAGTCTTGCGTGACGATATCGCCGTCGTTAACGTGACCGCCATGAATCAGCGACGCCTCGACGACGACGCCTGGTGGCGCAGCGCCGTCATCTACCAGGTCTACGTGCGCAGCTTCGCCGACGGGAACGGCGACGGCACCGGCGATCTGGCCGGCGTCAGGGCGAAGCTTCGCTACCTCGCCGAGCTGGGCGTCGACGCGCTCTGGTTCAGCCCCTGGTACCCCTCGCCGATGGCCGACGGCGGTTACGACGTCGCCGACTACCGGGACATCGACCCCGCGTACGGCACCCTCGAGCAGGCCGAGCGGCTGATCGCCGAGGCCAAGGAGCTGGGCCTGCGCACCATCGTCGACATCGTCCCCAACCACGTGTCCGACCGGCACCCCTGGTTCCAGGCCGCACTCGACTCCCCGCCCGGGTCGCCGGCCCGGCAGCGGTTCTGGTTCCGGCCGGGCCGCGGCGACGGCGGCGCCGAACCGCCGAACGACTGGAACTCGATCTTCGGCGGCTCGGCCTGGACCCGCACCAAGAACGCCGACGGCACGCCCGGCGAGTGGTACCTGCACCTGTTCGCGCCGGAGCAGCCCGACCTCAACTGGACCCACCCGCTGGTGTGGCACGAGCACGAGCAGATCCTGCGGTTCTGGTTCGACCGCGGCGCCGCCGGCGTCCGCATCGACTCCGCCGGGCTGCTGGCCAAGCATGCCGACCTGCCCGACCTCGACCCCGACCACGAGCCGGGTCAGCACGTGCACACCGACCGCGACGAGGTGCACGACATCTACCGCAGCTGGCGCCGGCTGGCCGACAGCTACGCCGAGCCGCGCGCGCTCATCGGCGAGATCTGGCTGCCCGACCTCGAGCGTCTGGCCCGGTACCTGCGCCCGGGCGAGCTGCACACCGTCTTCAACTTCGACTTCCTGGCCTGCCCGTGGGAGCCGGACCGCCTGCGCGCCAGCATCGAGCAGAGCCTGCACTTCCACGAGCGGGTCGGCGCGCCGGCCACCTGGGTGCTGTCCAACCACGACGTCACCCGCCCCGTCACGCGCTACGGCCGCGCGGACACGTCGTTCGCGTTCGCCACCAAGCGGGCCGGCACGGCCTCCGACCTCGCCCTCGGGCTGCGCCGCGCCAGGGCCGCCGCGCTGCTCATGTTCGCGCTGCCCGGCTCGGCCTACGTCTACCAGGGCGAGGAGCTGGGCCTGCCGGAGGTCGAGGACATCGAGCCCGGCCGCATCCAGGACCCCATGTACTTCCGCTCCGGCGGCGTCGACCCCGGCCGCGACGGCTCCCGGGTCCCGGTCCCGTGGAGCGGCTCCGAGCCGCCGTACGGGTTCAGCCCGGACGGCGCGACCGGCGAGCCGTGGCTGCCACAGCCGGGGACCTGGGCCGGCCTCACGGTCGAGGCGCAGGACGGCGACCCGGCCTCGACACTCACCCTGTACCGGGCCGCACTGCGGATCCGCCGCACCGAGCCGTCGCTCGGCGACGGCCCGCTGACCTGGCTGGACGCGCCGGCCGACGTCCTCGCCTTCCGCCGCGACGACGTCGCCTGCGTCGTCAACCTGTCGGCGGATCCCGTCGCCCTGCCCGCGCACGAGGAGGTCCTGCTCGCCAGCGCGGACCTCGAGGACGGCCGGCTCGGCTCCGACGCCGCCGTCTGGCTACGCCTGCCCACCGACACCCCCGAGCAGTGACCCCGACAACGCCGCAACGCAGCGGCACCAAGGGATGGAGCACGAGATGAGCACACGCAGACACCTGGGCGCCGTGGCCGCGGCGGTGATGGCGCTGAGCCTGGTGGCGGCCTGCGGGTCCGACGACGATCCCGCGGCCGACGGCGGCAACGGGCAGGACGGCGGCAGCGGCGACGAGCAGGTCACCATCAGCGTGAGCAACCTGCCGCCGGCGACGGAGTCGGCCACCCGCGAGGCGTTCCTCGCCCGCGTCGAGGAGTTCGAGGCGGCCCACCCGAACATCACCATCGAGCCCAGCGAGTACGAGTGGGACGTGACGACGTTCGCGGCCCAGCTCGCCGGCGGGACGCTGCCGACGACGTTCGAGTTCCCGTTCACCGACGGCCAGGCGCTGATCGCGCGCGGCCAGCTGGCCGACATCACCGCCGAGGTGCAGGAGCTCCCCTACGCCGACGACTTCAACCCCAGCGTCCTCGAGGTCGCCCAGGACGACAGCGGCAACATCTTCGCCGTCCCGACCGCCGCGTACGGCATGGGCCTGCACTACAACCGGTCCATGTTCGAGCAGGCCGGCCTCGACCCGGACCAGCCGCCCACCACGTGGGACGAGGTCCGCGAGTACGCCGACGCGATCGCCGAGGCCACCGGCCAGGCCGGCTTCGCCCAGATGAGCCAGAACAACACCGGCGGCTGGATCCTCACCACGCTCACCTACGCGCTGGGCGGCCGCATGGAGGAGGGCACCGGCGACGACGTCACCGCCACGCTGGACAACGAGGGCACCCGGCAGGCGCTGGAACTGCTGCGCCAGATGCGCTGGGAGGACGATTCGATGGGCGACAACTTCCTGTTCGACTGGGGCACCATCAACCAGGCGTTCGCCGCGGGCCAGGTCGGCATGTACATCGGCGGCTCGGACGTCTACAACAGCCTCGTCACGGAGAACAGCATCGACCCCAGCACCTACGGGCTCACGGTGCTCCCGCTGGAGGGCGACGACGCGGGCGTGCTGGGCGGCGGGACGATCGTCGGGGTCCGGCCCGACGCCAGCGAGGCCGAGCGCGACGCCGCCGTCAAGTGGATCGACTTCTTCTACATGAGCAAGCTGACCCAGGAGGAGGCCGCGCTGGCAGACGCCGAGGCGCTGGTCGCGACGGACGCCCCGCTGGGCACGCCGGCGCTGCCCATCTTCGGCGCCGAGCAGCTGGCGGAGTCCGACGCCTGGGTGGCCGACCTGGTGAACGTGCCGCTGGAGCAGATGATGTCGTTCAAGGAGAACATCCTGGACCAGCCGCTGGTGCCCGAGCCGCCGGTGCGTGCCCAGGACCTCTACGCCGAGCTCGACGCCGTCGTGCAGGCGGTGCTGACCGACGAGAACGCCGACATCGACGCTCTACTCGAGACGGCGAACACCAACGTCAGCGCACTGGTCGAGGCCGGCTGACACTCCGTCCACGGCGCCGTCGATGGGAGAACCGAGGTGAACGCGACCATCCGCTGGGTCCGCGGCGGCGGGCTGAGCACGTTGCTGCTCCTGCTGCCGCTGCTGCTGGTGTTCGGCTACTTCGCCTGGTTCCCCATCGGCCGCGCCGTGGTCATGAGCTTCCAGGAGACCAACCTGGTCACCGACCCGGCCTGGGTCGGCCTGGACAACTTCCGGCAGGTCCTCGAGGACCCGCTGTTCTGGACGTCGGTGCGCAACACCCTCTACTTCACCGGGCTGGCGCTGCTGTTCGGCTACCCCGTGCCGCTCGTGCTCGCCGTCGTCATGAGCGAGCTGCGCCGCGGCAAGGGCCTCTACAGTGCGCTGGCGTACCTGCCGGTCGTCGTGCCGCCGGTGGTCGCGGTGCTGCTGTGGCGGTTCTTCTACGACGCCAGCCAGACCGGCGTCTTCAACACCATCCTCGGCTGGGTGGGACTGGGCCCGTTCAGCTGGATCCAGGAGGCGTCGTCGGCGATGCCGTCGCTGGTGCTGCAGGCGACGTGGGCCAACGCCGGCGCGACGGTGCTCATCTACCTGGCCGCGCTGACCGGCGTGCGCGGCGACCTCTACGACGCCGCGGAGGTCGACGGCGCGGGGCTGTGGCGCAAGGTCTGGCACGTAACGCTGCCGCAGTTGCGCGGCGTGCTGCTGATCACGTTGATCCTGCAGGTCATCGCCACGTTCCAGGTGTTCACCGAGCCGTACCTGATGACCAACGGCGGCCCGCAGAACGCTACCGTCACCGTGCTGCTGCAGATCTACAACTACGCGTTCCGGTTCGGCGACTACGGCGCGGCGACGGCGTTGTCGGTGCTGCTGGCGCTGTTCCTGGCGGTCATGTCCGCCGTCTACTTCCGGCTCACCCGGTCCTGGAGCACGACATGAGCGACACGGTGAAGGACGAGGTGCGGGTGACGACGCCCGCCCCGGCGGCGCCCGTACCGGCCCCGGCGCCACGTCCGCGGCGGCGCGGACCGGACACCGCCGGCGAGCGCGGCATCCTGTCGGAGTTCGACTGGGGCCGGGCCGGCACGCGATGGGGCATGCGCGTCGCCCAGGGGCTGGTGCTGGTGCTGCTCGCCGTCGCGAGCCTCGGCCCCATCCTGTGGCTGGCCCGGGCGTCGGTCAGCACCACGCAGGACACCCTGCGCACGCCGATGGCGTTCTGGCCCAGCGGCATCGACTGGGCGAACCTGTCGACCGCCTGGAACCAGGCGCAGATCAGCCACTACTTCACCAACACGGTGTGGGTGGCGCTGGGATCCTGGTTCGTGCAGTTGCTCGTCGCGACGACCGGCGGTTACGTGCTCGCGGTGCTGCGGCCGAGGTACGCACCCGTGGTGACGGCGGCCGTGCTGGCCACGCTGTTCATCCCCGGGGTGGTCGTGCTGGTGCCGCTGTTCCTGACCGTCCTCGACCTGCCGGTGGTGAACGCGTCGCTGCTGAACACCTACTGGGCGGTGTGGCTGCCGGCCGGCGCCAACGCGTTCAACGTCCTGCTGGTCAAGCGGTTCATGGACGGCCTGCCGCGCGACGTGTACGAGGCGGCCCGCATGGACGGCGCCGGACCGTTGCGGATGCTGTGGTCGGTAGTGCTGCCGATGTCGAAGCCGATCCTCGGCGTCGTGTCGATCTTCGCCTTCCTCAACGCGTGGAAGGACTTCCTGTGGCCGCAGATCGTGCTGCCCGAGCCCACGCTCCAGCCGCTGTCGGTGCGCCTGCCGCTGATCCGCGACACCGTCGAGCTGGACGTCTTCCTGGCCGCGCTGCTCATCTCGATGGCGCTGCCGATCGTCATCTTCCTCGTGTTCCAGCGCCTGTTCCTGCGCGGCGCCGGCCTCGGCGGCGCGGTGAAGGGCTGATCATCGACCATCGCGTGCACGCGGAGTTGATCATGGAGGAATCGGGGTTCCAGCGCGCTGGGAACCCCGATTTCTCCATGATCATCGGCGCTCTGCGGGAACGGGCGGCAACGCCGCCACGGGACCGGCGTTGTCAGCGCGGCACGGCGTCGGCGGCCAGCGTCACCGCGCCGACGAGCGGCGCCTCGTCGGCGAACGCCGACACCACGACATCGGGCGCGAAGACCAGGTGCGAGCGCAGCCGCTCCGTCACCCGTGACACGATCCGCTCGCTGCCGGTCAGGCCGCCGAACAGCACCACGCGCTGCGGGTCCAGCAGCAGGCACATCGCGATGACGGCCCGCGTCAGGGAGTCGATGCGCCGGTCGGCCAGGTCGCTCAGCTCCGGATCCGCGTCCGCGAGCAGGGCCGGGGCGCCCCCGGTCAGGCCGTGCGCCGCGGCCAGGTCGTCGAGGACGCGGCCGCCGAAGACGGCCTCCAGGTGCGCTTCGTCGGGATGCAGCAGGCCGGAGCCGACCAGCGTGTAGCCGATCTCGCCGGCCGCGCCGTGGAAGCCGGGCACGACCTGTCCCCCGACGGTGACCGCGGCGGCGACGCCCGTGCCCAGGCCGAGCACCAGCCCAGGATCGGCCGTGCGCAGACTGCCGTGCCGCGTCTCCGCCAGCGCCGCCGCGTTGACGTCGTTCCACACCGGCACGGGGATGTCGCCGAGCCGGTCGCGCAGCGCGTCGGCCAGCCGCAGCTCACCCCACCCGGGGACGTTCGGGGCGAGGTCGATGCCGTCGGGCCGCACCACGCCGGGCGTCGCCACGCCGGCGGCCAGCACCGGCCGGCCGGAGTCGGAGACGAGCTTCTCGGCCGCGTCCAGCGCCCGCGACAAGGCGCGTTCGGCGCCGTCGCCGGCGTTGGTGGGGAGCCGGTGGCGCGCGACGATGGTGCCGTCGGGTTCGGCGAGCGCCAGCGCCATCTTGGTGCCGCCGAAGTCGATGCCGAGCAGGTGTCCGGAGGTGGGAACGCTCACGCGGCGATCCGCTCCCGCACCACGTCGTCGAGCCGCACGGCCGCCGCGTCGAGCCGCAACCGGAACCCGCTCACGTGCTCGGCCGACGCCGCCACGCTCTCGCGCAGCCGCGCGACCTGACGGCGCACCTGCGCCGAGCCGGGACCGTCGGCCTGGGCGCGATGGAGCACCCGGGCGGGGTCGTTGGCGGCGGCGATCAGCTCCTTGGCCGCCTCCTCGGTGACACCGGACAGGCCGAGCTCCGCGGCGACCGCGAGCACCGTGGCCGTCGTCCACTGGTCCGGCGGTCCCTCCCGCAGCAGCCGCCCGACCACGGAGTGCGCGGCCCGGAACGGCACGCCCGACGCGGTCAGCGTGTCGGTGGCGGCGGTGGTGGTGGCGCCGGTCGCCACGATCTCGGCCGCCGCCGGCGGCGAGAGCGGCTCGACCCGCGCCAGGAGCCCGCCGAGCAGGCGGAAGAACCGCGTCGCCCGGTCGTTGCTCTCCCACAGCCGGGCCTGCACGTCCGTCGTCGCGTTGTTGGAGTCCTCCCACCACGCGGCGCCGACGTTGTTGAGCACCGAGGCGGCGTCGGCCGCGGTGGCGCCGGCCATCGACACCAGGTGCTCGAACACGACGGGGTTGCGCTTCTGCGGCATGATGCTGCTGCCCTGGGTGAACTCCGGCGGCGTCGACAGCCACTGCCAGCTCAGCCAGTCCATCAGCGTCCGGACGAACCGGGCGCCGGTGGCCAGCACCTGCGCGTTGAGCGTGGCCACCCGCACGAGGTAGTCGGCGCCGGCCACCGCCTCGTAGGAGTTCACGATCAGCCCGTCGAAGCCGAGCAGCTCGGCGACCCGCGCCGGGCTGATGTCGAGGTCGGTGCCGGCGAAGGCGCACGACCCCAGCGGCGACACGTTGACCTCGTCGATCAGTGCCGTATAAGCACGCGCGTGGCCGGCCAGCGCCTCGGCGTAGCCGGCCAGCACGTGGCCGACGGTGGTGGGCTGGGCCGGTCGGCGGTGCGTGTAGCCGATGACGACGACGTCGGCGTAGCGGTCCGCGGCGTCGAGCAGCACGCCGGCGGTCGTCAGCACCTCGTCGAGCACGGCCGCGAGCTGGCCGCGCAGGATCATCCGGAAGATCCCCTGGTCGAGATCGTTGCGGCTGCGGGCCAGCTGCACGTCGAGCTCGGCGGTGCCGATGCCGGCGGCCGCGGCCAGCCGCTTCTCCATCGTGAAGTAGACGTCCTCGACCGACCCGTCGTAGGTCAGCGCGGCGGGGTCGTCGGAGCGCATCGCCTCGAGCCCGCGCAGCAGCGTCGCGGCCCGCTCGGCGGGGATCAGGCCCTGCTCGGCGAGCATGACCACGTGGGCCCGGCTCGCCTCGACCATGGGGCCGTACAGCATGGGCGCGTGGTGCTCGAACGCCACCCGCAGGTGGTTCTCCTGATAGACGGTCAGGGCCTGGTCAGCCATCGGCCTCTCCTGTGACGGGGTGTGGATCGGTCCCGGGCGCGTCGGGCAGCGGCGCGGCGAGCCAGGCGTCGACCAGCTCGCGCAGCCGCCGCTCCCCCAGCTCGCGCACGCGCGGGCCGGCACCGTCGGCGACCAGCGACACGTGCCCGGACCACCCCTCCCACGGGGTGGGCCGCGACTCGACGAGGACATACGGACTCGGGGTGGGCAGCTTCGGCCGCGGCGGCAGGTCGCGGGCCGCGGCCAGGTCGACGGCGTCGGGGGCGAAGCCGAGGACGCCGCTGGTCTCGTAGGCGCCGCCGTGGCCGCGCGAGGGCAGCGCACCGAACAGCTCGGTGGTCTCCTCCGGCGTGATGAGCTGGAACCAGTTGGCCAGCAGCAGGCTGCATCGCCGCCGTCCCGACACCCACTCCATCGCGGCGCGGACGATCGACATGTTGGCGTCGTGGCCGTTGACGACCAGCACGCGGACGAAACCGGCGGCCACGATGCCCTCGAGGACGTCGCACAGGTACGAGAGCGCGACCTCGGGCCGGACGCCGATGGTGCCGGGCCACGGCCGGGTCTGTCCCGGCACGGCCGTGTAGGCGACGGCCGGGTAGAGCACGCCGCGCGGCGCGCCGGAGGTCTCCGCCCACGCCCGGGCGAACCCCTCGGCCAGCAGCAGGTCGGTGCCCAGCGGCAGGTGCGGGCCGTGCCACTCGAACGCCCCGACCGGCAGCACGGCGAAGTCGGCCTCCGCCACCACCCCGGGCCAGGCGGCGCCGGTGACCCGGGTCGCGTCGATCAGCCCGCCCACTGCGTCGCCTCCCGGGCCGAGCGGGACGACCGGCCGTTCTCGAGCCGGCCGCTGACGAGCATGACGACGAAGATCAGCACGACCTGCAGCATGCCGTACGCGGCCGCCGTGCCCATCTCGAAGCGGTACATGCTGTTGTTGATGGCGACGGAGATGGGCTCGGTCTGCGAGGTGTAGATCAGCACCGACGCGACGAACTCCCCCACGCCGTGCACGAACGCCAGCAGCGCGCCGGCCACCACGCCGGGCAGCACCAGCCGCACCGTCACCGTCAGGAACGCCCGCGGCCACGACGCGCCCAGGTTGCGGGCCGCCTCCTCCAGCGCCGGGTCGGTCTGCGCGAGCGCGGCGGACGTCGAGCGGAACACCATCGGCAGGAACCGGACGAAGTAGGCCAGCGGCATGATCCAGAACGTGGCCACCAGCACCTGCCCGAAGCTGAACGCGTTGCCGGTGCTGAACGCCGCGATGAGGTTGATGGCCACGACGGTGCCCGGCAGCGCCCACGCGAGCATGACGCCGATGTCGAGCAGCGAGCGGCCGACGAAGCGCAGCCGGCGCACCGCGTAGGCGATGAGGACGCCGACGACGATGATGCCGGCGGTCGCCACCGCGCTGATCGTCACCGAGTTCATGATCGGTTCGAAGGCGCGGGGGTCGTTGAAGATCGTGCGGAAGTTCTCCGTCGTGTACTCCGACGGGATCACCTGCGTGGTCCACGAGCCGTCGCGCGAGAACGCCACCAGTGCGATGGTCGCGACGGGCGCCAACAGCACGGCGACGCCCAGCAGCGACCCGAGCATGGCGAGCCACCGGCCCAGGGGGTTGGTGACCTCGCGCCGGTGGCTGGCGATGCCCTTGGACTGCGATCGGTAGCTGCGCCGGCCCTCGTACCACCGCATGGCCAGCAGGAACAGGATCGACACCACACCCAGCACCGAGGCGTAGGTGGAGGCCAGTGGCATGTCGCCGTTGGTGCGGTTGATGTAGATCTGCATGGTCATGGTCTGGTCGACGCCGAACAGCAGCGGCGCGGTGTACGACGCCAGCGACGTCATGAACACCAGCAGCGCGCCGGACACCATGGCCGGGGTCAGCATCGGCAGCAGCACCGTGCGCCAGACCCGCAGCCGCGAGGCGCCGAGGTTGTACGCCGCCTCCTCGATGGACGGGTCCAGCCCGCGCAGGGCGGCCGACGCGGCCAGGTAGAAGAACGGGTACATCGTGAACGTGTGGACCACCAGGACGCCGGCGATCCCGCTGACCGCCAGCACCGGTTCCTCGGTCCCGAACAGCCGCTGAAGCGCCCGCGGCAGGATGCCGGTCTCGCTGTAGAGCAGCTGGAACGAGATGGCGCCGATGAGCGGCGGCAGCGCGGCCGGCACCAGGATGATCGCCTCGATCAGCCCGCGGCCGGGGAACTGGAAGCGGCGCAGCAGGAACGCCATCGCCACCCCGACCACGCCGCACAGCACGACGCTCGCGACGGAGATGAGGATCGAGTTGATCAGCGACTGCCGGGCCACGCCGCCGGCGCTGAAGAAGCCCGCGTAGTTGTCGCCGGCGTTCTCGGCGACGCTCTCGGAGAACGTCGCCAGCATCGGCTGGACGATGTAGCCCCAGAGCACCAGCGCCAGCGGCAGCACCAGGATGTAAGGGAACCACCGCGACCCGGTGACGGCACCGCTGCGCAGCCGCCGCGCCGAGGCGGCGGCGGGCGTCTCGGCCGCGGTGACGGCGTCCGGCTCGGTCTGGACGCTCACGGCCGCACCACCCACAGATGCTCCGGCGGCAGCACGACACCGACGGTGTCGCCGCTGCTCAGACCGGCGGGCAGCTGAACGGCGGCGACGTGCAGCGGGGTGCCGGCGAGGTCGACCGAGACGTGGGTCGACATGCCGGTGAACTCGGTCTCGACGACCGTCGCGCGCAGGGCGCCGGCGGCGTCGGGCCCGGTGAGCCGGACGTGCTCGGGACGCACCGACACCAGGGCGGTGGCGGTCTCGCCCAGGCCGTGCCCCTCCGGCGCTGCGGCCCGGAGGGTGACACCGTCGGGACCCGCGACGTCGACGTGCTCCGGCCCGGCCCCGACGACCGGGAGCGAGAGCACGTTGCTGCGGCCGATGAACGTCGCGACGAACCTGTTGGCCGGGCGCCGGTAGATCTCCTCGGGCGCGCCGACCTGCTGCACCGTGCCGCCGCTCATGACGGCGATGCGGTCGGACATCGCCATCGCCTCGGCCTGGTCGTGGGTGACGTAGATGGAGGTGGTGCTGGCCTCGCGCTGGATGCGGCGGATCTCCAGCCGGGTCTCCTCGCGCAGCTTGGCGTCGAGGTTGGACAGCGGCTCGTCGAGCAGCAGCGTGCGCGGCCGGATCACCAGCGCCCGGGCCAGCGCCACCCGCTGCTGCTGCCCGCCGGACAGCTGGTCGATGCGGCGCGACCCGTACCCGGCCAGGTGCACCTGCTCCAGGGCCTCGTCGATGCGCCGCTTGGCCTCCGTGCCGCGTACCTTGCGGGTCCTGAGCCCATACCCGACGTTCTGCGCCACGCTGAGATGCGGGAACAGCGCGTAGTTCTGGAAGACCATGCCGGTGTCGCGCTTGTTCGGCGCCTGCCGGGTGACGTCGTCGGACCCGAAGAAGATCCGTCCCGACGAGGGGAAGTAGAACCCCGCGACCATCCGGAGCGTCGTCGTCTTCCCGCAGCCGCTGGGCCCCAGCAGCGTGAAGAACTCCCCGTCCCGGATGGTCAGGTCGACCTTGTCGACCGCGGGATCGCCGGAGCGGGCGAACACCTTGCTCACCGCATCGAGCCGGACCTCGACCATGTTCCACCTTTCGCGTCAGCGTGACCGGCGAGCCCGCCGTGACGGCCCGCCCGCCGGTCCGCCGGGCCGGATCAGCCCTTGTTCTTGATGTTCTCGTTCCAGTAGTTGATCCAGTCCGTCTCGTTCTGGCCGATCGTGGCCCAGTCGACGTCCATCGGCTGCAGGTCGAGGTTCGCCAGCCACTCCGGCTGCTCGGAGATCTCGACGGTCGGGATCTGGTAGTAGTCGGCGGCGAGCTCGGCGCGCAGGCCGTCGTCGAACAGGAACTCCAGGAACTGCGTGGCGGCCTCGCTGTCGCCGCCGGCCACCGCCGCGACGCCGTCCACCAGCACCGGCGCGCCGGACGCGGGCATGACGTAGCCGAAGGGCATATTCTGCTGCTCGGCCTGGATGAGGATGTCCTGCAGGTTCCAGGCGCTGAGGATGCCCTGCTCACGCGACATCTTCAGGTAGAGGTCGGCCGGGTTGGCCGCGTACTCGGCGGTGTTGGCGTCCAGCTGCTTCAGCCACTCGTAGCCCGGCTGCGGGTCCTGGCCGTCCGGGGACTCCTTGAGGATCATCGCGGCGTAGATCGAACGCATGGTGCCCGACGCGGCCACGTCGCGGATGATGATCTGGTCCTTCCACTTCGGGTCGATCAGGTCGTCCCAGTCCTGCGGGGCCTCGTCCTCGGAGAGGGCCGCGTTGTTGTACATGATCACCTCGGGCAGCAGGATCTCGCCGAACCAGCGGCCCTCGGGGTCCTTGTGCTCGTCGGCGATGTCGGCGGCGAACGCCGGCTCGATCGGCTCGAGCAGGTCCTCCGCGGCCGCGGCGTCCAGACCCTGCTGGGTGCCGCCCCACCAGACGTCGGCCTGCGGGTTGGAGGCCTCGGCCCGGACCCGTTCGAGCACCTCCTGGGCGCCGAGGTTCAGCACCTCGACGTTGCCCGCGTACTCCGGGTACTCCTCCTCGAACCGCTCGATCACGAAGTCGGTGATGTTGGAGTCGCGGGCGCTGTAGATGGTGAGGCTGCGCGACTCCGAGCCGCCGTCCTCGGACGTGGTGTCGCTGTCGTCGCCGCCGCAGGCGGTGAGGACCATGCCGAGCGCGACGGTCGCGCCGAGCACGATGAAGGGGCGTCGCATGGGTGACCTCCAGTGAGTGGGTGATGACGTGCGAAGCAGGGGGGTGCGCGCTGAGCCGAGCCGCGCGGTGAGTCAGGTGGCGGGCACCGCCATGAGTCCGGCCGCGGTGAGCGCGGAGCTGATGGCGCCGTGCAGGACGGCGCGCTCGCCCAGCGCGCCCCGGCGGATCTCGACCGGCGCCGGGACGTCGGCGTCGACCAGGTCCTGCAGCCGGGCCAGCGCGGCGTCGTCGAGCTCGGCGGCCGCCCCGCTGAGCAGCACCCGTCCGGGGTCGACGACACACGCGCAGGAGATGATCAGCCGCGACCACGCCACCAGCACCTCGTCGAGGTAGGCGCGGGCAGCCTGCGCGGCGGGCCCGTCGCCGGCGGCGGCCGTGACGAGAGCGGTGACCGGGCTGGCGCCGTCCCGGTCGATGCCGGCGTCGTCGAGGTGACGGGCGACGGCGCTCTCGGACCACCGCGCCTCGAAGGCGCCGACGCCGTCGCGGGTGTGCGCGTCCCGGTCCAGCGTCATGAAGCCGACCTCGCCGGCCGCGCTCGAGGCGCCCCGCCGGACCCGGCCGTCGAGCATGAGCCCGGCGCCCACGCCGTCGGTGACGTGCAGCAGCATCAGGTCGCGGACGTCGCTACCGGCGCCGGCGGCGTGCTCGCCGGCCACCATGAGGTTGACGTCGTTGTCGACGACGACGGACACCCCGAGGCGTTCGCGGATGCCCTCGCCGATCGACCGGGTCTCGACGACGCCGACCGACGGCGCCAGCCGGACCTCGCCGTCGGCGGTGACGCCGGGTACCGCGACCGCGACGCCGCGCAGCTCCGGCCGGCCCGCTCCGGCCAGCCGCGGCACCACGTCGCAGATGGTGGCGACGATGTCCGGGCCGAGCGGCACGTCGTCGTGGGCGATGACGGTGCCGTCGCTGTCGGCGATCTCGCACCGGGCCTGGTGAGGCTGCAGCGCCACCGCGGCGACCAGTTCGGCCCGCGGGTTGAACTCCAGCCTCTCCCGGGGGCGGCCGGCCCGCGACGAGTCGGCGCCGCGTTCGATCAGATAGCCTTCGGCGATCAGCTCGCGGACGAGCGGTGTGAGGGTCGCAGGACTCAGCCCGGTCAGTTCGGTGAGTTGTGATCGCGACAGCAGCCGGGCCTGACGGGCCGCGGAGATCACCGCGGACCGCTTGATCTCCCGGGAACGCTCCCGTCGCACGGGGCTCGCGGGGACCTCGGATTGCGCCTTCACGGTTATTTTCTACGGCGAAGGAAGTACGGCGGTCAAGACACGGTTCGGACACGGTGGATCTCGGCCCGTTATTTTTCGTTCCCCGAAGGAAAAAGCTCGCGAACTCTTGCCAACGGCCCGGAGACGTCCCTATGGTCGCCACCTAGGAAGGCCGGGCAGACCGGCGACGAGAGGGGCCCGGAGGCCTCCTCGATGTCGTCGGTGCATGGCGCCGAGCCGGGTGACCGTATCCGCGGCCATGCCCGGCCCGACGACACACACGAGGTTGCCGAAGGCCTTCTGGGACGCTCGGCCGGCGTCCGCACCTGCACTGCTCCTGCTGAGAAGTCGGGTCATGCACAGAGCACGACCGCTCTCCACCGACGTCCGCATCGGACGCACGGCTCGGGGAGACCGTCGGCCTGCCGTCGCCGTCGTTGGTGCATGACCTCTTGGGGATCGCGCTGTCGTCGCGCGTCGTAGAGAGGGCTTTGATGGACGTGAACCTGAACCGCCGTAGTTTCCTGCGTGGGACCGGCGCCGTCACCGCGGCGGCCGTCGGCGCCGCCGCGGGACTGCGGCTGCTGACCCCCGCCGAGCGGGCGCTCGCCGCGCCCGGCGGCGCCGTGAAGCTGGACATCCTCTACATCGGTGCCCATCCCGACGACGAGGCCGGCACGCTGGGCGCGCTGGGTCAGTGGAACGAGTACCACGGCGTCCGCGCCGGCGTCATCACGATCACCCGCGGCGAGGGCGGCGGCAACGCCGTCGGCCTGGAGGAGGGCCCGCCGCTGGGCCTGCTGCGCGAGGCCGAGGAGCGCCGCGCCGTGGCCTACGCCGGCATCGAGCACATCTACAACCTCGACGGTCTGGACTTCTACTACACCGCCAGCGCTCCGCTGAGCGAGCAGATCTGGGGCCACGACAGCACCCTCGGCCGCATCGTCCGGGTCATCCGCGCGACCCGGCCGAGCGTCATCGTCACCATGAACCCGTCGGCCACCGACGGCAACCACGGCAACCACCAGCAGGCGGCCAAGCTGGCCGTCGAGGCCTACTACGCCGCCGCGGACCCCGAGCGGTTCCCCGAACACGCCGACGAGGGCTTCCAGCCGTGGCGGGTCGGCCGGATCCTGCAGAGCGGCGCCGTCGGCAGCGGCCCGCTCGGCCCGGACGGCCCCACCATCGGCTACACCCCGAGCGTCGCGACGGACGTGGTCTTCGGCACCTGGGACGGCACCGTGTCGGAGCGGCACGGCGGCGAGCGGTGGAGCGTCGTCAAGACGTGGGCGGCGCGCGAGTACATCACCCAGGGCTGGGGCACCCGCGCGTTCCCGCCGTCGGACCCGGCCCGCATCTCCAGCCAGTGGTTCACGCTGATCGACACCCGCACGCCGTACCCGGCGCCGACGTCCGGCGGGCTCGCCGCCATCCAGGGCGCGGCCCTGCAGGCGCCCGGCGGGCTGCCGCTGGGCACGGAGTTCTACCTGGAGACGCCCGGGTTCCACGTGCTGCCCGGCTCGACCGTCGAGGTGGTGGCGCACGCTCGCGCCGCCGCGCGTCAGCCGGTGCCGAACGCGACCGTGACGGTCGAGGCCCCGGCCGGCTGGACGGTGAGCGGTGACGGCCGGCTCGGCACGCTGGCGCCGGGCCGCGCGGCGACCGCGACGTTCACCGTCACCGTCCCGGCCGACGCCGTCGCGGGCGAGCGGTTCAGCCTGCGCGGCACGCTGAGCACGCCGCGTCACGGCACCGGCACGGTCGGCGAGGTCGTCGAGATCGGCGCGCCGGTGCGCGGGACGCTGGAGCCGCTGCCGGAGATCGCGCAGTTCCGCGAGTGGACCGCGGCCAACCGCGTCGAGCACCTCGATAGCCTGATCCTGCCGCTCCTCGCGATCGGCAGCGGGCGCAGCCGCGACATCCGCGTCGACCTCGCCAACACCGGCGACGTCCCGCAGTCGGGCACCGTCACGCTGTCGGTGCCGGCGGGCTTCGGCGTGTCACCGGCGTCGCGGGAGTACCGCGACCTGGCGCCGGGCGCGACGGACGCCGTCACGTTCACCGTCACCAACACCGACCCGTCGCTGCCGACGTCGAACCGGGCGCCCGACGACGGCCGCTACCCGGTCGAGGTCGTCACCACCTACGACGGCGGCTCCGCCACCCAGGACGCCGCGTTCCTGCTGGTCCCGTCGCTGGAGCTGGTGAAGGCGGCGACGCCGCCGCGGGTCGCCGGCGACGTCGACGAGAGCGAGTTCCCCGGCGAGGTCATCGACATCTCGACCCGCTGGGAGGGTGAGCAGGCGCCGGCGTCGGACATCTCCGGCCACGCCAAGATCACCTACACCGACGACGCCTTCTACGTCTACGTGAACATCACCGACGACCTGCTGGGCTTCGTGCTGCCGCCGGAGGACACCAAGCGCCAGCGGCGCACCGACTCGGTCGAGATCAACATCGACCCGCGAGGCACGTCGGCCAACACGTCGACGGTGTTCATCGCGGGCATCTTCCCGGTCACCGACGACCCCGCGAACGGCAACCCGCCGAGCTTCCACCGCGACCGCGACAATCGGCAGGGCCCGGGACCGGAGACGGCACCGGGCATGCAGGTCGCGTCGCGCGTCGGTGACCCCTACACCGGCTACACGGTGGTGGCGAAGATCCCGTTCGACGTGCTGCCCGACACGCTGGACCCGCAGCACGTCGGCTTCAACATCCTGATCAACGACTCCGACACGCAGGACAAGAGCAGCCAGACCCGCATCGGCTGGTCGACCTGGCAGGGCGTGCGCGCCGACCCGTACCGCTGGGCCGTCGTCACGCTGCCGGAGCTGGCGGCGAAGCCGTCCGCGCCGAAGGAGCCGGTCCTGCCCGACACCGCCGCGAAGAGCGTCGACTCCCCGCAGAGCATCCTGCAGTCGGCCGGCGACAACGTGCCGCTGGGCGGCTGGCGGTCGCTCGGCGACGGGTCGGTCGAGGTGCTGTCCGCGTCGGCGGCGGCCGGAGGGGTCGCGGCGCGGCTGCGGGTGCGGCGGGCCGGCACGGCGCGGATCTTCGTCTGGGACGGCGCGGCGGTGCTGGGCCGGCTCGACCGGGACCTCGCGGCCGGCCGGCACACCGTGACGGTGCCTCTGTCGGGTACGTCCGACGGCGCCTGGCTGCTGGTCTCGCTGGAGAACGGCGACGCCAACGACGCCGCGGCCTACCGCCTCTGACCACTCCCATGATCATCAACGGTTGGCGACACCATGACGTCTGTGCGTTCCGGAGACATCGGTGACAAAGCGTTCGGGGACATGGGCGACAGTTCGGTTGGTTGGCTTCCCGTCTTTGCAGTGTGCGCCTTGGCTCGGCGGTGTCAAGGTCGTTCGTCCTCGCTGCGCTGCGGGCGCTGCACCTTGACGCCTTCTCGCCGCGGCGCTCGGGGCGGTGACGGGGCGCCGCCGGGGACGATGAAGGTGGTGATCTCGGCGGCGCCGTAGTAGACGTGCAGGCGGGCGCCGTGGTGGATCAGCCCGACCTGGACGCCGGCGAAGCGGCTGCTCAGCTGGTAGGACCGGTTGCGGTAGCTGAACGCGCCGCCGTGGTCGGTGTGGCGCAGCACGGCGTCGGCGGGGAACGCCTCGGCGGGGTCGAGTTCGACACGGGGCAGCAGCACCGGGGTGCCGCGCCGGTAGACGCGCGCGGGCACGTCCCCGTCGAGTTCGTCGTGCGGGCGGGCGTGGTTGTACTCGTCGCGGTGCCGGTCCAGCAGGGCCTGCAGCGCCGCCACGGTGGCCGCGGCGGGTTCGTCTTCCAGCCAGTCCTGGACGGTGCCGTGGGAACGTTCGGCCTTGCCCTGGGTCTGCGGGTGCCAGGCCCGGCCGTGGCTCAGCCCGATCCCGGCCGCGCGCGCCTGGCGTTCGAACTTCACCGTGGCGTCCCTCGTGCGGCCGGTGAAGGCCATGTCGTTGTCGGTCAGGATCCGCGCCGGCAGCCCGACCGCGGCGACGGTGTCGACCAGCAGCTGCCAGGCCAGCTCGGTACTCACCGTCTCCATCGCCCGGGACGCGATCAGATACCGGGAGTGGTCGTCGAGGATGTCCAGCACCCACGCCAGGGGGCCGCCGTCGAGGGCATAGGCCCAGGCATCGACCTGCCACAGCAGGTTCGGCGCCCGGGCCCGGAACCGCCGCCACACCTGGCCCGCGCTCGGCGCGGCGACCCGGGCGCCGAGCGCCTCACCGTGGCGGATGAGCACCTGGTGGATGGTCGAGGCCGCCGGCAAAGAACACCCGTCCAGCCGGTCCGGTTCGGCCCGCAACAACCAGCGGATCTTCCGCGCACCCCACCGCGGGTGCTCCTTCCGCACCCGGATGATCTCGTCCTCGACCCACTGCGGCAGCATCGACGGCGAGGACAACGGGCGCCGCGAGTGCGGCACCAGCCCGGCCACGCCCGCGTCCCGGTAGCGCGACACATACCGCTGCATCGTCTGACGACACACCCCCAGGCAGGCCGCCGCCTCGGCACACGTCAGCTCCCGCCGGAGCACCAGATCGGCCAGGTTCGCTCGAACGTCCACGACGTCCCACATCCCCACAGGTCCCATCCCCCCAGCATCGGACCATGATCAGGAAATGTCGCCCATGTCCCCGAACGCCCAGTCGCACAAGTCCTCGGAACGCACAGACACCATGACGTCGCCAACCGTTGATGATCACCGCTCAGGGGACGAGGCGCGCGGTGGAGGCGTGGACGGCGCCGTCGCCGGCGAACGTCACCTCGGCGCCCAGCCAGTGACCGGGCGGCGGTGCGACGCAGCCGCCGCGGCCCGTGGTGACCTCGGCCGACTTCGTCCCGCGCTCGAACCGCAGCGGCTTGCCCGGGAAGCCGAACCCGTTGTCGGCGTTGACCAGGCAGACCTCATCGATGCGGCCGTGCTCGCCGCGGCCGACCTCGATCGCGGAGGCGACGGTCTCCCCCGCGGCGGCCACGACGAGCTCGGGCTGGTTCGTCTGCACGCCGTCCGCGCCCATGGCCCGGGCCTGCAGGAACTGCGCGACCTCCTGCTCCGGGCCGGCGTCGTAGGCGTGCGGCATGACGATCGCGCAGGCGTCGTGCGCCGCCGCGATCGACTCCGGCGTGTACTCGTCCAGTCGTGAGCCGAACACCTTGAAGATCCCGGCGATCTCGTAGATGAGGAAGTTCGGCTCCCACCGGTCGCGGTTGTAGATCAGCCGGGCCGCCGGCTCGGCGACGAAGATGCGCGGGTCGCCGGAGTTGAAGATCGACTCCTCGACCAGCCCGTACTCGCCGACCAGCTCGGCCAGCTCGCCCTCCTCGGTGACCGACCCCTTGATGTCCAGCTCCAGACCCTTGCCGGCGCGCTGCGCGAGCTGGAGGACCTCCTCGAGCGAGGCCACCTGCGCCGGATCGTAGGCGCTGCCCTTCCACGGCGCGTAGTCGGCCGCGTTCAGCGCGCGGACCTCGTCGAACGTGAGGTCCGCGATGTTGCCGGTCCCGTCGGTGGTGCGGTCGACGGTGGAGTCGTGCAGCGCCACGAACCGGCCGTCCTTCGTCTGCTGGACGTCGACCTCGACCAGGTCCACGCCGTAGGCGAAGGCGTACGCGTAGGAGTCCAGCGTGTTCTCCGGCGCCAGCGTCAGCGCGCCGCGGTGCGCGGAGATGACGGCGTCGGGCGAGCCCTGGTCCGGCGTGCCTGCGTCGGACCAACGGTCCGGGTCGGGCAGCTGGTCGCAGGCGGGCGGGTCGGTCAGCGGCCGGAGCTCGGCGAGCGCCTGCCTGTACTGCTCGATCCGTGGGTCGTCCTCGCCCTCGGCGCCGGCCTGCGTCGCCGCCAGCCCGGTGAGCAGCGCGATCGCGCCGGCGGCCGACACCGTCCGGCGCAGGGTCCTCACGGCCATGTCCGATCCTCTCGACGAGCGTGCGGGGCTGGTCGAATATTCGCGCCGCGGTCCGACCGCCCGGTGAACCGCGGACGACGGCGACACGGCGCCCGCGCGACGTTTCGATGCCGGCCGCGCCGCCCGAGCCCGACCTGGAGGAGCACGACATGCCGCGCAGACCCGTCCCCGAGTGGCCGGCGCCCTCGCCGCGACCGCCGTCCTGGCGACCGGCCTCTCCCTGCCCGCCGCCGGCGGGCCCGACGAGCTGACCGGTCGGCCATCGGAGAGCGGACCTGGACGGAGTTCGTCCGCACGCACGCCGACATCCGCTTCGTGTTCTCGGGCCACGACACGTGTGCCGGCCGGCAGGTCGCCGAGGGCGACCACGGCAACTCCGTCTACGCCTTCCTGGCCGGCTACCCGACGTACAGCATCCCGAACGTGACGGCGAACAGCTACCTGCGCGTCACGCGGTTCGACCCGGTGACCGGCGTGGACCTCGGCCGGTCCTGACCCGGTCCGCGGCGCTCAGGGGGCGTCCACGACCTCGCCGGTCGCGGGCGCCTCGCCGTCGTCGCCGGCCGGCTCGCGGGCGGTGCGGCGGTGCTCCACGACGGCCAGCGCGCCGAGCACCACGACCACGAAGGCCGCCGTCACCAGGCCGCTCTGCCCGGCCATGACGGGGACCGCGGCGAGCAGGACGAGGACGGCGGCGATCGCCGGCCAGCCGACCGGGTGCTTGACCCGCACGCCGCAGGCCGCCAGGCCGAGGAGGAAGAGGGCCGGTCCGCCGAGGACGGCCAGCGCCCCGACGGTCTCCATGTCGTAGTCGGGGTGCGCGACCACGAGCTCGTCGCCGACCGCCATCAGGACGATGCCGGCGACGATCGGCACGTGCAGGTAGGTGTAGATGTCGCGGCCGAGCGCTCCGACGTCCTCGCTGGTGCTGTTGCCGATGCGCCGGGCGATCACCGGCGACGCGCCGGAGAAGTACAGCCACCACAGCGCCACCGAGCCGAGGAAGGACAGGCCGAGCGCGAGGCCGGTCTCGGCGTTCATCTCCCCGTTCGACGCCGTCACGCCGGTCAGCACGATGCTCTCGCCCAGGGCGATGATCACGAACAGCCGGAACCGCTCGGCGAAGTGGTGCCCGTCGATCGACCACTGGCTCATCGGCGTCGTGCCGGCGCCGGGGAGCCAGTAGCGGGCCAGCGGGCCCGCGAGGTCGAGCGCCAGCGCGGCCAGCCAGAGCGGCCAGCGGGCGTCGTCGGCCACGCCGCCGGCCACCCAGAGCGGCGCGGACAGGACGGACCAGGCGAGGATCTGGCGGAAGTTCTGGTGGAACAGCCCGGGCGGCGTCGCGAGGACGACGAACAGGTTGCGGCCGATCTGCAGGCCGGAGTACGTGCAGGCGAACAGCAGCGCGAGGTCGCCGAAGCCCTCCGGGATGGCCACCGCCATGAGCAGGCTGGCCAGCATGACGAACGTCAGCACCAGCCGCACCGGCACCGTCTCGGGGTCGAACCAGTTCGCCATCCAGGTCGTGTAGTTCCACGCCCAGTAGACCGCCACCAGCATGAACGCGGTTTCGGCCGCGCCGGCCCAGGTCAGGTGCGTGTCGAGCAGGTGGTGCGAGAGCTGGGTGACGGCGAAGACGTAGACGAGGTCGAAGAACAGCTCGAAGAACGTCGCCCGCTGCTCGCGGCCGGACCGCCGCATGATGCGGATCTGCGGGATGAGCGCGTCCTGGCCGTCTCGGGTCGCGTCGGACATGAGGCGGAGCGTAGTACCGCCGGTCCCGCGCGGCGACGGGCGTTCGCTCAGCGCGTCAGCGCGCCGCGGTCGCGGAGCACGGCGACGAGCGCTGCGTCGGACCGCTGACCGGGCAGGTCTGCGGCCGCGGTGTCGATCGCCAGCTGGCGGGCGACGACGTCGAGCCGCGCGGCGTCGACCTCGGCCGGCGGCCGGTAGGCCAGGGTGAGGTCCAGGACGGCGGTCGTGGTGTCGACGGCGGCCTGCCGCACGCCGGCCGTGTCGCCGGAGCCCGCCGCGTCCGACAGCCGGTCGAGGGCGTCCTCCAGCGCGGCGGCGAGGGCGGCCGGCGCGGTCTCGTCGGGCCGGTCCCGCCAGGCGGCCGTCATCGCGTCGACGTGGCCGCGGACGGCGACGCCGCCGGCGCCCGCATCGTCGAAGACCCGCGCGGCACCGTCGGCGAGCTGCGTCAGCACGGCCGGGACGGGGCCCGCGACGGCGTCGGTGGGGACCGCCAGCGCGACCTGGACCAGCTCGTCGGCGGCCTCGGCGCGGAACTCGCCGTACCCGGGTGCGAAGACCTTGTGCTCGACGGTGCCCTCCATCAGCCGCTCCTCGGTCGCGATCGCGCCGTGCACCGGGCCGCGCGGCCCGTCGGCCGTGACGTCGTCGTCCTGGACCGTCACCTCCTCGAAGACGAGGTCCGGGATGTTCTCGGGCCGGTACACGTCGCCCTGGCGCGGGTCCGCCGGCATGATCAGCCCGCCCGGCCCGTCGCGGCCGGCCAGCCAGCTGCCGTCGTGGTCGACGACGACGCCGTCCTCGTAGTTGTCGACGTCCTCGCCGAGGTACCAGACGCCGCCGTCGTCGTCCTGCGCGTAGTAGTCGTAGGCGACCTCGACGATGCGCCCGGCCCGGTACGCGACGTACTGCGACACGACGGCCTCGATCCGCCGGCCGGCCCAGGTGATCGTCCGCGTCCGCGGGAGCGTGGTGACCTCGACGCGGAGCGGCTCGCCCTCCTCCTGGCCCAGCTGGATCGTCTGGGAGCCCGGCGCCAGCGGGAACAGCGGGTTCGTCACGGTCGCCGGATCGGAGAACGACGGCGTCCCGGTGTCGACCCGGCGGGTGGCGGCGTCGCCGGAATCGTGGCTCGCGCCGCAGCCGGCCAGCGCGACGCCGGCGAGGAGGGCGGCGACCATCGTCGCGGCCGGGCGGGGCATCTCAGTCCTCGCCGCCGCCGTCGTCGTCGGACTCGTCGCCGACCACGGTGAAGTCCTCGTCCAGCTGGACGTCGACCTGCGTGCCGTCGTCGAGCGTGACCTCGACCTCGTAGTAGCTCTCCTCGTCGCCGGCCTCGGTGCCGGTGACGGTGCCGCCGCCGGTGTGCTCGAGGGCGGCCGCACTCGCCCGCTCCAGGGCGTCGCCGGTGATGGGCTGTTCACTGTCGTGGTCCGCGGCCGCCGCGCCCATGACGGCGACCGCCCCGGTTGCCGCCACCGCCGCCGCGCCGATGCCGATCCATGCCTTCGGGTGCCTCATCGTCGCGCTCCCTTCCCTCGTGGTTCCGGCGATGGCACGAGCGTGCGCCCGCGGTGCTGAACCGGCGCTGAACGGCGTAGGGCCGCTGTCCGGGATGGGTGAGCGTTCGGTGTTGCTCTGGCGACACCGAACGCTCACCCATCCGGTGACCGACCGGGCAGCCGGACGACGATCCGGGCGCCGCCGCCGGCGGCCGCCTCCACCGACACGTCGCCGCCGTGGGCACGGACCAGCTCGTCGACGATGGCCAGGCCCAGGCCCGCGCCGCCGGCGTCGCGGTCGCGGGCCTCGTCGAGGCGGACGAAGCGGCGGAGGACGCGCTCGCGGTCGGCGGGCGCGATGCCGGGGCCGTCGTCCTCGACGGCCAGCACGGCGACGCCGTCGCGCTCCGCGACGGACAGCGTGACGACCCCGGCCGCGTGCCGGGCGGCGTTGTCGCCGAGGTTGCGCAGCACGCGGCGCAGCGCGGCCGCGTCGCCGGTGACCCGCGTGGCGGCGACGCCGGTCGTGTCGACCTCGACGCCGCCGGCCGCCCGCAGCCGGGACGCCTCCTCCAGCACGAGGTCGTCGAGGTCGACGGGGTGCGCGGCGAGCCGCAGCCGGCGCTCGTCGGCACGGGCGAGCACCAGGAGGTCCTCGACCAGGCGCTGCACCCGCATGTCCTCGGCGAGGACGGTGCCGGCGAGGTCGGGCACGGTGGTGCGATCGGGGTGGGCGAGCGCGACCTCGGCGTGCTGCCGGATCGACGCGACCGGCGAGCGCAGTTCGTGCGAGGCGTCGGAGACGAACTCGCGCTGCCGCGTCTGGGCCTCCTCCAGGCGGTCCAGCATGCGGTTCATGGTGCGGGCCAGCCGGGCGATCTCATCGTCGCCGCGGCCGGCGGGCACCCGGCGATGCAGCTCGGCGGCGGAGATCGCGTCGACCTCCGCCCGGACCGCCTCGACCGGCGCGAGCGCCCGGCCCGCCGTCCACCACGTCGTGACCGCCACGACGGCGAGCAGCACCGGCAGGCCGATGCCGAGCAGGCGGGTCACCACCGCGGTCGCCTCCGCGACGTCGGCGGACTGTCCGGCCACGACGGTGCGGTCACCGGCGCGCACCGCGACGACGAGCATGTCCTCACCCGCGACATCGACCCGCGCGGTGCCGCCGGGACGCACGTCGACGGCCGCGGCCCCCGCGACGTTCGCCGTCGCCGCGACGACGGTGCCGTCGGCGTCGACCACCTGCACGAACCCGTCGTCGTCGGCGCTCGGCCGCGGCCGCGGCTGCCCGGCGTCGACCGACTCCGCCCGCGCCTGCGCCGCGTCGGCCACCTGCTCGAGCAGCGTCGACCGCATGACGGCCACCAGCGCGACCCCGCCGATCAACAGCGCCAGCCCGACGACGACCACCGCCCCGATCGTCGTGCGCCACCGCACCGAGCCCGCCCGGCCGCGCTCGGCCGGGTGGCGCTCTGCCGGGCTGCGCTCGGCCGGGCGGTGCTCAACCTCGCCGGGCACGACCCCGCCGCGTTCGCCCCGGCCGTGGTCATGCCCCGCCCCGATGGGGTGGGACCCCACCCTACGGGCGGGCACCGACAGGTCCTCTCCGCGAGCCGCCGACCGAGCCAACCCGGCTGCGCCCGACCCCACCGCGCCCGACCCCACCGCGCCCAACCCGGCCGCACTCAGCCCAACCGCGGGCGCATCCGTCGCGCTGCGGCCGCCCGCGATCGACCCGGCCGGGCTCGACCCGGCCGTGGTCATGCCCCGCCCCGATGGGGTGGGACCCCACCCTACGGGCGGGCACCGACAAGCCCTCTCGACCAGCCGCCAACGGCGACCAACCGCCCGCCCTCAACCGGGCCGCGCCCAACCCGGCCGCGCCCAACCCGGCCGCACTCCCCTCGATCGCGCTGCAGCCGTCCGCGCCCAACCCGCCCGCGCCCAACCCGCCCGCGCCCAACCCGGCCGCGCCCAACCCGGCCGCACTCACCTCGATCGCGCTGCAGCCGCCCGCGCCCAACCCGCCCGCGCCCAACCCGGCCGCGCCCAACCCGGCCGCACTCACCTCGATCGCGCTGCAGCCGCCCGCGCCCAACCCGCCCGCGCCCAACCCGGCCGGGCTCGACCCGGCCGCGGTCATGCCCCGCCCCGATGGGGTGGGACCCCACCCTACGGGCGGGCACCGACAGGCCCTCTCGACGAACCGCCATCGGCGGCCAGCCGGTAGCCCGCGCCGCGCACCGTCTCGATGCTCGACCGCCCGAACGGGCGGTCGAGCTTCGTGCGCAGATGGCCGACGTAGACCTCGACGATGTTGGGGTCGCCGTCGAACGCCTCGTCCCAGACGTGCCGCAGGATCTCCGACTTCGACAGCACGTCGCCGCGGCGGCGCAGCAGGAACTCCAGCACGGAGAACTCGCGCGCGGTCAGCTCCACCTCCTGGTCGCCGCGCCATGCTCGCCGGGAGCCCGGGTCGGCCCGTAGGTCGCCTGCCTCCAGCACGACGGGGCGGGCACCCGGGTCGCGTCGGAGCAGCGCCCGCAGCCGCGCGACCAGCACGTGGTGCGAGAACGGCTTGGTGAGGTAGTCGTCGGCGCCGGTCTCGAGGGCCTCGACCTCGTCCCACTCGCCGTCCTTGGCGGTGAGCACCAGGATCGGCGTCCACACGCCGCGCTCGCGCAGCCGCGCGCACACCTGGTAGCCGTTCAGCCCGGGCAGCAGCAGGTCGAGCACGATCGCGTCGTACGCGTGCTCGCCGGCGGCCCAGAGCCCGTCGGTGCCGGAGTGGACGACGTCGACGGCGAAGCCCTCGGCCTCGAGGCCGGCCCTGATCCCGTCGGCCAGCCGCCGCTCGTCCTCGACCACCAGGATGCGCATGGCGTCACCTCCGGTCCCGACCCTGCGGCGCGGCACCTGAATCCCGGCTGAACGCGCCGACGACGGCGCCGAAGGCGAGGTGGTCGAGCCACTGCGGCCCGCGCGGGAGCGCCCGGATCGCCGGGTAGCGGCGGCCCACCAGCTCCAGGTCGAGCACCGCGATCGCGGCCCCCGCCAGGAGACCGCCCGCCACGCCCAGCGGCCGCCGCCGCGCGACCGCGAGCAGCAGCGCCGTCCAGCCGGCGCTCACCGCGACATGGGCGACCACGCCGCCGGCCACCGACGGACGCGACCGCCGGCCCGGCAGCAGCGTGCCGGCCGCGCGGGTGGACGCCAGCGGGTCCCCGCCGACGACCACCGTGCACAGCGTCGACGGCAGCCCGCTCAGCGCGGCGGCGACCGCCGCGACCCGGGCCAGCCGGCGCAGTTCCACAACCCCCAGTCTCGTCCTTCCTGCGACCCCGTCGCACCCCCGTTGCCGGGCAGGCGACGCCGCGCCGTAGCCGGTGCGAACCCTGGGCGAACAACCGGCGACGAGCATTGCCGCCGGGAACTCCGGCGCACCAGGGTGATCCCGGCGAATGCCGGAACCGGGGCGGAAAGGTGCGCATGTCGACGAGTCGGGTGGTCCGCGCGGCCGTGGCCGGGCTCGTGGCCGTCCTCGTGCTGCTCACGGCCGCCGCGCCCGGCCTGGCGCACGTGCGCACCAGCGACGGCTGGTCGCGGCTGCGGTCCGACGGCGACCGCGTCGGTTACGAGCTCGGCCTCGAGTACGAGATCCTGGCCCGCGCCATCGGCATGGGCATGGCGGCGATCGAGGCGCCCGACGACGGCGCCCGCCGGGCCGAGCTCGAGGAGCACCACGACCTCATCGAGACCTACCTGACCGACCGCGTCCGCGTCTTCGTCGACGAGGTCGAGTGCACGATGACGCTGGACGGGTCCGACGTCCGGCAGCTGCCGGCCACCGACGCGACGGCCGAGGACGTCCCCTATGCCGTGCTGGACCTGAGCTACGACTGTCACGGCGCGACGTCCGGGCGGTACCTCGTCGACTACTCGGTGTTCTCCGGGGCCGGCTCGGACGCCGTCGTCGACGACCACACCACCACCGTCGACTACGACCTCGGCGGCGAGCGCGGCCGCATCGTCCTGGACGGCGGCCATCCGCGGTTCAGCACCGGCGAGCAGTCGCTCGGCGACTCCGCGCTGCGCTCCGCCGGGCTCGGCGCCGGCCGCGTCCTCACCGGCCTCGACCACGCCCTGTTCGTGGCCGCGCTGGCCGTCGGCGCGGCCGGTCTCGGGCGGCTGGCCCGCGCGGTCGGCGCGTTCGCCGTCACCAACAGCGCCGGTCTGCTGGCCGCCGTCGCCGGCTGGGTGAGCCCGCCCGACCAGGTGCTCGGACCGCTGGTCGCGCTGTCGGTCGTCTACGTCGCCGCGACGAACGTCGTCGGACCGGAGTCGCGCTGGCGGCTGCCGGTGGTCGCCGCCGCCGGCCTGCTGCACGGGCTGGCCTTCGCCGGCGAGCTGCGCTTCGCCGACGACCTCGGCTGGGACCTGGTGACGTCGTACGCCGGCTTCAACCTCGGCATCGAGGTCGGTGCGGCCGCCCTGGCCGCCGGCCTGTTCGCGCTGGTCACCGTCGCCCGGCGCTACGCGTGGTTCTCGCTGGCCCACGTCGTCGCGGCCGCCGCGACCGTCGTGACGGGGCTGGCCTGGTTCGTCCATCGGCTGCTGTGACCCCAGTGAATGGAGACGAAGTGACAACGCTCAATGTCCTGGCCCGCTGGCGCGCTCGGTCGCCCGATGCGCCCACGGTCGCACGCCTCTCCCCGGAGGCGCTCGGCCGCTACCGCCGCGCCGTCTACGCGGCAGTGGCGCTGCTCACCGGGCTGGCCCTGATCGGCCCGGTCGCGACCGTGGTCGCCGAGACCATCGCCGCGTCGGCCGCGCCGGTCAGCGGCGTCGTGTTCGAGGACGCCAACGGCAACGGGCGGCAGGACGCCGGCGAGCCCGGAGTCGCCGGCGTGAGCGTGTCCGACGGCGTCGCGCTGGTCGAGACCGACGCCGAGGGCCGCTACCGGCTGGAGATGGACACCGAGCGGCGCCTCAGCGACATGGTGTTCATCACCCAGCCGTCCGGCTACATGGTGGGCACCGACCAGTTCATGACGCCGCGGTTCTACCAGAACTTCGGGCAGGTCCCGGCCGGTGAGACGCGGACGGCGGACTTCGCGCTGACCCGCGACCCGGGCAGCGACAGCTCGACGTTCTCCTTCGCCAACATCGCCGACCCGCACGTCAACCCGCAGCTGCCGGAGCAGATCCACGAGATCAACTCCACCTCGAACGACATCCCGTTCATCGCCGTCAGCGGCGACCTCACGAACAACGCGACCGACGCGGAGTTCACGAACTACAAGAACGCGACCGCCGGCTCCGAGGTCCCCGTCTGGCCCGCGGTGGGCAACCATGAGTACTTCTCCGGCGGCGGCACCGGCTACGCCGCGCGCATCGACAACTACCGCCGGCACGTCGGCCCCGAGTGGTACTCGTTCGACTACGGCAACCGGCACTTCCTCGTGCTGGAGAACAACGGCCAGGCGCCGTTCGACGAGCAGCTCAGCTGGATCCGCCGCGACCTGGAGGCCAACGTCGGCGACAAGGAGCTGGTCGTCCTGGCGCACCAGCCGATGAACGTGCCGTTCGGCTCGCCGTCGCAGTACGACCAGTACGGCGACCTGTTCGACCGGTACGGCGCCGAGCTCATGCTGGTCGGCCACGAGCACTCCAACGACGTCGAGCCCAACAGCGAGTTCGCGCCGTCGGCCAAGCACATCCAGACGGTGTCCAGCTCGTACACCATCGACAACGCACCGCGCGGCTTCCGGTTCATCCACATGCGCGGCGACCACTTCGAGAACCCGTTCCGCATGTACGGCGTGGACCAGGCGCTGACGATCACGAGCCCGGCGCCGGGCAGCGAGGTGGGCGCCGACGGCCACCGCACCGGCTTCCCGGACATCCAGGTCAACGCCTACGACACCGCCGACGAGGTGGTCCGGGTCCGGTACCGCATCGACGACGGCTCGTGGCGCAGCCTCAAGCCGTCGGGCGAGCTGACCTGGCACGCGGAGTTCGTCGGACGCGCCCCCGGGCCCGGTGCGCACACCATCGAGGTCGAGGCGGTCAGCGAGGGCGGCGAGCGCTGGACGGAGTCGGCGGACTTCACCATGACGACCGAGCCGCTGGTCGCCCCCGTGGCCGGCGCCGACTGGACCCAGCACCACGGCGACTCCGCGCACTCCGGCGTCGCCGCCGACGTCGTCGACCCCGGGCTGGAGCTGGCGTGGAGCTACCGCACGCCGGGCACCTTCCTCACCGGCTCGCCGGTGATCGCCGACGGCGTCGTGTACGCCGGCACGCGCGACGAGAACGGCGACGGCAACGCCGCGCTGCACGCCGTCGACCTCGCGACCGGCGAGCAGCTGTGGGAGTTCCCCGTCCCGTCGTCGGTCGTCGGCACCCCGGCGGTCCTCGGCGACACGGTCTTCGTCGGCACGCTGCGCGCCCAGCTGTTCGCCGTCGACCGCGCCACCGGCGAGCTGGTCTGGCAGCGCGACACCGAGGAGGCGCCGGACCCGAACAACCAGCGCGCCTACGGCTACTACTCCCCCGCCGTCGCCAACGGCAAGGTGTACTGGGCGTACCAGACCCGGTTCGGCCCGGCCAGCCAGGGCCTGCTGGTCGCGCTCGACCCGGAGGACGGCAGCCAGCTCTGGGCGTCGCCCATGGCCGGCGCGACGATGAGCGACGGCACGCCGGCGATCGCGGGCGGGCAGGTCTTCGTCGGCAGCCAGACCGCCGATCAGGTGCTCGCCTACGACGCCGCCACCGGAGCCCGTCAGTGGCAGTCGTCGGCCGTGCTCGGCGGCTGGCAGGACGGCATCCCCGCCGCCGGCGGCGGCCGGGTCTTCATCGGCTCGAACAACGGCATCATCGCCCGCGACGCCGCCACCGGCCGTGACCTGTGGACCTACCGCAGCCCGCACGCGTCGCGGGTGTCCAGCGGGGCCACGCCGTCGGCGCCGGTGGTCGCCGGCGAGGTCGTCTACATGGGCTTCCCGAGCGGCGCGGTGACGGCGCTCAACGCGCGCACCGGCGCGGTGCTGTGGGACCGGCTGCTGCCCGGCGGCACCTACACCGGCGGCGTGCTGTCCTCGCCCGTGCTCAGCGGCGAGACGCTGTTCGTCGGCGCCAACAACGGCTTCCTCTACGCGCTGGACAGCGTGACCGGGCAGCCGCTGTGGCAGTACGAGATCGGCACCTGGGTCGGCTCCGGCCCCGCGGTCAGCGGCAACACCGTCGTCGCCGGCGCGTGGGACGGCAACCTCTACGCCTTCACCCCCGGCGGCGAGGCGGCGGCGCGCTGGGCGCGGGTCACCGGCGTCGTGACGGACTCGGCGACCGGCGCGCCGGTGGCCGACGCCCGGGTCGTCGCGACCGCCGGGGGCACGTCGCTGACCACGACCACCGACTCGCACGGCCGGTACACGCTCGGTCTCGCCCCCGGCGACTACACGCTGTCGACGGCGAAGCGGGCGTTCCTGCCCACCGACGGGTCGACGGCGTCCGTCACGGTCGGCACCACCGGGACGCAGACGGCGAACCTGGAGCTGGTCGAGGTGACCGGCCCGACGGCCGGCGCGTCGACCGTCCTGCCCGACTACGGCTCGGGCAGCCCGCGCACCGACGCCGTGGCCGGCGAGACGTACCACTTCACGATGAACGAGCGGGTCCAGGCGACCATCTCGTCCCGGGCCGCGGCGAACAACCTGCCGGGCACGCTGGCGCCGGGGAGCCTCGGCGACATCTTCCTGCTCGACGGGACCGCGCAGGAGACGCTGGACTGGAGCGAGCTGATGCTGTCGCGGACGGCCGGCGGCCCGGGCACGCCGGACTGGAACCGCCCGAACGACTGGCTCGACCTCACCGACATCGGCACCGAGGGCTCCTCCGTCGTCGCCTCCGGGTCGGCTCGCGTCGACGGCAACCTCAAGACGACGCTGCGCTACCGCGCGCTGGGCGACGCTCCGGTCGTCAAGATCAGCCTGGAGATCGAGAACACCGGCACGACGGACTTCGACGGGTACTTCCAGTACCTGCTCGACCCCGACAGCGCCCAGGACGTCGCGTACGTGCCGGGCGTCGGCCGCAACGACCCCGGCTACGTCCGGTCCGGCTGGACCGACAACTTCGTGTACGTCGGCTCCACGACGGTCCGGCCCGTCCCGGCGCACGGCCTGGCCTGGCTGGAGGACGAGCCGTACGCGATCAGCGGCTTCGGCTACGTCACCGGCACCTGGTTCGACGCCGGCGTCGACGCCGGCGACACCCGGACCATCAGCTGGTACCACATCACCGACTACCCGGGCGCCGGCCACGTCTCCTCCAACATCGCGCAGTGGGCCGACCGGCTCGACCTGCTCGACGACGAGGTGGCCGACCGGTCCCGCGTCGGCGGCACGGTGACGCAGTCCGACACCGGCGCGCCTGCCGCGGGCGTGCTGGTGGAGGCGCTCGACGCGGCCGGCTCCGTGGTGGGGTCGGCGCGGACGGCGGCGGACGGCCGCTACCTGATGGCGCTCGACCCGGGCGAGTACACGCTGCGGGTGGCGACGCTGGGGTACGCGACGGCGTCCGTGCCGGCGTCGGTCACCGCCGGGTCGACCGCGACGGCGGACATCGCGCTGGCTCCGGTGTCGGTGCTGGCCAGCACCGGCCGGCAGCTCTCCGGCGGTACCGTCGAGGGCGGCCCGCAGGACGTCGTCATGGAGAACGACAAGCTCGCCATGGCGATCTCCAAGGTGTTCGACGACGGCCAGCTGCCGAACTCCACCGTCGGCAAGCCGATCGACCTCGCCGTCCGCGGCCGGGCCGACCAGCTGGACTGGCTGAACCTGCCGTACATCGTCGACGAGGAGCCGACCGGCACCGAGGCGTGGCAGCAGACGACGATCCGGAACAGCGGCGTCGAGATCGTCCAGGCGACCGGCGATGCCGCCGTCGTGCGCACCACCGGCACGTCGTCGGCGCACCCCGGCGTCACCGTCGAGACGACGTACACGATCCGGCCCGGTGAGGAGTGGGTCGGCGCCTCGACGGTGTTCCGGAACACCGGGCCGTCCGACCTGGACGTGTGGGTCGGCGACGCCATGGACTGGGACGGCGCCGGGCAGCGGATCGGCGTGCCCGGCCACGGCGTGATCACGACGCCGTACGAGAGCCCGGCGGCGTACGAGCCGGCCGGGCGGTGGATCGGGGCCGCCGGCACCGACCCGCAGACGTACGGCGTCATCTACGCGGGCGACGACGCGTTCACCGCGTACGGCAACGGCAACTGGGTGATGAGCCGGTTCCAGGTCGAGATCCCGGCCGGCGGGAGCTACACGCTCGACCGGCGGGTGGTCGCCGCCGCCAACGGTGGTGCGGCGAACCCGTTCGCGGTGCTCGACCAGCTGGCCGCCGCTCGCTGACGGCCCTCTCCCGTCCCCGTCGTCCGGCGCCTCGCCGGGCGGCGGGGACGTCCCTTTGATGAGAGAACCCGGGCCCGCGATGAGGTCTCGATGAGAACGCTCTCAACAACACCCTCCGCGCTGGAATCCGGCCGCTGGCCAGGACAGATTGAGTCCGGAAGTCCACTCACGCGAAGGAGTCCAGCCATGCGTTCCAGCAAGATCAGCCTCGCCGCGGCGCTCGCCGCGGCCGCCGGCCTCACCGGCGCCGGCGTCGCCCTCGCGGCGCCCGCGACGGCGGTGG
>NZ_QUAL01000167.1 GCF_003579925.1 Jiangella rhizosphaerae | reverse complement strand
CCGAGCGCGACGCGGCCGCCGCCGGCACCTGGCCGGCCGGCTGGCCGCCATGGGCCGGCGCGCCGATCGACCACGTCCTGGCCGACGCCCGCGCCTGGGACGTCGTGGCGTTCAGCGTGCTGCACCCGGCCGGCGGCAGCGACCACCGGCCGGTCCTGGCGGTGCTGCGTCCGGCCGGATAGTGGACTCTCGGTCGCTTCTTCGAACAGGTGTGCGATAGGGTGGCCGGCATGATCCGCCCCGGAGATCACCCCAGCGCGGCCTGGGCCGGCCTGGCCCCCGGCACCGTGCTCAACGCCGTGCTCGAGACGTTCGAGCCGCCCGCGCTGCCGCGCCGCGACCTCCCTCGTGTCGCGGCCGCCTACCAGCGTCAGGGCGCCCACCTCGACGCCATGCAGGCCCGCGTCATCGCCGAGCTGGCCGGCCGCCCCGACCCGCCCGGGGGCCCTGCCACCGCCGCCACCATCGCCGAGGTGCTGCACCTCGAACTCGACGCCGCCACCGACCTCGTCTCGCTGGCGGTCGACCTCGTGACCGGCCTGCCCGCCACGCTCGCCGCCCTCGACGACGGGCGCATCACGCTGCCCAAGGCCCGGCTCATCGCCGAGCGCACCCGGCGGCTCGGCCCGGCCACCCGCGCGGCCGTCGAGGCGGTCGCGCTGACTCGAGCGCCCGCCCTCACCGAGACCCAGCTGCGCCGCTGGCTCGACGACGCCATGGCACGCGGCGACGGCGCGAACGGCGCCACCCGCTGACCCCATCCGAAATGATCACGTTCACCAGGAATTCGCGTGTCGCACCACGCTTGCGATCGTGTTGACGCACGAGGTTTCGTGCTGAACGTGATCATTCCGGAGCCGGTCAGGAGATCGCGCGCAGGGCCTCCGTCGTGACCGCGGTCAGGGCCAGGGTGGCGACGTCGGCGGGGTCGAACCAGCGGGCGCCGACGGTGGAGCCGCCGACGTCGGCCAGCACGACCTCGGCGGGCTCGTCGACGATGACGTCGTAGTAGGGACGCACGCCGTGCCAGTCGATGGCGAAGCCCTCGGGGCCGATCTGCTCGGGCTCACGGTGGCTGGCGACGCCGAGCAGCTTGCGGATGCGCCCGACCTGGCCGGTCTCTTCGTGCAGTTCGCGCAGCAGCGCCTGGGCCGGCTGCTCGCCGAAGTCGGTGCCGCCGCCGGGCAGATGCCAGCAGCCGGCGTCGGGGTAGCCGTCGGCCACCTGGGTGAGCAGGATCCGCCCCCGCGGGTCGCGGACCAGGCCGTACGCGGCGAACCGCTGGACCGTGTGCCGTCCGTCGGGCGCCTGCTGGATGTGGAAGCCCGGCAGCTCCGGCATCCGCTCGGGCGGCAGGTCGACCGTCGACAGCGGCAGCTTGAGGACTTGCGCGACGAACGGGCGCAGCTGCAGGGTGGCGGCCTCGTCGAGGCCGACCCACCGGACGTCGTCGACCATCGGCGACAGCGGCTCCGGCTCGCCGCTGATCACCTCGGCCTCGAACAGGATGCGGTCGGTGTGCAGGGTGACCTCGCGGTGCGGCCGCGCCCGGGCGTCGGCGAGCACGTCGATGGGTGCGACGGCGCGCAGCAGCAGCCCCGACTCGGAGGCCGCCTCACGCACGACGGCGTCGCGCGGGTGCTCGCCGTGCAGCACGCTGCCGCCCGGCAGCGTCCACACCCCCGGCGTCCCCGACCGCACGGACTCCCGGATCAGCAGCACACGCTTCGACTCGTCGAAGCAGACGGCGTACGCGGCGATGCGGCGCAGCGGTTTCAGCGCGGGGGTCACGAGACAGGAGTGTCGCCTGGCGAGCGATGCCGATCAAGGCCCATCTCCGAGGCCGAGACAATGAGTCATTTCTACTGCCAAACGCCCTGCGAACAGGTATGATGCGCACTTCTACGGTCATCGGACGGCCGCGCCACCGGGCCGAACCACCCCGCTGACGCGCCCCGCCGACGTGCGGCGATCACCCGTTCCCACAGCATCGCGTCGTTGCGCCGTCACAGAACGCCGACGATCGTCACACTTCGTGGCGTGACCTGGAGGATCATTCCCGAATTGACCAGAGTGTCGGCATAGGTCCCGTGGCCGCGTCTCTCGCGCCGCGGCCGGGACGGGTCTCCCGCAGGAAGCTCTACGGGGACAGAGCCGCGGGAGCGCGATGGTCGCCGGACCGGAGCCGAGCAGGGCAGCGCGGTCCGGCGACCATCGTGAGCCGCTCCCCTTTCGCCTTGTGGGACTCGCTGTCCGTCGGGGACCTCGCGGTCGGCCTTGGGCTAGTCCGCCGCCGGCACCGCATTCACCAGCGCCGTCAGCTCGGCCTCGTCCATCAGGTCGGCCGGCCGGACGGTGACGTCCTGGCGCACATGGTGGAACGCGGCGCCGACGTGGTCGAGCGGCAGGCCGTAGAGCCGGGCGAAGGCGAGCCGGTACGCGGCCAGCTGCACCGTCCGCGCGGCGGCCTCCTCGTCCGTCGCCGGCGGCCGGCCGGTCTTCCAGTCGACGACGTCGATGCCGCCGTGGTCGGTGGTGAAGACGGCGTCGACCCGGCCGCGCAGCAGCACACCGCCGACCAGCAGCTCGAACGGCGCCTCGACCTCGACCGGAGTGCGCCCGGCCCACTCGCTGCGCAGGAACGCCTCCTGCAGAGAGGCCAGCTCGCGGTCGGGCGCGGCGCCGTCGTCGGCGAACCCCGGCAGCTCGTCGACGTCGACCAGCCGCGGCGCGCCCCAGCGCGACTCGAGCCAGGCGTGGAAGAGCGTGCCCCGGCGGGCCAGCGGCGCCGGCGGCCGCGGCACGGGCCGGCGCAGCGCCCGGGCCAGGTTCTCGGGGCTCTCGCGCAGCGCCACCAGCTGCGACACGGACAGGTGCTCGGGCAGCGCGACGTCGATGGGCCGCAGCGACGAGTGCCGTTCCCGCTCGGCCAGCAGCCGCTCGACCTCGGCGTCCCACTCGGTGGCCGGCTGCTCGAGGTCGAACAGCACGCCGTCGACGGCGCCCTGGGCCGCCCGGACCAGGGCGGCGCCCTCCTCGAGCAGCGCGCGCCGCTGCCCCAGGGGGTCGTACGGCCAGCGCAGCTCGCGGACGTTCTGGGCCAGCGGGTTGGTGTCGTCGTCGTCGGGCGCCTGCACCCACACGCCGATCTCGCCGGCGCCTTCCTGGCAGGCGACCTTGATCTCGTGCAGGAACATCGACAGTTCGCGCGGCCGGGTGGCGTCGTCCCAGCAGTAGCCCGAGCAGACCAGCAGCCGCCGCGCCCGCGTGACCGCGACATAGGCCAGCCGGCGCTCCTCGAGCCGGGCCGCCGCGGCGGCATCGCCGTAGAACGCGTCGACGGCGTCGCGCACGCCCACCTGGTCGGCCACGCCCGCGAGGTCGAGCGGCGGCAGCGACCCGGCGTCGCCGCGCAGCGCGTACGGCAGCTCGCCCGGGTCGCCCAGCCAGGCCCGCTGCTTCTCGCCGCCGGACGGGAACACCTTGTCGACCAGCCCGGTGACGAAGACGGCGTCCCACTCCAGGCCCTTGGCGCCGTGGACCGTGAGCACCTGGACGCGGTCGCCGGAGACCTCGACCTCGCCGGGTGCGAGCCCCCGCTCGGCGGTCTCGGCGGCGTCGAGGTAGGCGAGGAACGCCGACAGGGTCGGCGCGTCGCCGCGCGACTCGAACTCCGCCGCGACGTCGAGGAAGCGGTCGAGGTTGGCCCGGCCGCCCGGGCCGCGGCGGGCGGCCAGCTCGACGTCGAGGCCGAGCGTGCGCTGGACGTCGTGCACCAGCTCGGTGAGCGACTGGCCGGTGCGGGTGCGCAGCTCGCGCAGTTCGGCCGAGAGCGCGCGCAGCCGGCGGTCGCCCTCGGGTGAGAACCAGTCGCCGCCCTGCGGCAGCGCGTCGAGCGCGTCGACGATGCTCAGCTCGTCGACCTCGTCGAGCGCGATGCCCTCGGCGGCGGCCTCGCGCATGGTCGGCCGCCTGACGCCGCCGGACTCGTCGGGCCGGCCGAGCCGCCGCGCCCAGCGGGCCAGCGCGTCGAGGTCGCGCGGCCCGATGCGCCAGCGCGAGCCGGTGAGCAGCCGCATCAGCGCGTCGCCGCGGGACGGGTCGTTGACGACCCGCAGCGTCGCCACGACGTCGCCGACCTCGGCCGTGGCCAGCAGGCCACCCACGCCGACGACCTCGACCGGAAGGTCGACGGCGCGCAGCGCGGACTCCAGCCGCGGGATCTGGCTGCGGTTGCGGACCAGCACCGCGACCGTGCGGCCGTCGCCGGAGGCGTCCCAGAACGCCCGGGCCCGGCGCGCGACGTCGGCGGCCTCGTCGTCCGCCGTGAGGTGCAGCGAGGCGACGACGGTGGACGGCGGCAGGCCGGGGAACGCCGTCAGCTCGGGGACGTCGAGGCCCTGCGCCCGCAGCGGCTGCGACAGCCGGTTCGCGACCTGCAGGATCTCGGCGCCGTTGCGGAAGCTGGTGGTCAGGGAGTCGAGCCGGGCCAGCGCGCCCTCGCCGTCGCCGTCGCCGGACGGCCGGAACTCGCGGCGAAACGACGTCAGCGTGCCGGCGCTGGCGCCGCGCCAGCCGTAGATGGACTGGCAGGGGTCGCCGACCGCGGTGACCGGGTGGCCGCCGCCGAACAGCGACCGCAGCAGCACCAGCTGCGCGTGGCTGGTGTCCTGGTACTCGTCGAGCAGCACCACGCGGTAGGTGGCCCGCTCGGCCTCGCCGACCTCGGGGAACCGCGCGGCCAGGGTGGCGGCGAGCTCGGCCTGGTCGGCGAAGTCGAGCACTTCGTCGGCCTGCTTGCGGGCGCGGAACTCCTCGACGACCGGCAGCAGCGCCACCCGCGCGTCCTGCACCGCCAGGCCCTTCGCGACGTCGGCGTAGAGCAGGTCCTTCGTGCGCTGGCCCTTCGCCTTCGGCAGCGACTCGATGCGCGCCCGCAGCCCGGCCGCGTAGTCGCGCACCTGCTCCGGTGAGACCAGGTGCCCGGCCAGCTCGTTGTGAAGGTCGAGCACCTTCTGCACGACGGTGGACGGCGCGTAGCCGACGGCCTCCATGTCGCCGTCGTAGGACGACACCACCCGCTGGGAGTACTGCCAGGCCACCGCCTCGGTGATGAGCCGGGCGCCGGGCTCGCGGCCCAGCCGCAGCGCGTGCTCGGCGACGATGCGCCCGGCATAGGCGTCGTAGGTGAGGACGGTCGGCTCGCCGTCGAGGAGGTCGGGCGGCACCAGTCCGCGGGCGGCCAGCTGCGCCAGCCGGCGGCGGATGCGGGCGGCCAGCTCGCGCGCGGCCTTGCGGGTGAACGTCAGGCCGAGCACATCCTCGGGCCGGACCAGGCCGGAGGCGACCAGCCAGACCACCCGCGCGGCCATGGTCTCGGTCTTGCCGGACCCGGCGCCGGCGACGACGACGCCCGGCGCGAGCGGTGCGGCGATGGCCGCCTCCTGCTCCGGGGTCGGATCGGGCTGGCCGAGGCGGCGGGCCAGCTCCGTCGGCGAGATCGTCACCGTCGTCATGGCGTCACCTGCTCACCCTCGGGCCAGACCGGGCACGACGGCCGGGCCGGGCAGAACCCGCACCAGCCGCCCTTCTCGGCCCGGAACGTCGGCTGCCGCATCCCCTCGGCCGTGCGTTCCATGAGCTCGTGCGCCCAGGTCGGCTCGCCGTCGTCGGGAAGGGCGCCCTGCAACTGCTCCTTCGCCTGGCCCTTGGCGTCCTTGCCGAGCTGGACCAGGCTCGCTCCCCCGCTGCGCCGCTCGCCGCCGGTGTGGGCGTCGAACCCGCCGTGCAGGATGGCCAGCTGGTACGCGGCGAGCTGGGCGTGCTCGGCCACCTCGGCCGTCGTGGGCGCCGAGACGCCGGTCTTGTAGTCGACGACCACCAGCCGCCCGTCGGCGTCGGCGTCGAGGCGGTCGACCCGGCCGACCAGCCGGGCGTCGCCGATGCGGACGTCGAAGTCGAGCTCGGCGCCGACCATGGAGCGCGGGTTCTCGCGCAGCCAGCGGCCCAGCCGCTGCACCATGTCGCGGACCCGGCCGTACTCGCGCGCGGCCACCCAGCCCTCGCCGGCGTCGATGCCGGGCCAGGAGTTGTCGAGCTCGGTGAGCAGCTTGTCGTCGGACCAGCCCTCGACCGCGGCCCGCTCGGCGAGGTCGTGCAGCAGCGAGCCGATGCCGGCCCGCCGCAGGTCGGAGTCGGTGGCGCCGCAGGCCTTGAGCAGCCAGCGCAGCTCGCACCGGTTGAACTCCTCGACCTTCGACGGCGACACCCGCACCGGCTGGTCGGGATGGCCGAGCGGCTCGGTGGCCGAGACCGGGCGCAGGCCGTACCACTCGTCGGGGTCGGCCTGCGGCACGCCGGCGGCGGCCAGCCGGGCCAGCTGGTGTGCGGCGCCGCGGCGCCGTTCCTCGGGCTGGCCGGGGTCGCAGACGACGCCGCGCAGCTCGGCGACGACGGCGGGGAGGTCGAGCCCGCGCCCCGGCGGCTGCACCAGCCGCTCGACGGCGCCGTCGGCCGGCAGCGGGTCGATGTCGTCGAGGAACCGCGACGGCTGCGACTCCTCGTTGGACACCGCGGTGACGTAGAGGCGCCGGCGGGCCCGGGTGACGGCGACGTAGAACAGCCGGCGTTCCTCGGCCAGCCGGGCGCTGGCCCGGGTGACGGCGGAGTCGTCGCGGTGCGCGACGAGGTCGACCAGCGACTCGGTGCCGAGCAGGCTGCCGCGCTCGCGGACGTCGGGCCAGACGCCCTCCTGCACGCCGGCGACCACGACGACGTCCCACTCCAGGCCCTTGGCGGCGTGCGCGGTGAGGATGCTCACCGACGGCGTGGCCGGGCCGCCAGGGCGGTAGGTGTCGGCCGGCAGCTGCTGGTCGCGCAGGTGCTCGGCGAATCCCTCGGGCCGGGCGCCGGGCATGCGGTCGACGTACTTCGCGACGGCGTCGAACAGCGCGACGACGGCGTCGAGGTCGGCGTCGGCGGCCGGTGCCGACCGGCCGCGGGACAGCGCGGCGCGGGTCCAGCGGGCCTCGAGCCCGGACCGCGTCCACACCGCCCAGAGCACGTCCTCGGCGGTGGCGCCCTCGGTGGCGGCCGCCTCGCGCGCAGCGGTGAGCAGGCCGGCGATGCGCGTGGCGGGCGCGACGGCGTGGTCATCGAGGAAGCGCAGCTCGTCGGGGTGCGTCAGGGCCTCGACCAGCAGCTCGCCCGAGGCCCGGCCGCCGCCCGCGGTGAGCTCGTGGGCGCGCAGCTCCTGCCGCAGCCGCCGCACGGCCAGCGCGTCGGCCCCGCCCAGCGGCCCGGTGATGAGGTCGAGCGCGGTCTCGACGTCGAGCTCGCGCAGCCCGGTGGCCAGCTCGAGCACCGTCAGCAGTGCCCGCACCGGCGGCTGGTCGACCAGCGGGACGTCCTCGATGCGCACGCTCACCGGTACGCCGGCACCGGCCAGCGCGCGGCGCAGCACCGGGATGGCGGACGCGCTGCGCACGAGCACCGCCATGCGGTCCCACGGCACGTCGTCGAGCAACTGCGCGGCCCGCAGCCGCCCGGCGACGAACGCGGCCTCCTGGCTGGCGCTGGCGAGCAGATGGACGGAGGCCCGGTCGGCCTCCCCCGCGTCGGCCGAAGCGGCGGCGCGCAGCTCGCGGTGCCGGCTCAGGCCGCCGAGCCGCGCGGCGACCCGTCGCGACGCCGCCAGCAGCCGCGGCCCGCACCGCCGCGACACTGTCAGCGCCATGACCTCGCCGGGCGAGCCGTCGGCGGCGGTGAAGCGGTCGGCGAACCGGCGGATCGCCTCGGGCTCGGCGCCCCGGAAGCCGTAGATGGACTGGTCGGGGTCGCCGACGACGAGCAGCTCGCGGCCGCCGCCGGCCAGCAGCCGCAGCAGGTCCTCCTGCGCGGGGTCGCTGTCCTGGTACTCGTCGACGACGACGAACGCCCGCGCTTCGCGCTCGCGACGCAGCAGCGCGGGGTCGTCGCGCAGCAGCCCGGCGGCGGCCCGCACCAGCTCGGCCTGGTCGAAGGTGGGCGGGTAGCGGAACGCCGTGACGCCGGCGTACTGCCGGGCGAACCGGGCCGCCGCCAGCCAGTCGTCGCGGCCGTGCAGGCGTCCCAGCGCGTGCAGCTCGTCCGGACCTAGACCGCGCTCGACCGCCCGCATGAGGAAGTCGCGCAGCTCGGCGGCGAAACCGCGGGTCAGCAGCGCCGGGCGCAGGTGGTCGGGCCAGTAGTCGGCGCCCAGCTGCTCGACGTCGCCGCGCAGCAGTTCGCGGATGAGGACGTCCTGCTCCGCACCGCCCAGCAGCCGCGGCGACGGCTCGCCCTGGGCGACTGCCTCGCGGCGCAGCAGGCCGAACGCGTACGAGTGGAACGTGCGGGCCAGCGGCTCGCGGATGGTGCGACCCAGGCGTCGGGCGATGCGCTCGCGCAGCTCACCGGCGGCCCGGCGGCTGAACGTCAGCACCAGCACGCGATCGGGGTCGAGGCCGTCGTGCTCGACCCGATGCGCGACCGCCTCGACCAGCGTCGTGGTCTTGCCCGTCCCCGGGCCGGCGAGCACGAGCAGCGGCCCGCCGCGGTGCTCCACGGCCGCCCGCTGGGCGTCGTCGAGGCGGACCGGCGGTGCCTCGGGCCGGACGGTGCGGACCAGACGCACGGCTGCGGGACGCCTCACCGGCGGCGGCTCCTCTCGGTCGTCTCGGGCGATCGCTCTCATCTCACCACGCGGGTCCGACAGGGTCGCGGTCCCGCGCCGGTCGCGAGAGTTCGCCGAGTTCGCCGGTTCCCCGTCCCCCTGCTGCCCCTCCGTTCTCGTGCCGGACACCGCGGCTTCGACGCCGTCGGCCGTCCTCGATAACCGCAACCGGCCTCCAAACACCCCCGAAGACGGCTCCCGAGAGAAGGCGACTCGCGGCGTCCAAGACGCTTCACTTCCTGGGTCTGCAGCTCGTCCTGGGTCTGAGGCGCCGCCGAACCCCCGATTCGGCCCCGAAGGCGCGACTCAAACCCAGGACGCGCGCCACACCCAGGACGCAGGCTCCCCGTCTCAGTCGGGGTACCAGGCGGCACGTCGCAGGTCGACGCGCTCGCCGTCGCGCGTCAGCGGGGTGCCCTCCGCCGCGAACTCCGCCAGCGCCCGCACCTCGTGCCCGCGCGGCGGCCGGCCGGCCGCCGTCACCACGCGCCACCACGGCACCGTCCCGCCGACCGTCGACATGACGGTCCCGACCTGCCGCGGCCCGCCCCGGCCGAGCGAGGAACCCACGACGTCGGCGATGGCGCCGTACGACATGGCGCGGCCCGGGGGGATCCGCTCGACCACGCTCAGCACCGCCTCGGCGTACTCGTCGTCCATCCGCCCATGGTGCCTGACCGACGGCGGCCACCCGGCGTGCAACGATGCTCCTTCGATGACAGAACCGCAGGACCCACCCAGCACGTCGGCCGACGAGATCGTGGTCGACGAACCGCCGCTGCCCCCGCGCACCCGGCGGCCGGCCGACGTGCTGTCGCTGCTCATCGTGAGCGGCGTCCTGACCGGCCTGGTCGCGATGTCGATCATCGCCGAGCGGACGATGACGTCGATCACGGCCGACCTCGCCGACCTCAACACGCGGGTGCCGGGCAGCGTCGTCGGCATCGTCGACTTCACCGCGAACCTGGCCGGCGTCGTCATCCCCATCGTGCTGGTCGCGGTGCTGATGATCCGCGGCCGGGTCCGCACCACCGTCGAGCTGCTGCTGGCCGGTGTCGCCGCGTCCGTCACCGCCGCGCTGGTGTCGGAGTGGCTGACCGGCCCGGCGCCGCAGCGGCTGCAGGACAGCCTCGTGCCGGTCGTCGACGGCGTCGAGGGCACGCCGGTGCCGGCCTACCCGGCGCTGCTGGTCGCGGTCGTCACCGTCGTGTCGCAGCTGGACGTGAAGCGGCTGCGGCAGGTCGCGCTGTTCGCCATCGCCGGCACGTTCGCCGTCCAGCTGCTGCAGGGCGACGCGACCGTCGGCGGGCTGCTGATCGCCACCAGTATCGGCATCGCGGCCGGGCTGCTGGTGCGCATCGTGGGCGGTCAGCCGTCGCTCGCGCCGAGTGGGCAGAAGATCGCCGCCACGCTGGAGGAGGCCGGCTACGAGCTGAAGGCGCTGCGCGCCGACCCGTCCGGCGAGTACCGCCGCCTCACCGCCGAGACGCCCGACGCCCGGTACAGCGTGCTGGTGCTGGACCGCAACCACGAAGGCGCCGGCACCATCGCCAGGGCCGTCGACCGGCTGCGCACCCGCGAGGAGGTGCTGCCCCGGCAGACGCTCACGCTGCGCGACGCCATCGACCGCATCGCGCTGCAGTCGTTCGCCGTCGCCCGGGCCGGCGCCCGCACGCCGGGGCTGCGCACCGTCCTACGGATCGACGGCGACTCCGCGGCGCTGGTCTACGACTACGTCCACGGCACCGCGCTGAGCGATCTGAGCGGCGAGCAGGTCACCGACGCCATGCTGACCGACCTGTGGCGCCAGCTCGGCGACCTGCGCCGCAACCACGTCGCGCACCGGCGGCTGTCGGGCCGCACCATCATGGTCGACGACGACGGCCGCGTCTGGCTGCTCAGCCCGTCCGGCGGCGAGCTGGCCGCGAGCGACGTCGCGATGCGCACCGACCTCGCCCAGGCGCTCACCGCCACCAGCATCGTCGCCGGGCCGGACCGCGTCGTCGACACCGCGCTGGAGGTGCTGGGCCCCGACGTCGTGCGCGCGGCCATCCCGCTGCTGCAGCCGATCGCGCTGACGCCGGGTACCCGGCAGCAGGTCAAGGGCCACCGCGAGGTGCTGATCCGGCTGCGCGACCGCCTGGTCGACCGGCTCGGCGCGCCGGCCGAGCCGCTGCGGCTGCAACGCATCCGGCCGCTGTCGCTGCTCACCGGCGTCGGCACGGTCGTCGCGGTCTACCTGGTCGGCACCCAGCTGTCCGACGTGTCGTTCACCGAGTTGTGGGACCGCACCGACTGGCGGTGGCTGATCCTCGCGGTCGGCCTGATGTTCGCCAACTACGTCACCATGGCGCTCGGCCTGCTCGGCTTCGTGCCGGAGCGGGTGCCGTTCTGGCGGGTCGTCGGCGCCCAGGTGGCGATCGGCTTCCTCCGGCTCATGGCGCCGACGACGGTGGGCAACGTCGCGATGAACATCCGGCTGCTGACGAAGTCCGGCGTCGCGGCGCCGCTGGCCGCGGCGAGCGTCGCGGCCAACCAGGTGGCGCAGGTCGCCGTCACGTTCCCGCTGCTGGCCGTGATGGCGGTCATCTCCGGCTACAACGCGTTGCCGGGACTGCCGTCGTCGAGCACGCTGATCGTGGTGCTCGGGCTGCTGCTGGCCGCCGCCGTCGTCGCGATCATCCCGCCGGTCCGCGCCCGCCTGCGCGAGCTGTGGAGCGACTTCGCCGAGCGCGGCCTGCCGCGGCTGCTGGACGTGCTGACCGACCCGCGCAAGCTGGCCATGGCGGTGGGGGGCATCCTCGGCCAGACGGTCAGCCTGATCCTCTGCTTCTACGCCTGCCTGCTGGCGGTCGGCGAGACGGTGAACCTCGCCGGTCTCGCCGTCGTCCAGCTGGTCGGCAACACGCTGGGCACCGCCGTGCCGACCCCCGGTGGCCTCGGCGCGGTCGAGGCGGCGCTGACCGCCGGCGTCAGCACACTCGGCGTGCCTGCGTCGGCGGCGGTGACGGCGGTACTGGTCTTCCGCATCGTGTCGTTCTGGCTGCCGATCCTGCCCGGCTGGGTGCTGTGGACCCAGATGCGGCGGCGCGACCTGCTCTGACTCGCGGGTCGTCGCCATGAGCGGCCCGCCCGCATGCGACGATCGGTCTGCGATGACGGAGACGACCGAGGCGACACGCGCGCGGCGGGTTCCGGCCGGGAAGATCGTGGTCGAGGAGCCGCCGCTGCCCCGTCGTACCCGTCGCCCGATCGACGGCCTGCGCCTGGTGTTCGTCCTGGTCCTCATGACGGCGCTGGCGGCGCTCGCCGTCGTGGCCGAGCGGACGCTGACCAGCCTGACCGCCGACCTCGCCGACCTCAACCGCGTCGTCCCCAGCGGCCCGATCGACTTCATCGCGCTGGCATCGGAGCTGGCGAGCCTGCTGCTGCCGCCCGTGCTGGTGTTCCTGCTGATGGTCCGGGGCCGCATGCGCACGACGGTCGAACTGCTGGCCGCGGGCGCGCTGGCGTCCGTCGCGGCCGCCCTGCTGTCCAACTGGCTGGCCGGGCCGGCGCCGGAGCGACTGCACGACACCTTCGTGCCCGTGGTCGACGGGTTCGACGGCACGGCCGTGCCCGCCATGCCCACCCTGCTGGTCGCGATGATGACGGTCGTCTCGCGGCTGCAGCTGCCGCGCACGCGGCAGGTCGCCGCGTTCGCCATCGCCGGCAGCTTCGCCGTCTGGCTGTTCCAGGGCGAGGTCACCGTCGGCGGCCTGCTGGTGTCGCTGGGCGTCGGACGGGCGATGGGCCTGCTCGTGCGGCTGGTCAGCGGGCAGCCGTCGCTGGCGCCCAACGGGCACAAGGTCGCCGCCGTGCTGCGCGACAACGGCTACGACGTCACGTCGCTGCGCGCCGACCCCGTCGACAAGTACCGCCGTTACATCGCCGAGAGCTCGCAGGGGTCGCTCGGTGTCCTCGTGCTCGACCGCGACAACGACGGCGCCGGCATCGTCGTGCGGGCGGCCGACCAGATCCGCACCCGCGAAGAGGTGCTGCCGCGCCAGATGGTGACGATGCGCAACGCCGTCAACCAGATCACGCTGCAGGCCCTCGCCGTCTCGCGGGCCGGCGCACGCACGCCGAAGCTGCGCAACGTCCTGCGGATCGGGTCAGACGCCGCCGCCATCGTCTACGACCACGTGCCCGGCACCATCCTCAGCAAGATGACCGCCGACCAGGTCAGCGACGCCATGCTCGAGGACCTGTGGCGGCAGCTGGGCCGGCTGCGCCGCAACGAGGTGGCGCACCGGCGCATCTCCGGGCGGACCATCCTCATCTCCGAGGCCGGCAAGGTGTGGCTGCTCGACCCGTCCGGCGGCGAGGTGGCCGCGCCGGAGCTGGCGATCCGCGCCGACCTCGCGCAGGCGCTGGTGGGGTGCGCGCTGGTCGTCGGCGTCGACCGCACCATCAAGACGGCGATCCACGTGCTCGGCCGCGACGTCGTCAGCGCCGCGATCCCACTGCTGCAGCCGGTGGCGCTGGCCCGCTCGACCCGGCTGGACCTCAAGGGCCGCCGCGACGTGCTCACGAAGCTGCGCGACGGGCTGGTCAGCAGCATCGGCCAGGAGCCCGACGAGCCGGTGCGGCTGCAGCGCCTGCGGCCGTTGTCGCTGCTCACCGGTGTGGGCGTGGTGTTCGCCGTCTACCTCGTCGGCACCCAGCTGTCGGACGTGTCGCTGACCCAGCTGTGGTCGCAGACCGACTGGCGGTGGCTGTTCATCGCGATCGTGCTGATGTTCACCAGCTACATCGGGGCGACGTTCGCGCTGCTCGGGTTCGTGCCGGAGAAGGTGCCGTTCTGGCGGGTCGTCGGCGCCCAGGTGTCGCTGGGCTTCCTGCGGCTGTTCGCGCCCGCCACCGTCGGCGTCGTCGCGATCAACATCCGGGTGCTGACGAAGGCCGGCGTCGCGGCGCCGCTGGCGGCGGCGAGCGTCGCCGCCAACCAGGTCGCGAACGTCTCGATCACGTTCCCCGTCATCGGCATCCTCGGCGTCGTCTCGGGGTCGTCGGCCGCGCCCGACATCGACCCGTCGCTGAACACGCTGATCATCGTGCTGATCGTGCTGGCGGCCGCGGCCGTGCTGGCGCTGATCCCGCCGGTACGGGTGCGCATGCGAGCGCTGTGGAGCGACTTCGCCGAGCGCGGCCTGCCCCGGCTGCTCGACGTGCTCAGCAACCCGCGCAAGCTGCTGGTGGCGCTGGCCGGCATCGTGCTGCAGTCGGCCAGCCTGATCCTCTGCTTCTACACCTGCTTGAAGGCGGTCGGCGGGGCGGCCAACCTCGCCGCCATGGCCGTCGTCCAGCTGGTCGGCAACACGCTGGGCATGGCCGTCCCGACCCCCGGCGGCCTGGGCGCCGTCGAGGCCGCGCTGACGGCCGGCGTCAGCACCCTCGGGGTCGGCGCGACGACGGCCGTGACGGCGGTCCTGGTGTTCCGGCTGGTGTCGTTCTGGCTGCCGATCCTGCCCGGCTGGGTGCTGTGGACCCAGATGCAGCGCCGCGACCTGCTCTGACCCCGCCCGGAATGATCACGGCGGGCGTCAGTACGAGGGCTGGGAGGGGTCGATCTGGTTGACCCAGGCCGCCACCCCGCCGCCGACGTGCACGGCGTCGGCCAGTCCGGCGCCCTTGATCACCGCGAGCGCCTCGGCCGAGCGCATGCCCGACTTGCAGTGCAGCACGACCTGCTTGTCCTGGGGCAGCTTCTCGAGCGCCTCGCCGGTGAGGAACTCGCCCTTGGGGATGAGCACCGCGCCGGGGATGCGGTTGATCTCGTACTCGTTCGGCTCGCGCACGTCGACGAGGAGGAAGTCGCGCTCGCCGCGCTCGCGCTCGTCGAGCCAGGCCTTCAGCTTGGCCACCGAGATGGTGGCGTCGGCGGCGGCCTCCGCGGCCTCGTCGCTGAGCGTGCCGCAGAACGCCTCGTAGTCGATCAGCTCGGTGATCGGCTCGGCGGACGGGTCCTTGCGGATCTTCAGCGTCGTGTAGTTCATCTCGAGCGCGTCGTAGATCATCAGCCGGCCGAGCAGGGGGTCGCCGATGCCGGTGATCAGCTTGATCGCCTCGGTGACCATGATCGAGCCGATGGACGCGCACAGCACGCCCAGCACGCCGCCCTCGGCGCACGACGGCACCATGCCGGGCGGCGGCGGCTCGGGGTAGAGGTCGCGGTAGTTCGGCCCGTGCTCGGCCCAGAACACGCTGACCTGGCCCTCGAACCGGTAGATCGAGCCCCACACGTACGGCTTGCCGAGCAGGACGGCGGCGTCGTTCACCAGGTAGCGGGTGGCGAAGTTGTCGGTGCCGTCGAGAATGAGGTCGTAGCCGGCGAAGATGTCGAGCACGTTGTCGTTGTCGAGCCGCGTCTCGTGCAGCACGACGTTGACGTACGGGTTGACCTCCTTGACGGAGTCACGCGCGGACTGCGCCTTCGACCGGCCGACGTCGGACTGCCCGTGGATGATCTGCCGCTGCAGGTTGGACTCGTCGACCTCGTCGAACTCGACGATGCCCAGCGTGCCGACGCCGGCGGCGGCGAGGTACAGCAGCGCCGGCGAGCCGAGCCCGCCCGCACCGACGACCAGCACCTTCGCGTTCTTCAGCCGCTTCTGCCCGGCCATGCCGACGTCGGGGATGATGAGGTGCCGGGAGTAGCGGCGGACCTCATCGACAGTGAGCTCGGGGGCGGGCTCCACCAGAGGAGGCAGGGACACGATCGGCTCCGTCAGTTCGAGGCTTGGGTTCTTTCCTGTGCCAACGGTGCCACGGCGGGTCGCATTCCCTGATCGAGTGTTCGCCTGGTGGACGCCGATGTCCGGATCCTGGACGCGTCGCGCACGAACTCGCGGATGACCTCGGCGACGGCGTGCGGGCGCTCCATCATCGCGACGTGCCCGGTGTTCGGCATGTAGACCAGCCGGGCATACCGCAGCGTCCGCCGCCACCGCGCCCGGCTCCACGAGCCGACCAGGGTGTCGTGCCCGCCGACGATCACCAGCGTGGGCCGCAGGATGTGGCCGGCGGCCCGCCAGGCCGACCGCCGTCGCGGCCGGGTGTACTCGATGACGATCGAGCGCAGCGCGGCCAGCATGACGGCCTCGGAGTGCGACAGCCCCGCCCAGCGCAGCCGCTGCTCGGCGGCGAAGTCCAGCTCCTCCACCGGGATCACGGACGGGTCGGCGAACAGCACCGCGGCCAGCCGCGCCGCCTGCAGTTCCGTGGGGATGCCGTTGAGCCGGGTCAGGATCCGCTCGCCCAGCCAGGGGATGGCCATGACGGCGGTCGCCTGCGCGGCCCACGGCAGCCGGTACTGCGGCATCGCCGGCGATACGAGGCTCAGCGTCAGCACGAGGTCGGGCCGCCGCGAGGCGACGTAGACGCAGATCATGCCGCCGAGGGAGTTCGCCACCAGGTGCACCGGCCGGTCGAACGTCTCGAGGAACGCGACGACGTCGGCGACGTACTCGGCGACGCTGTGGTGGTCGCCGGGCGGCGACTCGCCGAACCCGGGGAGGTCGAGGGCCCACTGCTCGGCGTCGTCGCGCAGCTCGCGCATGAGCGCCGTCCAGTTCGTGGACGAGCCGCCCAGTCCGTGGACGTACACCAGCGGCGTGGCGTCGCCGTCGTCCCCTCCGGTCGGCGTGGTGTGCCGGACGAAGACGCGCCGGCCGGTCGAGAGCGTCCGCAGCTCTCCCGGCCAGGCCTCGATCCGTTCCACACTCCGATGTTGGCACACCACCGACTGTGGGCACGCTGAGCGGGTACCGTCGGTGAGAGGCACGGGTCCGGGAGGTGCGTAGTGGCAGAGCGTTGGAACGACGACCTCGAGGTCGCCGAGGGCGATCTCACCGAGCAGCTCCGCGACCTGGTGGACGACGCGGACGATCCCGAGGACGCCGCGGCGGACGTCCCCGAGGGCGTCGACCCCGCCGATGCGCAGGAACAACGCCTGCCGGTCGAGTTCGACGAGGACGACTACCGCTGAGGCTTCCCCGTGTGGCACCGGCCGCCGCTGCGAGACGTCGCGGCCGGCTCGGGACGAGGCCTCGCCGCCGGGAACGATACGATCCCGGCATATCTCCGACCCGAGGAGTGCCGTGACGACCGTGCCCGCCATGCCGGCCCGCGGTATCCGCATGCCCCGGGACCAGCGCCGGACCCAGCTGCTCGGCGCCGCCCGCGAGGTGTTCGTCGCACAGGGCTACCACGCCGCGGCCATGGACGACATCGCCGACCGCGCCGGCGTCAGCAAGCCGGTGCTCTACCAGCACTTCCCCGGCAAGCTGGAGCTCTACATCGCCCTGCTCGACGCCAGCAAGAACGAGCTGCTGGCCATCCTGCACCGGGCCATGGCGTCCACCGACGACAACAAGCAGCGCGTCATCGCCACCGTCGGCGCCTACTTCGAGTTCGTCGACAACGACTCCGGCGGCTACCGGCTGCTGTTCGAGTCCGACCTGCCCAACGAGCCGGCCGTCCGCGAGCGGCTGGACCGCCTGACCGAACTGTGCGCCCAGGAGATCAGCCAGATCATCGCCGACGACACCGGCCTGCCGCCGGAGGAGTCGAACCTGCTCGCCGTCGGCCTGGTCGGCATCGCCCAGGTCACCGCCCGCTACTGGCTGGCCTCCGGCGGCAGCATCCCGCGCGAGGCGGCCGCCGAACTCGTCGCGACGCTGGGCTGGCGGGGCATCCGCGGCTTCCCCAAGCGCGACGCCTGATTACGCTCGCGGCGCACACCACGACGGTGGCGGAATGGGCTCGACTAGCCTGAGGTTCACCACACCGACAGAGCAGGTCCTTGGGCCCGAGGGGAGAAAGAGGTGGCCGTGGAGGTCAAGATCGGCGTGCACAACGCCACGCGGGAACTGGTGCTCGAGAGCGGCCAGTCGCCCGAGGAGATCGAGCGGGTGGTGCGCGACGCCATGACCGACAAGGAAGGGCTGCTCGACCTCACCGACGAGCGCGGCCGGCGGCTGCTCGTCCGCACCGCGCACCTGACGTACGTCGAGATCGGCGAGCCGGTCGAGCGCCGGGTCGGCTTCGGCACCGTCTGAGCGCCGCACCGGTGGACGGCGCAAGGTGACCGCCTTGCGCCGTCCCTGGGCGTTGGCTGGCGTTCGCTGGGGTCGTGACGTTGGCCGAGGCTCCCCGTCCCCTGCTGCCCCATTCTCTTGCCGCGGACGGGCGCGCCAAGCGGACTGACGGCGCTTCGCGCGACGATGACCGCTTGACTCACCCGCCCGCGGCCAAGAACGGGCAGCTATCAGGGGACGGGGAGGATGTGGGCACGCCTCACCGTTGTCGTGCCCGTTTCGCGTGCTTTGTCGGGTCGTGGACGGCGATGATCATCAACGATCGCCTACATCACGAGGATTCCGTGAGCATCACCACGACTGTAGGGGTGTTGACGCTGGAGTAATCCTCGTGATGGCCCCCAAATCACGGTGAAATCTCACCAGGTGGACGCTCCACGACACCAAACTCACACAGAAACCGGGCCGACGCCCCAGACGACCGTCGCCACACTGCCCCCGTCCCCCTGATCGCTGCCCGTTCTTAGCCGCGGGCGCGCGGGTCAAGTCCAAGCGCCCCAACCACAGCACAAGCCCCACCACAACGCGCGCGGACTTGAGGCGCGCGTGCGCGGCCAAGACAATCGGGCAGCAGGGGGACGGAGCCAACGCAGAAGGGCGACGCCGACGTCAGGCGGACAGACCCAGCTTCGTCATCCGGTCGGTGTGCTTCTTGGTGATGCGCGCGAACAGCTGACCGAGCTCGGCGAGGTCCATGCCCGGCCGGTCCACGCCGCCCACCAGCAGCGCCGCCAGAGCGTCGCGGTCGACGGCGACCCGCTGGGCCTGGGCGAGCGCCTCGCCGACCAGGCGGCGGGCCCACAGCGCGAGCCGTCCGGCCAGGCGGGGGTCGGCGTCGACCGCCTCGCGGACCCGGCCGACGGCGAAGTCGGCGTGGCCGGCGTCGGCGAGCACGTCGATGACCAGCTGCCGCGTCGCGGGGTCGACGGTCTCGGCCACCTCGCGGTAGAAGTCGGCTGCGATGCCGTCGCCGACGTAGGCCTTGACCAGCCCCTCCAGCCAGTCCGCCGGTGCGGTGTTGGCGTGGAACTGCTCCAGCGGCACCCGGAACGGCGCCATCGCCTCGTCGACCGGCGCGCCGAGCTCGTCGAGGCGGTCACGGATGCGTTCGAAGTGGTGGAACTCGGTGACCGCCATGCCGGCCAGCGCGGCCTTGTCGGCCAGCGTCGGCGCCAGCCCGGCGTCGGCGGCCATGCGCTCGAACCCCATCAGCTCGCCCAGCCCCAGCAGGCCGAGCAGATCGACGACGCCGGCGCGGTAGGCGGGGTCGTCGAAGGCGTCGCTCGCGCTCACGATCGCAACGATAACGGCGTGGCGTGGATGACGGTGAACAGCACACCATTCCACTTGCCGTTACACTGGGCGATGGTATAGATGGCGTCCGGGCGAAAACGGGCGCCCCCTGGGGACGAACCGGACGTCCGTACGCGTACCACGCGGCCTCTGGGCCCGCCGGCAACGATCGCCGGCGCGCGGCCCGGTGGCGCGTCGCGTGCACGCCGTCTCGCGGCCTCGGGGTCCCAGCGACGAATGAGGCGAGACGCCCTGACAACCTTCACCGACTTGGGTGTGTTCCCACCCATCGCCGAGGCGCTCGAGCGCGTCGGCATCACCGAGGCCTTCCCCATCCAGGAGATGGCCATCCCGGTGGCTCTCACCGGCAGTGACCTCATCGGTCAGGCCCGGACGGGCACCGGCAAGACGTTCGCCTTCGGCATCCCGCTGCTGCAGCGCATCGTCGCACCCGGCGACCGCGACTACGGCCTGGCCAACGAGCCGGGCAAGCCGCAGGCGCTCGTCGTCACCCCCACCCGCGAGCTGGCCGTGCAGGTCAACGGCGACCTCACCACCGCGTCGACGGTGCGCAAGGTCCGCATCACCACGCTGTACGGCGGCCGCGCCTACGAGCCGCAGGTCAACGCTCTGACCAAGGGCGTCGACGTCGTCGTCGGCACGCCGGGCCGGCTGCTCGACCTCGCCGCGCAGGGTCACCTCGACCTCAGCCACGTCAAGGTGCTGGTGCTCGACGAGGCCGACGAGATGCTCGACCTCGGCTTCCTGCCCGACGTCGAGAAGCTCATCGCGCTCACGCCGGAACTGCGCCAGACCATGCTGTTCTCGGCCACGATGCCCGCGGCGGTCATCGGGCTGGCCCGCCGCTACATGCGGCACCCGGTGAACATCCGCGCCGAGTCCCCTGACGAGACGCAGACCGTCCCCACCACGGCGCAGTTCGTCTACCGCGCTCACCAGCTCGACAAGGACGAGATGGTCGCGCGCCTGCTGCAGGCCGAGGGCCGCGGCCTGGCCATGATCTTCAGCCAGACCAAGCGGGCCGCCCAGCGGCTCGCCGACGAGCTGAAGGACCGCGGCTTCGCGGTGGCCGCCGTCCACGGCGACCTCGGCCAGGGCGCCCGCGAGCAGGCGCTGCGGGCGTTCCGCAGCGGCAAGGTCGACGTCCTGGTGGCCACCGACGTCGCCGCCCGCGGCATCGACGTCGAGGGCGTCACCCACGTCGTCAACCTCACCTGCCCCGAGGACGAGAAGACGTACCTGCACCGCATCGGCCGCACCGGCCGGGCCGGCGCGTCGGGTGTCGCCGTCACGTTCGTCGACTGGGACGACCTCACCCGCTGGAAGCTCATCAACGACGCACTCGACCTCCCCTACCCCGAGCCGGTCGAGACGTACTCCAGCAGCGAGCACTTCTTCCACGACCTCGGCATCCCGCCGGGCACCAAGGGCACGCTGCCGCGGTCCGAGCGCACGCGCGCCGGTCTCGACGCCGAGCAGCTCGAGGACCTCGGCGAGACCGGCAAGGCGCGCAGCCGGCAGCCCCAGCGGCGCAGCGGCGGCCGCCGCCGCACCCGTGGCGGCGAGCCGGCGGCCACCGGCCACGGCCACACCGAGC
>NZ_QUAL01000163.1 GCF_003579925.1 Jiangella rhizosphaerae | reverse complement strand
CCGACGTCATCCACCGCGAACTCCGCCACGACTTCCCACCCGCGACCTGCCAACAACCAGCAGCTTGACATAGAAGCGTCAACCGGCACGCGGGGCGGGGTCGGGCGCGGGGCCCGTGGTGGGCGCCGGGTCCGGATCGGGCGCCGGGTCGGGGTCGACGACGGCCTCGGCGGCCGGACGGATGCGCCCGGCCTCGATCTCCTCGGCCCAGTGGCAGGCCACCCGGTGCGTGTCAGGGTGCCCGGCCACCGTCCGCAGCGCCGGCCGCTCGTCGTCGCAGCGCGTGGGCTGGCGGAACGGGCACCGGGTGTGGAAGCGGCAGCCGGGCGGCGGGTCGGCCGGCGAGGGCAGGTCGCCCTGGAGCAGGATCCGCTGCCGGGTGTCCTCCACCGCGGGGTCCGGGATCGGCACCGCGGACATCAGCGCCTTCGTGTACGGGTGCAGTGGCGTGGCGTACAGGTCGTCCGACGGCGCCTGCTCGACCAGCCCGCCCAGGTACATGACGGCGACGACGTCGGCGATGTGCCGGACGACGGCGAGGTCGTGCGCGATGACCAGATAGGTCAGCCCGAGCCGGTCCTGCAGCTCCTCGAGGAGGTTCACCACCTGCGCCTGGATGGACACGTCCAGCGCCGACACCGGCTCGTCGGCGACGATCAGCTGCGGCTCCAGCGCGATGGCCCGCGCGATGCCGATGCGCTGACGCTGGCCGCCGGAGAACTCGTGCGGGTACCGGTTCGCCGCCGACGCCGGCAGCCCGACGACGTCGAGCAGCTCGCGCACCTTGGCCCTGTGGTCGCCGCCGACGCCGTGGGCCCGCAGCGGCTCGCTGATCACCGACTGCACGTTCTGCCGCGGATCGAGGCTGGCCATCGGGTCCTGGAAGACCATCTGCATCTGCCGGCGCGTGCGGCGCAGCTCCTCGCCGGCCAGCGCGCGCACGTCGACACCGTCGAAGGTCACCGACCCCGCCGTTGGCTCGACGAGCCGCAGGATCGCCCGGCCCAGCGTCGACTTCCCGCAGCCGGACTCCCCCACCAGCCCGACGGTGGCGCCCCGCGGGATGTCGAGGTCGACGCCGTCGACGGCCTTCACGGCGCCGACTTGGCGCTCGACGATGATCCCGGACCTGATCGGGAAGTGGACCTCCAGGTCACGGACGGAGAGGAGGACGTCCTCGCTCATCGCGCGGCCACCTCCTCGGTCTCGGCCAGCGGGTTCAGGCAGCGCAGCGACCGTCCGCCGATGGACTCCAGCGGCGGCGGCCCGTCGGTGCACGGCTCGATCCGGTTCGGGCAGCGCGGGGCGAACGCGCACCCCCGCGACCAGCGCAGCACGTCCGTCGGCGAGCCCGGGATCGGGTGCAACGGCCTGCCGCGCGGGGCGTCGAGCCGGGGCACCGACGCCAGCAGTCCGCCGGTGTAGGGGTGCCGCGGCTGCGCGAACAGCTCGCGCCGCCCGGCCGACTCGACGATGCGGCCGGAGTACATCACGTGGACGGTGTCGCAGAGCCCGGCGACGATGCCGAGGTCGTGCGTGATCATGACCAGCGCGGCTCCGGTGTCCTGCACCAGCTCCTTGAGCAGCTCGATGATCTGCGCCTGGATGGTGACGTCGAGCGCCGTCGTCGGCTCGTCGGCGATGAGCACCCGCGGCCGGCAGGCCAGCGCCATCGCGATCAGCGCGCGCTGGCGCATGCCGCCGGACAGCTGGTGCGGGTACTCCTTGAGCCGGCGGGTGGGATCGGGGATGCCGACGCGGGACAGCAGCTCCGCGGCCGCCGACCGGGCGGCGTCGCCCGACAGGTCCTGGTGCCGTTCGAGCACCTCGGTGACCTGCACGCCGATCGGCACCACCGGGTTGAGCGAGGACATCGGGTCCTGGAACACCATGGCGATGTCGCGGCCGCGGATGTCGCGCATCCGGTCGCGCGGCAGCGTCAGCAGGTCGTCGCCGTCGAACAGCACCTGGCCGCCGACCTCGACGCCGCGGCGCGGCAGGAGCCCCATGACCGCCAGCGACGTCACCGACTTGCCGCTGCCCGACTCGCCGACCAGCCCGACGGTCTCGCCCGGCCGCACGGTGAACGAGACGCCGTCGACGGCGCGCACCGTCGGCCCGCCCTTGCGGGTGAACGTGACGGACAGCTCGCGGACGTCGAGCAGGGGTTCGGAGTCGATCACGCTCACCGCCGGTATTTCGGGTCGATGGCCTCGCGCAGCCGCTCGCCGAGCATGGTGAAGCCCAGCGCGGCGATGACGATGGCGATGCCGGGGAAGAACGCCAGGTGCGGCGCGGAGGCCAGGTAGCGCTGGGTGTCGGCGAGCATGCGCCCCCACTCGGGGACCCGCGGGTCGGCGCTGCCCAGGCCGAGGAACGACAGGCCGGCGGCCTCGATGATCGCCGTCGCCAGCGTGAGGGTCGCCTGGACGATGACCGGCGAGATCGAGTTCGGCAGGATGTGCCCGAGCACGATCGGCCGTCTCCGCACGCCGATCGACACCGCGGCCAGCACGTAGTCGGAGCCGCGTTGCGCCAGCATCTGGCCCCGGAGCAGCCGGGCGAACACCGGCACGTTGATGATCGCGATGGCGATCATCACCGACCACAGGCTGGCACCCAGCAGCGCCGCGATGGCGATGGCCATCAGCAGGCCGGGGATCGACAGCATGACGTCGACGATGCGCATGACGACGGCGTCGACCTTGCCGCCGAACGCGCCGGCCAGGACGCCCAGCAGCAGGCCGCCGGCCATGCCGAACAGCGTCGCGACGACGCCGACCAGCAGCGACTGCCGGGCGCCGTAGACCACGCGGCTGAACTCGTCGCGGCCGGACGCGTCCAGCCCGAACCAATGCTCCGCCGACGGGCCCGGGATGCTGGTCGGGGTGATCATGCCGCGGCCGGGCTGGGCGTCGGGCGCGTACGGCGCGATGAGCGGCGCGAAGATCGCCACCAGGACGAAGAACGCGATCAGCCCGAACCCGACCAGCGCGACGGGGTCGCGGCGCAGCCGTTTCCAGGCCTCCTTGCGAAGATTGCCGGCCGGCTGTTCGACCTGCTCGGACTCGGTGGTCGCCTCGACTTCGGACAGACTCATGCGATCACCTCACCCGTACTCGTGGGTCGATCAGACCGTACGACACGTCGACGAGGAGATTCACGACGACGTACATCGCCGCGATCACCAGGATGAATCCTTGCAGGACGGCGTAGTCGCGGTTGCTGATGGCCTCGGCGATGAACCGGCCGACGCCGTCGAAGGCGAACACCGTCTCGGTGAGGATGGCCCCGGAGAACAGCAGCCCCGCCTGCAGCCCGATGACGGTGACCACGGGCAGCAGCGCGTTGCGCAGCACGTGCCGGCGGGTGATGGTGCGCTCCCACAGGCCCTTGGCCTCGGCGGTGCGCACGTAGTCCTCGTGCACGACGTCGAGCACGCTGGCCCGGGTGATGCGGACGATGATGGCCAGCGGGATGGCGCCGAGCGCGATGGCCGGCAGCACCAGGTGCATGATGGCGTCCCAGCTGGCCTCGAGATTCCCCGTGATGATGCCGTCGAGCACGTACAGCCCGGTGGGATGGTCCGCGTCGATGCGCGGGTCCTGCCGCCCCTGGGTCGGGAACCAGCCCAGCTGGACGCTGAACACGTACTTGAGGATGTAGGCGAGGAAGAACACCGGCACCGCGACGCCCAGCAGCGAGCCGGACACCGACAGGTTGTCCAGCCAGCTGCCGTACTTCCTCGCCGCGTAGTAGCCCAGCGGGATCCCGATGCCGATGGCGAAGATCAGCGCCGCGATCGCCAGCTCGAACGTGGCCGGGAAGGTCCGGACCATCTCCTCGGTCACCGGGCGGTTGGTGCGGGCGCTGTTCCCGAAGTCGAGCTGGACCGCGGCGCTGAGGAACTTCCAGTACTGGACGTACCAGGGATCGTTGAGGCCGTAGAGGGCCTCGATCCGGGCGACGGACTCGGCGGTCGCGCGCTCCCCCAGGAGGGCCTGAGCCGGCCCTCCCGGGAGCGCGCGCAGCCACACGAACAGCAGCACCGACAGCCCGAACAGGATCGGGACGAGCAGCAGGAGCCGCCGTACGACGAACTTGAGCATCCAGCCCTCAATCGACGGTGACGGTGGAGAAGCTCTCGTTCGACAACGGGTCGGGCACGAAGCCGTCCACACCCTCGCGGAAGGCGATGGCCGGTTCGCTGTGGACGTACGGGATGCCCGGGACGAAGTCCATGATCAGCCGGTTGGCCTCCTGGTACAGCTCGGCCCGGCGGTCCTGGTCGGTCTCCGCCTCCGCCTCGTCGAGCTTGGCGAAGATCTCCGGGTTGTCGAAGCTGCCGAACTGCGGGTTGACGTCCTGGAAGAACGTGCCGATGAAGTTGTCGGGGTCACCGAAGTCGCCGTTCCAGCCCAGCAGGAACATCGGCGTCCCGCCGGTCTGGGTGGCGTCCAGGTAGTCCGGGTTCCACGGCGCCGTGTGCGGCTCGATGGTGAAGCCGACCGCCTCGAGGTCCGCCGCCATGAGCTCCCAGTTGGCCTGCGGGTTCGGCATGTACGGGCGGGTGACGTCGGTCGGGTACCAGAACGGCAGCGTCAGGTTCGTGACGCCGGACTGCGCGATCAGCTCGCGGGCGCGGTCGGGGTCGTAGTCGTACGTCGTGACGTCGTCGGCCCAGCCGAACAGCTCCGGCGGCATGAACTGCGTCGCCCGGACCGCACCCTCGGGGTAGTTGGTCCGGATGATGTTGTCGAAGTCGATCGCGTGCGCGATGGCCTGCCGGATCTGCAGGTTGTCGAACGGCGGGTAGTTCTGCTGGAAGCCGATGTAGGCGACGTTGAAGGCCGGGCGGCGCAGGATCTGGTAGCCGCCGCTCTCGAGCAGCTCGACGTCGGCCGGGTCGACCAGGTCGTACCCGTCGATCTCGCCGCTCTCCAGCGCCTGCCGGCGGGCCGGGCCGTCCGGGATGACCGTGAAGATCAGCTCGTCGACCTGCGCGGGCTCGTCCCAGTAGTCCTCGTACTTGCTCAGCCGCACCTCGCTGCCGCGCTCCCACGACTCGAACTGGAACGGGCCGGTGCCGATGGGGTGCTCGTAGCCGAACGTGCCGTCGAACGACGGCGACTCGCCGGTGCCGCTGACGGCGTCGGCCTCGAACTCCTGCAGCGCGGCCGGGCTGGCGATGGTGAACGCCGGCATGGCCAGCGCGGACAGGAACGCCGACGACGGCCGCGACAGCGTGATGACCGCGGTGCGCTCGTCCTCGGCGGTGCAGCCCGTGTAGAGGCTCTCGCCCATGGCCGGGTCCTCGTTGGCGGCGAACCCGCCCATGACGGTGCCCCAGTAGTAGGAGACCGCGGGACTCTGCAGGACGCCGGTGAAGTTGTACCAGCGTTCGAAGTTGAAGCAGACGGCCTCCGCGTCCAGCGGTTCGCCGTCGTGGAACGTCACGCCCTCGCGCAGCGTGAAGGTCCAGGTCAGGCCGTCCTCGCTGGCCTCCCAGGACTCGGCGAGCGCCGGCTCGATCTCCGTGCCGCCCTCTTCGCTGCGGACCAGGCCCTCGAAGATCTGGTTGATCACGCGAGTCGACTCGCCGTCGCTGACCAGAGCGCCGTCCAGGATCACCGGATCGGCCGAACCGGCGAACACGAGCGTGCCGCCGCCCTCGCCGGAGGCGGAGCCGTCGTCGTCGTCTCCGCCACACGCCGTGAGCCCCAGGGCCAGTGCACCGGCCGCGGCTCCCGCGGCCAGCCTGCGGTTCAGGCTCATGCCACGCATGTCACACCTCACACAGCTCGACTGCCGGGCGGTGTTCCCGACCGGTTGGCCTGTGACAGTACTTCCTGCGGGTGTGATGGGCAGTCACCGAGTTGTCAGGATGACATCGCGATTTCGCAACATTCCGTGGAAATCGACAATGCGAAATGACAGTGTGACATTACACTCGATCAAGAGCGGCATCGTCGAACAATGCGAGCAGGTCGGTGGCCCGGACGCCGGCCAGCGAGTCGATGACCACCAGCCCCGGCTCGGGCACCGCCGCGACCGCGTTCGGGACCGACAGCACCAGCGCGCCGGCGGCCAGACCGGCCGCCGCGCCGCGCGGCGAGTCCTCGATGACGACGCACTCCGCCGGGTCGGCGCCGAGCTCGCGGGCCGCCGTCAGGTAGGGCTCGGGGTGCGGCTTGCCGTTGGTCACCTCGTCACCGGTGACGACGGCGCCGAACAGGCCCGCGGGCAGCTGCTCGACGACCGCCTCGGCCAGGCGGCGGTACGACATGGTCACCAGCGCCTGCGGCACGCCGAGCGCACGCAGCTCCGTCAGCAGCTCCACCACGCCCGGCTGCCAGGTGACGCCGTCGCCGATGCCCTTCAGCACCTCGCCCACCATGTGGTCGACGATCTGCGGCGGCGTCATCGGGATGTTGCCGCGCTCGCGGATGTAGGCCGCGGACTCGAGCAGGTCGCTGCCGACGAGCGAGAGGCTGTCGGCGTCGGTCCAGGTGCCGCCGTGGCGCAGCACGAGGGCCTCCTCGGCGCCCATCCACAGCGGTTCGGTGTCGACGATGGTGCCGTCCATGTCCCACAGGACGGCGGCAGGCAGTGGCGAAGTCACGTACTCCATGGTCCCATGCCGCTCTCCTCGGACCGAAACCGCCGACGTCGGCCGCGCCTCGCTTGACGGATCGGCCGTCAGCGGGAAGCGTGGGTGGTGCGAGCGGCTCGTCAACCGGCGTGTGTCGGCCGGGAGAGGATCGATAACCCCCGCCGTACCACCGCGGGCCCGTCCGGCGGCCCGCGTCTCTCGGGCATCGGCGCCGATGCCGACCATTCCCCACACCGAAGACAACGGGTGCGCTGGTGCGCACCCCAGCGGAGGTGCGTTTCACCATGCTCACACTCACCCAGAACGCCGCCGCGGTCATCCGCAACATCGAGGGCCGCGACGACCTGCCCACCGGGACCGGCATGCGCATCGCGGCCAACGCCGACGGCGGCCTCGACCTCGAGCTGCGGCCCGCCCCTGAGGTCGGCGACCAGATCCTCGACGACGGCGGCGCGGTGCTGTTCCTCGACGCCGACGCCGCGGCCATGCTCGACGACAAGGCGCTCGACGCGTCGGTCGACCCGGAGGGCTCGGTCCGGTTCGCCGTCACCGAGCAGGCCGGCCGGCCGGAGACGAACGGTATGCCCGGCGGCATGCCCGGCTGAGGCGATTCCGCGACCGCCGTCGCAGCCGCCACGGTTCCCCGTCCGCGCGGCCCGTCGTTCCTGTCTCCCGCCGGGCCCGCGGGCGGTGTCACGTCGCGTTGAAGTACTTGGCCTCGGGGTGGTGGACGACCAGCGCGTCGGTCGACTGCTCCGGGTGCAGCTGCAGCTCCTCGGACAGGTCGACGCCGATGCGCTCGGGCCGCAGCAGCCGGACGAGCTTGACGCGGTCGGCGAGGTCGGGGCAGGCCGGGTAGCCGAAGGAGTAGCGCGACCCGCGGTACGCCTGCTTGAGGATGCCGCCGAGCTCGGCGTCGTCCTCGGCTGCGAAGCCCAGCTCGTCGCGGACGCGGGCGTGCCAGTACTCCGCCAGCGCCTCGGTCAGCTGCACCGACAGCCCGTGCAGCTCCAGGTAGTCGCGGTAGGAGTTCTCGGCGAACAGCTTCGCCGTCGCCTCGGCCACGCCGGACCCCATGGTGACCAGCTGGAACGCGACGACGTCCACCTCGCCGGACTCGCGCGGCCGGAAGAAGTCGGCCAGGCACAGCCGGCGGTCGCGGCGCTGCCGCGGGAAGCTGAACCGCTCCAGCTCCTTGCGGTGGTCCTCGGGGTCGAGGACGACGAGGTCGCGGCCCTCGGACACGGCCGGGAAGTAGCCGTAGACGACGGCCGCCTCGAGGATGCTCTCGGTGTGCAGCCGGTCCAGCCACAGCCGCAGCCGCGGCCGCCCCTCGGTCTCGACCAGCTCCTCGTACGACGGCCCGTTGCGGGTGCCCTTGAGGCCCCACTGGCCCATGAACGTGGCGCGCTCGTCCAGGTAGGCCGCGTAGTCGGCGAGGTGCAGGCCGCGCACCACCCGGGTGCCCCAGAACGGCGGCACCGGCACGGCGTTGTCGGTGGCGACGTCGGAGCGCACGTCGGCACCGTCGTCGGCGGTGTCGCGGTCGGTGACGGAGGTGCGGGCGACCCGGCGTTTGCGCAGCGCCGGCAGCACGTCGGCCAGCTGCTTGTCCGGGTCGGTGCGGACGCTGGCGATCGCGTCCATCAGCCGCAGCCCCTCGAACGCGTCGCGGGCGTAGCGGACCTCACCGGCGTACAGCTCGGCGAGGTCGTCCTCGACGAAGGCGCGGGTCAGCGCCGCGCCGCCGAGGATGACCGGCCAGCGCGCCGACAGCCCGCGCTGGTTGATCTCCTCGAGGTTCTCCTTCATGACGACCGTGCTCTTCACCAGCAGGCCGGACATGCCGATGACGTCGGCGTCGTGCTCCTCGGCGGCCTCCAGGATCGCGCTGATCGGCTGCTTGATGCCGAGGTTCACCACCGAGTAGCCGTTGTTGGACAGGATGATGTCGACCAGGTTCTTGCCGATGTCGTGGACGTCGCCCTTGACGGTGGCCAGCACGATGGTGCCCTTCGTCCCGTCCTCGCCTTCGACGCGCTCCATGTGCGGCTCGAGGTAGGCGACGGCGGCCTTCATCACCTCGGCGCTCTGCAGCACGAACGGCAGCTGCATCTGGCCGCTGCCGAACAGCTCGCCGACGGTGCGCATGCCGTTGAGGAGGGTGTCGTTGACGATGTCGAGCGCCGGCTTCTCGCGCAGGGCCTCATCGAGGTCGGCCTCCAGGCCCTTGCGCTCGCCGTCGACGATGCGCCGCTCCAGCCGCTCGAACAGCGGCAGGCCGGCCAGCGCGGCCGCGCGGTCCTCCGTCGCCGAGGTGACACCCTCGAACAGCTCGAGGAACCGGGCCAGCGGGTCGTAGTCGGGCGTGCGGCGGTCGTAGACGAGGTCGAGCGCGACCTGGTACTGCTCCTCGGGGATCCGCGACACCGGCAGGATGCGGGCGGAGTGGACGATCGCGGAGTCCAGCCCGGCGGCGACGCACTCGGCGAGGAAGACGGAGTTCAGGACGGCGCGGGCGGCCGGGTTGAGTCCGAACGAGACGTTCGAGACGCCGAGCGTCGTCTGGACGTTCGGGTGGCGGCGCTTGAGCTCGCGGATCGCCTCGATGGTCTCGATGCCGTCGCGGCGGGTCTCCTCCTGGCCGGTGGCGATCGGGAACGTCAGGCAGTCGACGATGATGTCCTCGATGCGCATGCCCCATTCGCCGGTGAGCTGCTCGATCAGCCGTTCGGCGACGCGCACCTTCCACTCCGCCGTCCGGGCCTGGCCCTCCTCGTCGATGGTGAGCGCGACGACGGCGGCGCCGTGCTCCTGGACGATCGGCATGATCTTCCGGATGCGCGACGTGGGGCCGTCGCCGTCCTCGTAGTTGACGGAGTTGACGACGCTGCGCCCGCCCAGGCACTCCAGGCCGGCCTCGATGACCGCCGGCTCGGTGGAGTCGAGCACCAGGGGCAGCGTGCTGGCCGTCGCCAGCCGCGCGGCCAGCTCGCGCATGTCCGCCGTCCCGTCGCGCCCGACGTAGTCGACGCACAGGTCGAGCAGGTGCGAGCCGTCGCGGGTCTGCGCGCGGGCGATCTCGACGCAGTCGTCGAGCCGGCCCTCGAGCATCGCTTCGCGGAACGCCTTGGAGCCGTTGGCATTGGTGCGCTCGCCGATGGCCAGGTAGGAGGTGTCCTGGCGGAACGGGACGTGCTGGTAGAGGCTGGCGGCGCCGGGCTCGTCGCTGGGGGTGCGCCGCGTCAGCTCGCGGCCGCCCACCCGCTCGACCACCTGGCGCAGGTGCTCCGGCGTCGTGCCGCAACAGCCGCCGACCAGCGACAGCCCGTACTCGGCGGTGAACAGGTCGTGCGCGTCGGCCAGCTGCTGCGGCGTCAGCGGGTAGTGCGCGCCGTTCGCCGTCAGCTCCGGCAGGCCGGCGTTGGGCATGCAGGACAGGCCCGTGTGGGCGTAACGGGCGAGGTGGCGCAGGTGCTCGCTCATCTCGGCCGGGCCGGTGGCGCAGTTGAGGCCGATGTGGTCGACGCCCAGCGGCGCGAGCGCCGTCAGGGCCGCACCGATCTCCGAGCCGAGCAGCATGGTGCCGGTGGTCTCGACGGTCACGTTGACCATGAGGGCGACGTCCTCGGCGCCGGCGGCCTTCATGGCCCGGCGGGCGCCGATGATGGCGGCCTTGGCCTGCAGCAGGTCCTGCGCGGTCTCGACGAGGACGGCGTCGACGCCGCCGGCCAGCATGCCCTCGACCTGCGTGCGGTAGGCGTCGCGCAGCGTGGCGAAGTCGACGTGCCCCAGCGAGGGCAGCTTCGTGCCCGGGCCGACGCTGCCGAGCACCCAGCGCGGGCGGTCGGGCGTCGACCAGTCGTCGGCGACCTCGCGGGCGAGACGGGCGCCGGCCTCGGCCAGCTCGCGGATCCGGTCCGCGATGCCGTACTCCCCCAGGTTCGCCCAGTTGGCGCCGAACGTGTTCGTCTCGACCGCGTCGACGCCGACGGCGAAGTAGGCGTCGTGGATGTGCCGGACGACGTCGGGCCTGGTGACGTTGAGGATCTCGTTGCAGCCTTCGTGGCCCTCGAAGTCGTCGAGGGTCAGGTCGGCCGCCTGCAACATGGTTCCCATGGCGCCGTCGGCCACCACGACGCGCCGGGACAAGGCTTCCCTCAGGCTCCCCCGCATCCCGCCAGACTAGGGCCGTACGGCCTGCTCACAAGGAATCGTCCGCCATGCGGACGAATCGTCTCTGATTTTGGGATGGAGTCGGCGCGCCTTTCGCGCGCGGGAGCCGTAGGGTTGGTCGAGAGGACGACGGAGGTGTTGGCAGCCGGCCGCGAGGCCTGACGTCAGTCCCCGATGACGAGGCGACCCTTCCAGGCAGGGAGACGAGCGCGATGGAGAACGACGAAGCGCGGCAGCTGCGCAATCCTGTCCTGATCGCGGCGTTCGAGGGGTGGAACGACGCCGGTGAGGCCGCGACGGCGGGCATCGAGCATCTCGAGCGGGTCTGGAACGCCGGCGCCGTGGCCGCGCTCGACCCCGACGAGTACTACGACTTCCAGGTCAACCGCCCGCTGGTCAGCGTCGACGACCACGGCAACCGCAGCATCCAGTGGCCCACCACCCGGCTGTCGGTGGTGAGCCTCGACGAGCACGACCGCGACATCGTCCTGCTGCGCGGCATCGAGCCCAACATGCGGTGGCGGGCGTTCTGCGCCGAGCTGCTGTCCGTCGCCACCGACCTCGGCTGCGAACAGGTCGTCACGCTCGGCGCGCTGCTGGCCGACGTCCCGCACACCCGGCCGGTGCCCGTCACCGTCTCGGCCAGCGACCCCGACCAGGCCGAGGCGCTCGGGCTCGAGCAGTCCCGGTACGAAGGCCCCACGGGTATCGTCGGCGTGTTCCAGGACGCCGCCACCCGGGCTGGGCTGGACGCCGTCTCGCTGTGGGCGGCGGTCCCCCACTACGTCGCCCAGTCGCCGTGCCCGAAGGCGACCATGGTGCTGCTGCAGCGCGTCGAGGACCTCCTCAGCCTCCCGGTGCCCATGGGCGACCTCGCCGAGCAGGCCGAGGCCTGGCAGCACGGCGTCGACGAACTGGCCGAAGAGGACTCCGACGTCGCCGAGTACGTCCGCCGCCTCGAAGAGGCCCGCGACACCGTCGACCTCCCCGAAGCCTCCGGCGAGCACATCGCCCGCGAGTTCGAGCGCTACCTCCGCCGCCGCGACACCTGACCCCCACCAACCTGGAAATGATCACGTTCAGCACGAAATCCCGTGTCGCACTACGTCTGCAACCGTGTCGACGCTCGGGTAATCGTGGTGACGGACGGGGTCAGACGAGGACGCGCCCACGACCACGAGCGAGGGCGGCGCGATACCGGGTCGCCACGACGTCATCCTGATAGAGATCGGCCCAGACCGAGCGGACGATCTCGAGGCCGTACTCGCGCAGCCGGTCCTCGCGGCGCTTCTCCTGCCATACGGCGTCGCCGGGGGCCTCGCCCGGCCCGAGCAGCCGGCCGTACTTGACGCGGCCGTCGAACTCGGCGACCGTCGCGTACTCCTCGAAGTAGAAGTCGACCCGGTACCCCGGGCCGTCGTCGCCGCCGACGACGACCTGCAGCTCGGGCCGCGGCAGGCCGATGCGGTCGAGCTGTACACGGTGGCGCGACTCGCCGACGCTCTCCGAACGCCCGTCGGCGAACTCCACCGTCCGGCCGGCCGCACGGGAACCGCGCCAGTCGCGCATCGTGTCGAGCATGTCGCGCAGGCCCTCCTTGGTCACCAGCGAGCGGGCCAGCGCGGCGTCGGCGATCACCACGGCCGGTTCGAACGGCAGGATCCGCGCGACGTCGACGACGGTCCGAGCCGCCTGCGTCACCGGAACTCCGTCCACGACCGCGACCTCGTCGTCCGTGAGCCGTCCGGCGTGATGGTGCACGCCTGCCTCGAGCCGCGGCGCGTGGCGATCGCGCCGGGAGACGTGCACCGTCGTCAGGTCCGCGTTCCAGGTCGGGAGCCCCCACCAGACCGCCGCGGACACATGGCTGAGGACGGCAGGGACCGCAAGTTGGAGCATGGCCGCCTGGCACAGCGCGAGATGCCGCTGGCGGTCGTCGAAGGCGTCCCACTGCGCCTTGTCGACGTAGGCGCCGCGGCGAATCGCCGTCCAGGCACCGACCGCCCGGCGGCGCGCGATCTCAGAGTCGTCGTAACCGGCGGCCAAGGCCTGAGCGCGCACGATGACTCCATGCTGGCGAGCGGCAATGGCCCGCAGTGCTCCGTCCATGAGGCAGACGCTTCCTCAGGCGGTCACCTCGCGCCAGGGCGAATCCGCGAATTGTGGACAACTCCGTCGTGTCGTCACGCCTGTGGACAGCACTACGCCACCACGATTACCCGAGCCTCGACACGATTACAGGCGTAGTGCGGCACGAGATTCCGTGGTGAACGTGATCATTTCAGAGGGAGAGGCCGAGGAGGGCGTCGGCGGTCGCGGCGATGAGGGCGGGGGCGGCGGGGTCGGTGCCGGGGGTGGCGGCCCAGCGGTCGATCGCGGCCAGCGCGCCCGGCGAGTCGAGGTCGTCGGCGAGACGCGCGCGGACCTCGGCCAGCACGGGCTCGGCCGGCGCCCCGGCGCCCGCCGCGATCGCCGTCCGCCAGCGGGCCAGCCGGTCCGTCGCCGTCGTCAGCACCGACGCCGACCACTCGCGGTCGGCGCGGTAGTGGGCGTCGAGCAGCGCCATCCGGACGGCGGCCGCCTCGACGCCGTCGGCCCGCAGCCGGTGCACGAAGACCAGGTTGCCCAGCGACTTGGACATCTTCTCGCCCTCGTAGCCCACCATGCCGGCGTGCGCGTACAGCGACGCGAACGCCCCGGCGACGACGTGGGCGTGCGACGCGGACATCTCGTGGTGCGGGAAGATCAGGTCGTTGCCGCCGCCCTGGACGTCGAACGGGACGCCGAGGTACTCCATGGCGATGGCGGCGCACTCGACGTGCCAGCCGGGCCGGCCGGGGCCGAACGGGCTGTCCCACGACGGCTCGCCCGGGCGGGCCTTCAGCCAGACGAGGGGGTCGAGCGGGTCCTTCTTGCCGGGCCGGTCGGGGTCGCCGCCACGCTCGGCGAACAGCGCCCGCATCTCCGCCTCGGGCAGCCGCGACACCGAGCCGAACGCGGGGTCGGTGCGCACCGAGAAGTAGAGGTCGCCGTCGACCTCGTACACCGACGGCTCCATGCGCTGGATCAGCCGGGTGATCAGCGGGATCGACTCGACGGCGCCGATGTACTCCGACGGCGGCAGCACCCGCAGCCAGGCCATGTCCTCGGTGAACAGCCGCGTCTCGGCGTCGGCCAGCTCGCGCCAGTCCTGCCCGGTCTCGGTGGCCCGCTCGAGCAGCGGGTCGTCGACGTCGGTGACGTTCTGCACGTAGCGGACGTCGTGGCCGGCGTCGCGCCACACGCGGCCCAGCAGGTCGAACGCGAGGTACGTGGCGGCGTGCCCGAGGTGCGTGGCGTCATACGGCGTGATGCCGCAGACGTACATGGTCGCCACCGGCCCCGGTTCGATCAGCCGGGCCGACCCCGTCGCGGTGTCGTACAGGCGGACGGGCAGACCGCGCCCGGGCAGGGCGGGCACGTCGGGGGCAGACCAGGCTCGCATGATGCGCTCAGCCTAAGGTCTCAGAACACCGGCCACGGAACCGGCATCCGCCCCTCGGGACTGGGCATCGTCCCGCGGGCCAGCAGCGCGTCGATGCGCGCCGCCGTCGCCGCGACCTCCTCCTCGGCCAGCAGGGCACTCAACGTCGCACCGAGGGCGCCGTCGACCAGCGCACGCAGCCGCTCCAGGTCCGACCGCTCAGCCTCGGTGAGCGCCGACCCGGCCCATCCCCACAGGACGGTGCGCAGCTTCGGGTCGACGTTGAAGCAGACGCCGTGGTCGACACCGACGACGTCGGCCACCGACGGCGCGACGGACCGGTCGCCGGTGAGCACGTGCCCGCCCTTGCGGTCGGCGTTGTTGACCACGGCGTCGAAGACGGCCAGGCGGCGCAGCCCGGGGTCGTCGGCGTGCACCAGCAGCACGGGCGAGCCGTCGCCGTCGACGGCCTCGAGGATCGGCAGCCACCCGTCGACGGACGACGACGCAGGGACGACGTCGACGCGCCCCGCGCCCACCGACGACGAGCCCTGGTCCATCCACGCCTGGCACATGCCGGCGCCGAAGGGTCCGTCGGCACGCAGCGCCGTCGGCGGCACCAGCTCCCAGCCGGCGGCCGCGGACAGCTCGTAGGCGGCGGTCTCGCGGGCGGCCAGCGTGCCGTCGGGGAAGTCCCACAACGGCTGCTCGCCGCTGATCGGCTTGTACACGCAGCGCACCGACGTGTCGCCGTGGCTCACCCGGCCGAGCAGGGTGAGGTTGGACGCGACGACGAGCCTGCCCTCGACGGTCAGCTCGCCCTCGCGGAGCAGGCTCAGCAGATCCACGGCGGTCAGCCCCGCCGCCGGTAGCCGTTCTGCCGGGGGCAGACGTGCCCGGACGGGTCCAGCGGCAGGCTGCACAGCGGGCACGGCGGACGCCCGGCCGCGACGACCGCCTGGGCGCGCTTGACGAACGCCCGCGCCTCGGCACCGGACAGCCGCACCACCATCACGTCGCGGTCGGACTCGTCGGGGTCGTCCGGCGGCTCGGACTCGTCGTCGTCGACGACGGCGTACGCGGCCACCACCACCTGCTCGTCCTCGGTGTCCCAGCGCAGGGTCATGGCGCCGACGCGGAACTCCTCGACGATCGGCTGCTCGAGGGGGTCGAGGTCGTCGAGCTCGGGCGGTGCGACGGCGGGGACGGACGTCAGCCCGCCGGCCCGGCGCAGAATCTCGTCGAGCATGTCGTCGACCCGCTCCGCGAGGACCGACACCTGTTCCTTCTCGAGCAGCACGCTGATCAGCTTGGTGGCGTCGCGGGCCTGGAGGAAGAACGAGCGCTCGCCGGGGCGCCCGACGGTTCCGGCGATGAAGCGTTCTGGCTGGTCGAATCGGTACACCTGCGCGGCCACGTCAGAAAGCCTATCTCGCGACCGCCCGCGAACCATGATCTACTGCGCCGCGTCGCCCGCTCCCCCGCCGACGACGGCGTCGGTGCGGGTGGCGCGGCGTCGCCGCCGCGCCGGCGACTTCAGGAAGCCGAGGTCGCCGCCGACGTCGTTGACGCGCAGCACGAACGGCCGGCGCTCGGTGAACGAGACGACCGAGACCGAGCACGGGTCGACGACCAGCCGCTGGAAGTGGTCGAGGTGCAGGCCCAGCGCGTCGGCCAGGACGGCCTTGATGACGTCGGCGTGCGAGACGGCGAACCACACCGCGCCGGGCCCGTGCCGCTCGGCCAGCTCGGCGTCGCGAGTCCGGACGGCGTCGACGGCGCGCTGCTGGACGCCGCGCAGCGACTCGCCGCCGGGGAACACGACGCCGGACGGATGCTCCTGCACGACCTTCCACAGCTTCTCGCGGCGCAGCTCGGACAGCGGCCGGCCGGTCCAGTCGCCGTAGTCGCACTCGGCGAGGCCGTCGTCGGTGACGACCTCGCGCCCGTCGGCGATCGCCGTCGCCGTCTGCACGCACCGCTCGAGCGGGCTGCTGACGACCACCGCCGGGCTGACGGGTGCCAGCCGCCTGGCGAGCGCCGCGGCGCCGTCGCGGCCGATGTCGTCGAGGCCCACGCCGGGCGTGCGGCCGGCCAGCACGCCGGCGACGTTGGCGGTGGTGCGGCCGTGGCGTACCAGGACGACTGTGGGCATGCCGGAAGCCTACGAGGCGTACCGATCGGGTGAACATCTGCCCAGATGCTCGCGCGCGTCCCCGAAATGGGCTATCAAGTTCTCAGACAAACGTCTTCGTCGCCGGGACCGTTCGGCCCATCCGGGCCTCGCGCGTCGGGCACGGGAGGGGACACGACGCGCATGCGGTTCCTCAGACGTCGCCACGTGGCGGCCATCGCGGCCACCGCGGGGCTCGCGCTGGCCGCCGCCGGCGCGCCCGCCGTCGCGGAGCCGGTGACGACGCCTCCGCCGGCCACTCAGCCGCCG
>NZ_QUAL01000168.1 GCF_003579925.1 Jiangella rhizosphaerae | reverse complement strand
AGCGGGAGCCGGCCGACGCCGCGGCGCTGGCCGCCTACCTGGACGCCGTCGAGGCACACGCGCGGGCGGCGACGTGACGCCCCGGCACGCGGCCGGGCGGACGCACCCCGGCCCTCCGCCCGACGACGACCCGCCGGCCAGCGACGACTATGTCGACCTCGCGGCGTCGGCGCGGCGGCAGCGGCGGTCGGTGAGCCGGCTGCGCGCGCTGATCGGGCACAGCATCCGGCTCACCTGGTCCGCCGATCGCAGGGCCTTCGTGATCACGACGGTGCTGCAGCTGCTCGGCGCGGCCGTCATCGCGGCGCAGGTGCTCATCGTCAAGTCGGTGCTCGACGCGATCCTGGTCGTCGGCGACGGCGGCGGCGTCGGACCGGTCGTGCTGCCGGTGGTGCTGCTGGCCGGGGTCACGGCGCTGGTGGCCGTCGCGACCGCGGTCCAGGCCAACCAGCAGCGGCTGCTGTCGGAGCTGGTGCTGCGCTCGACCTGGCAGCAGCTGCTGGACGTCGCGGGGGCGGTGGGGCTGCGGGCGTTCGAGTCGCCGGGGTTCTACGACCGGCTGCAGCGGGTGCAGACCAACGCGCTGAGCCGGCCGTACCAGCTCACGCAGGGCCTCGTCGGCCTGGCCGGCGGCCTGGCCGGCTGCGTCGGACTGTCCGTCGCGATCATCAGCCTCGAGCCGGCGCTGCTGCCGATCCTGCTGCTGGCCGGCGTCCCGCTGTTCTTCACCAGCCGCCGCGAGAGCCGTCTCGAGTTCGACTTCGCCGTCGCCCAGACGCCCCGGCTGCGGCTGCGCCAGTACCTCGGCCTGGTGCAGACCGGCCGCGACGAGGCGAAGGAGGTGCGCGCGTACGGGCTCACCGGCGCGCTGCGCGCCCGCTTCGACGCCGTCTACGCCGCCTACACCGACGACCTGCGGGCACATCTGCGCCGCCGCACCCGGCTGGCCGTCGCCGGCAACCTCACGTCGGCGGCCTTCCTGGCCGCGACGCTGCTGGCGCTGGTCTGGCTCGTCGGGCGGGGACGGGTCACGCTGGCCGAGGCCGGCGCGGCGATCGTCGCGATCCGGCTGCTGGCCACCCAGGTCGGCACGCTGTTCAAGGGGGCGCAGCAGATCTTCGAGTCCGGGCTGTTCCTCGACGACCTCGACCGGTTCGTGGCCATGCGGCCGGAGGCCGAGCAGGCCGAGGCAGGCGCGCCGGCGCCGCCGTCCTTCCAGACCCTGCGGGCCGACGGCCTCAGCTTCACCTACCCCGGCAGCACCGCACCGGCGCTGGACGACGTGTCGATCCGGCTGAACGCGGGCGAGATCGTGGCGCTGGTCGGCGAGAACGGCTCCGGCAAGACGACCTTGGCCAAGCTGCTGGCGGCGCTCTACGAGCCCGACGGCGGCACGATCAGCTGGGACGGCATCGACGTCGCGGCGTACTCGCGACCCGGGCTGCGCCGCTCCGTGGCCGTCGTCTTCCAGGACTTCGTCCGCTACCACCTGTCCGCCCGCGAGAACATCGGCCTGGGCGACGCCGACCGGATGGACGAGATCGACGCGATCGCCGCGGCCGCCCGCCGGGCCGGCGTCGCCGACGTCATCCAGGATCTGCCACACGGCTGGGACACCGCGCTGTCGAAGATGTTCAAGGGCGGCCGCGACCTCTCGTTGGGCCAGTGGCAGCGGGTGGCCCTGGCCCGCGCGTTCTTCCGCGACGCCCCGTTCGTCATCCTCGACGAGCCCTCGGCATCGCTGGACCCGCGGGCCGAGCACGCGCTGTTCCAGTCGCTGCGCGACCTGCTCGGCGGCCGGACGGTGCTGTTCATCTCGCACCGCTTCTCCACCGTCCGCACCGCCGACCGCATCTACGTCCTCGAGCGCGGGCGCGTCACCGAGCACGGCTCGCACGACGAGCTCATGGCCCGCGACGGCCACTACGCGGAGCTGTTCCGCCTGCAGGCGGCCGCCTACCTCGCCCCCGAAACGTCGCACTGACACGTGGGCGACGCTGCTCAGCACGCCTCGGCGCGCTGTGTCGGGCTGTGGACAGCGATGATCATCCCAGGATCGCCCACATCACGAGGCTTACGTGAGCTTCAACACCCCTACAGCCGTGGTGATGCTCGGGTAATCCTCGTGATGGCCCGGCCGAACGCACCGGCGTCACAGTCGCGGCCCGGATGTCACGGCCGAGGACTTCGGGCGACGAAACCTCCGCGGACCCGATAGACATATGGGCGCGCCGAAGCGGACCGGCCTTGCATCCTTCGTTCGTTGTCGCTGCACAGATCACATTTCGATCAGTGAACCAGTGCCACGACCAGATGCTGCCGCAACGCCGCCGTCATGGGCAGTACCGCGACGCATGTCGTGAATGTCCGTTTCTCCGCGCGTCTCGTGTCCCCCGATGTTTCAACGTGTCACACGTCCGCGGTGACGCTGCGCGAGACGTGTGGTGAGTGTCACTCTGGTGACATCTCCTAGAGAGCGCGGAGGGACGGCCCATGGCGATCGGGGTGCGCCGAGCGGCCGTCGACCCGCGCACCACAGGCCGGCGTGGCGGCCGGTCGGACCAGCCAGGTCCCGGCCGCCACGCCTGATCAACGAAACGGGGAACGAGTCACGTGAGCCAGCCCGCTCAACTCCCGCGCCGCTTCGCCCTGCACCGCCGTTACGACCTCAGCGGCGTGTCCGGCACCGGCATCATCGCCTACGGCACGCAGTACCCCACCGGCCGCACCACGCTCGCCTGGTGCTGCTCCGACGTCCAGTCCGTCGGCATCTACGACGACATCGACGACGTCGAGCGCATCCACGGCCACGGCGGCCTCACCGAGATCCGCTGGATCGACCCGCCGCAGGTCCCCGAGCCGAGCCTCGGCGCGTACCCCGCCGGGCTGACCGTCCTCGCCGGCCGCGCCCGCTGCGCCACCGCCGCCCAGCACAGCGCGTAGGTCGCTACGCCACGGCGACCGGTTCGCCCGTGGCGGCCGACCGGTACGCCGCCAACGCCACGCGCGTTGCCGCCAGTCCGTCCTCGCCGGTGACCGATGGCGTGCGCCGGTGCCGTGCGGCGTCGAGGAACTCCTCGATCATGCCCTGGTTGGCGTCCGAGCCCCACATCGGCCAGCCGAGCTGCCCGAGCGAGCCGCCGTGGACGGTGAGGTGCTGGCTGAAGGCGTCGACGGCGACCACGCCGTGTTCGCCGACCAGCCCGAGGGTGAGGCCGCCCCAGGTGGGGTAGCCCTCGGGACGGCTCCAGCTCGAGTCGATCGTCGCGATGACGCCGTCGGGATAGGTGAGCATCACCAGCCCGCCCGTCTCGACGGTGACGGTGTCGCGGTGCAGGACCCGGTTGGTGACGGCGTACACCTCGACGGGATCGTGGCCGAGGTACCAGCGCAGGATGTCGGCGAGATGGACCGTGTGGTCCATGATGGCGCCGCCTCCGGCCAGCACGGGGTCGGCGAACCAGGCGCCGTGCCGGGTCGGCAGCACGCTCTGGTTCGTGCCGGTGCACGCGTACACCTGGCCGAGCGCACCGTCGGCGAGCAGCGCGGCGGACTCTCGCAGTGGCGGGCTGAACCGCATCGGGAACGCGGTCATCAGTGGCACGCCCGCCTCGGCGCAGACCTCCACGATGGCCCGGGCGTCGTCGTCGGTCGTGGCGAGCGGCTTCTCGCAGAGCACGGCGACCCCGGCCGCCGCCGCCTGCTCCACGAGACGGCGGTGGTGCACCGTCTCGGAACCGACGACGACGGCGTCGACCCCCGCGTCCAGCAGCTGCTCCGGCGAGGAGAACCACGGCACCGCGTGCGCGGCCGCCCACCGGGTGCCGCGCTCGGCGTCGTCGTCGGTGACGCCGGCCACCTCGGCGCCGGCGGCGCGGACGTTGCCGACGTAGGCGTCGACGTGCACGTGGGCGGTGGACAGGAACCCGACTCTCATGCGACCTCCTCCACGTTCGCGGGACGGCCACTCGCGATCGACCGGCCGACGGCGGCTGCGATGCGCACCGCGGCGAGCGCGTCCTCGGCCGTGACGATCGGCGCCGCCGCACCGCGGACGACGTCGAGGAGATGGCGCAGCTGGACCGCATACGGTGACTCGGCGAGCGGGCTGGACGGCAGCGGCATCTCCCCGGACCCCGTGCCGGCCCGCAGGATCGGACGTACCGGCGCGCTGCGGTCGGAGTCGAACTCGAGGACACCGCCGGAGCCCGCCACCTCCCCTCGGGTGCGAAACGTCGGCGGAGGGTAGGCCCACGACGCCTCGACATGGCTGATCGCACCCGACGAGTGCCGCAGGATGGCCAGGACGTGGTCGGTGGCAGCGTCGGGGCGAGCGGCCCGGACGCTGCGCGCGTACACGCTCTCGACGTCGCCCGCGATCCAGCGGGCGTAGTCCAGATCGTGCACCATCAGGTCCAGCGGGAGTCCGCCCGAGCGTGCCTCGTCGAGGTACCAGTTGCCCGCCGGCTTCGCCGGCTGGAAGGTCGCCCGAGTCAGCCGGACCACCGCCGGTTCGCCGATCACTCCGGCGTCGACCGCCGCCTTCGCGGCCGCGTACTCGGGGAAGAACCGCACGACGTGAGCGGGCAGCAGCGGCACCCCGGCCTCCCGGCACACCGCGATCATGTCCGCGGCCTCCCCGGGTGTTCGTGCCAGCGGCTTCTCGCAGACCACGGCGCGCCCGGCGCGAGCCGCGCGGACGGTGACCTCGTGGTGCCGGTCGGTGGGCACGCAGATGTCGACGAGGTCGACCAGGTCGAGGAGCTCGTCGAGATCGGCGCACGCCTTCATCGCGTACTCCTCGGCGAGCCGCGCGGGCGGGTGGGTGGATCCGCCGACGATCGCGGTGAGCCGGGCCTGCGGACAGGCGGCCCACGCCGCCGCGTGCACCGAACCCATGAAGCCCGCGCCGACGATACCGACCCGCGTCCGGTTCACTTGACCGCTCCCGACGTCAGACCGCGGACGAACTGCCGCGAGAAGATGATGAACAGGGCCAGCATCGGCAGCGCCGCCAGCGTCAGCACCGCCAGAACGGCGTTCCAGTCGCTGACGAACTGCCCGAGGAACAGCTGCGTGCCCAGCGTGACCGTGCGGACGCTCTCGCTGGGGGTGAGGATCAGCGGGAACCACAGGTCGTTCCAGATCGGAAGCATGGTGTAGACGCCGATGGCCGCGAGCCCCGGCCGCACGAGCGGGAGGGCCAGGGCGTACACCCGGTACTCGCTCGCGCCGTCGATCCGGGCCGCGTCCTTCAGGTCGCCTGGCACCTGTCTGAAGAACGCCGTCAGCACGAACACGGCCAGCGGCAGTCCCATGGCGGTGTACACCAGGACCAGTCCGGCCAGCGAGTTCACCAGGCCCAGCCGGACCATGAGGTCGAGGATGCCGACCGTCCCCAGCCGGATCGGGATCATGATCCCCACGGCCAGGTAGAGCGAGACGACGGTGATGCCCGCGAAGCGGTACTCGGCCAGGGCGAACGCGGCCATCGACCCGAGGAGCAGCACCAGGAACACCGTGCTGACGGTGACGATGAAGCTGTTGAGGAAGTACAGCTCGAACCGGGCCCGGGTGAAGACCGTCTCGAAGCCCGCGATGTCGAAGGTGTCGGGGGTCGGGAAGGCGAACGGCTGCTCGAAGATCGCCTGCCGGGACTTGAACGCGTTCATGACGATCAGCGCGATCGGCCCGCACGCCACGACGACGTAGGCGATCAGCACGAGATGCGGAACCGCGGCTCCGGCCCGTGCCCGCCACGGCCGGCCCGCCGCGGGCGATCGCCCGACACCGCGGACCGGGGTGCTCACAGCGCTCACTCTGGGCTCCTCACAGTTGATAGCTCTCGACGCGCCGCTGCCAGCCGTAGAAGTACAGGAGCACGCCGGCCAGGATGAGCAGGAACATCATGGTGGCGACCGTGGCGCCCATGGTGCTGGAGCCCTGCTGCAGCTGGAAGCCGAAGAACGTGCGGAAGAACAGCGTCCCCATGATGTCCGAGGCGAAGTCCGGCCCGGCCAGTGCGCCCTTCACGGTGTAGATGAGGTCGAACGCGTTCATGTTGGCGACGTAGGTGACGACGGAGACGATGCCGACGGTCGGCAGGATCAGCGGGAACTTGACCCGCCAGAACGTCGTCCACGCGCTGGCGCCGTCGACGGTCGCCGCCTCGGTGAGCTCGTCGGGGATGCTGATGAGAACGGCGTAGAAGAGGATCATCGGGATGCCGACGTACTGCCACACCGACATCAGGGCCAGCGTCACCAGCGCGGTGCTCGACTGCCCGAGCAGCGGGGTGTCGACGAAGCCCCACACCGGGCTGATGATGAGCTGCCAGATGAAGCCGACGATCACCACGCTGAGCGTCGTCGGCAGGAACAGCAGAGTGCGGTAGGTGCCTCTCCCCCGCAGCGTGGGCGTGGCCAGCAGGGCCGCGAGCAGCAGGCCGATCGGGTTCTGCACCACGAAGTGCACGGCGAAGAACACCAGGTTGTTCCACACCGCGTTCCAGAACGCCTCGGAGAGCAGGTCGTCGGTGAGCAGGTGGACGAAGTTGTCCAGCCCGACGAACGTCTGGACGCCGTCGCGGGGCGCGAACATGCTCAGCCGCAGCGAGTCGAGCAGGGGGTAGACCATGAAGATCGTGTAGATCGCCGCCGCCGGCACGATGAACACGATCAGGTGGGTGGGGAACCGGCGGCGCGGCCGGGCGGCGGGTGGCGCTGCCGCGCCCGCGCCGCTCGCCGCGGTGTCGTCGACGCCGAGCCCGTCGGGCGGCTCCGTGGTCCGCAGGGGGGTCATGGGTGCTCCTTCGCGGAAGTGGGGTGTGGCGCGACCGTCCGGCGGTGCGCGCCACACCCGCTCCTTCGACCTACTGCTGGGGCTCGTACCAGCGGTCCAGGCCCGCCTGCGCCTGCGCCGCGGCCTCCTGCGGCTGGACCGTGCCGTTCAGCACCTGCGCGCTGAGGTCCCACAGCTGGTTCTCGAGGTTGGGCTCACCGCGCGAGAGGATCTGGTACGAGTTCCGGATGGTCGACTCACACCGATCGCGCCAGCTCAGGAACTCCTGCGCCAGCGGATCGTCCACCTCGACGTCGTGATCTGACATCGGGAAGAACCCCGGCAACGCGTTGGCATAGAGGTCGGCGAACTCGGCCGTGGTCGTCCACTCGAGGAACGTCCTCGCCTCCTCCGGATGTTCGGTGGCCGCGTTCATGCCGATGCCGATGTCGGTGTGGTCGCTGATGTAGCAGGCGTCCTGGCCCTCCGGCAACGGAGGGGCGAACGCCCCCATCTCGAAGTCCGCCTGCTGGTTGAACAGCGCGATCTCCCAGGAGCCGGCCGGGAAGATCGCCCCGCGGCCGAGCGTGAACATGTTCTGCGAGTCGGGGTAGGTCAGCGACTGGTAGCCGTCGGGCAGGTACTCCGCCCACGAGGCGAGCTCGGTGAATGCGGCGACGTACTGCTCGTCGTCGAACCGCTCGGTTCCGGCGATCAGCGCCTGCCGGCCCTGCTCGCCGTTCCAGTAGTTCGGGCCGATGTTCTGCAGGCCCATGGTCGCCGCCTCCCACTGGTCGGCGGTGCCCATCACCAGCGGGGCGTAGGTGCCGTCGGCGGCGATGGTGTCGAGGACCTGGTGGAACTGCTCCTCCGTCTCCGGCGGCGTGAGACCGAGCTCGTCGAAGATCTCGACGTTGTAGAGGAAGCCGTGGATCACCGATGCCATGGGGACGCAGAACGACTCCGAGCCGTCGTCGGTCGACCACGCGGCGCGAGCCACGTCGCCGAAGGCGTCCATGCCGGGCAGGTCGGTCAGCGGGGCGAGATGTCCGTCCTCGTAGAGGCGCAGCGAGACGTCGAAGGGGCGGCACGTGATCAGGTCGCCCGCCGTCCCTCCGGAGAGCTTGGCGTCGAGCGCGGCGTCGTACTCGTCCGGCGCGGTCGGCTGGAAGGTCACCCGGATGTCCGGATGCTGGTCGTGGAACGCGGGCAGGATGACGTCCTCCCAGATCGCGAGGTCGTCGTTGCGCCAGCTCTCCATGACGAGCGTGACCTGGCCGCCGTCGCCGCCGGTCTCCGCGTCGGCGCCGGCGTCGGTCTCCTGCCGTGGATCGACGCTCTCGCCACAGGCGGCGAGCACCAGGACTGCACCCACGGCCGGTGCCAGCCGGCCGAGTCGGTTCGACATGAGATCTCCCGTGAGGTTGGAGGGCGGAACGGCCTTCGTCCGGCGCCGGCCCGCGGGTGGCGGACCGGCGCCGGACGTCGGCTGTCAGCGGGGGGTCAGGACAGCGACCACGACATCCGGCTCGACGCTCCCGGCTTGCCGATGTCGCTGCGTGCGGCGGTGCGGACGATGGCGCCTCGTTCCCTGCCGTCGAGCACGCCGTCGGCCACCAGGTGATCGGTCACCTCCGTGACGTGCCGCAGGAAGGCTCCGTGGGTGTTCCACTCGGCCTCGTCGAGGATCAGGTCGTTGACCGTGCATCCGTCCTCGAGCGCATAGCTGGGCACGCCGCTGTCGTCGTCGCCGATCATGACGGTCTCGCGCGGATCCGGGGCCGGGCAGGGGCCCGGATCGCCGTCGCCGATGGTGAACTCGACCGACTGCCAGTCCTCGACGTTGCCGGCCACGTCCACCGACCGGAACTCGACGGTGTGCGTGCCGGGCTCGGTCACGGTGATCGGCTCGCCGTAGGCCACCGGCTCCTCCGCACCGGCCATCCGGTAGTGCGTTTCGGCGACACCGGACGTGGCGTCCTGAGCGTCCAGGGTCACCGTGACCGGGCCGGTGTAGACGTCGCCGGCCTGCTCGCCCGCGAGGGTGGCCGTGGTGGCCGGCCCCGTCTGGTCGATGAGGAACTCGATCTCCTCGATCCCGGTCTCCACCGGCGGCTCGCCACCGGACGGCGTCACCTCGAAGGTCGCCACCATGCCGGCCCACGTCGTCGGGTCGTCCGGGTCCGGCCGGTTCGAGTGCGGCGTGCAGTAGACGTAGTACGTACCCTCCTCGGTCGCCTCGAAGAAGAACGGGTCGTCCTCCCAGTCGTCGCCGAGCGGACGAGACGCCAGCACCACGCCGTTCTCGTCGGTGACCACGACGTCGTGCGCGTAGCCGGGGACGTACTGGAACTTGACGGTGTCGCCCTGCCGCACGCTGAACTCGGTCTCGCTGAACCCGAAACCACCGGATCCGACGAGGATCTCCTTCTCGGCCGGCTCGCCGCCGCCGTCGCCCGGGATGACCGCCTTGTAGTCGATGTTGTAGACGCCATCGGCGTCGAACACCACCGGCTCGGTCCACGCGCGCCACTGCGTCTCGTCCGTGCGCGGCCGCCAGTACAGCTCCGCCTCCGGGTCGTTGGACTCGAGGGTGAGCGTGACCGGCGAGACGTACCAGCCGCCGGCGCCGTCGGGCTCGGCCGGGTCGACCGAGGCGTCGACCGTCAGCTCGTCCTCGATCTCCTTGATCCAGACGTTACGGAACTCGACGCTCTCGCCGGCGGCCTGCCCCGACGAGTGGTTCTGCAGGCCGACGTAGCCCTCGAGGGGACGGCTGCCGTCGCCGGTGAACGTGGTGACCTCGGTGCCGTTGAGCGTGACGCGGTACTCCTGCCCGATCACCTCGATCTCCATCGTGTTCCACTCGCCGATCGGGTTGGTGGCCAGCGTCTCGGCCGGTGCGAAGTTGTAGATCGCGCCGGTCCGGGTCAGCGGGTTGTCGGTGGCGTCGTAGATCTGCACCTCGTGGCCCTCGTCGATCGTGTTCGTCGGGTCCCCTTGCGGGTCGGGGAAGCGGACGTACACGCCGGAGTTGTCCGTCGGCGCGTGGACCCGGAAGTCGACCCGCATGACGAAGTCCTCGAACGTCTGCCGGTCGTACCAGAGCAGGCCCATGCCGCCGTACGGCTCGAGCAGCCCGCACTCGTCGATCTCGAAGCCGCCCGGACCGGCCATCGTCCAGCCGTCCAGCGTCTGGCCGTCGAACAGCGGCACGAAGCCCGCCGGCGGCGTCTGCGGCTCGGGGCACTGGTCGTCGCCGAGCTCCTTGATCCAGATGTCGCGGAAGAACACGTTGTCCGACACGCGGTTGTTCTGGATCCCGACGAACCCGGAGGCGAGGTCGCGTGCGGGGTCGTGGTTGTGGAACTCGTTGACCAGCACGTCGTTGATCCACACGCGGATCATCGGGTCGTCGACCTCGATCTCCATCTCGTTCCACTGACCGGGCACGGTCGGGAACGACGTCGGGGCCTGGAAGGTGTAGATCGAACCGGTCTTGGAGCTGTCCGCGGCACCGGGAGAGCCGCCTGTGTCGTCGATCTGGATCTCGTAGCCCTGGCGCACCGCGACCCACGGGTCGTCACCGGGGTCGGGGAACCCGATGAACACGCCGGAGTTGTCGTCGGCGGCCACGGCCTTGAAGTCGAGGTGCAGGCGGTAGGACTCGAACTCCTCCTCGTGCCACAGCATCCCGAGACCGGCCGCGTCGCCGACCGACTCCAGCGCGCACGAGCCCGCCCGCTCCCCGTCCGGGACGATCGCGAACCCACCCGGACCGGCCTGGTTCCAGCCGGTCAGCGTGGCGCCGTCCCACAGCGGCCGGTACCCGGCGTCCACCGTCGGTGCGGCGCACGCGGGCTCCTCCGGGACGCACAGCGAGAAGCCCGAGAACGACGCCGTCAGCGGGTCCTCGATCTCCGCCGGGCCGTGGGCGGCGAAGAAGCCGAACGTGGGCGCCTCGTAGTTCGAGATCGGCGCCGGCCGCCCGACGTTGACCCAGGTCACGCCGTCGCGCGAATAGGCGGCGCGCACGTTCTCGCCGTCGCCGGTGAGCCGCAGCTGCAGCGTCAACGGCGCGGCCGCGATGGTCGCGTTGTCGACGCCGCTCTGGTACCGGATCTCACCGTTCTCGTGGTACAGGTACTCGAACCGGCCGTCGGCCGCACCGCCGTAGGGCGGGAAGTAGGCGGCCTTGGTGAAGTTCTGGTCGTCGTCGTAGATGATGAACCCGGCCTGGTCGTGGCTGGTCACTCCGGCCGGCAGCTCGACGGTGACCTGGGCGACCCAGTTGCCGTCCGGCACCGGAGCCATGATCAGGTTCTGCGCGGTGGTGTTGATGTTGCCGCTCAAATGGTTGCTGATCATGTCGCCCTGCAGCATGTCGATCTCGAGGGCGCCGTCGGTCTGCCGGTACCCGTCGGCGTTCTCGCGCACGATCGTCGACCAGCGCTCCCGGTCCAGCTCGGTGCCGGCGAAGTCGTCGTTCACGCACTCACCGACGCCGGGGCCGCCGCCGAGGTAGTCGACCCGGTACAGGCCGGCGTTCGGGCTGCTGCCGAACGCGCCGCCCTCCAGCACGTACAGCGAGCCGTCCGGGCCGAACTCCCCGTCCATCAGCCCCGACCAGGTCTGGCCCGGCATGAAGTCGTCGATGGCGACGACGGTCTCGTTCTCGTCCAGCTCGACCGTCTTCACGTGCCCGCGGTGGAAGTCGAGCAGGAACCAGCGCCCGTCGTAGTGTTCGGGGAACTTCGTGTCGGACTGCAGATCGGCGTCGTAGCGATACACTGGGCCGGACATCGGCCCGCCCGCGCCGGACCCCATGTTGAGGAATGGCTCGGGGATCGGGTTGATCTCCTGCGCCGGCCAGCCGACCCACGTCTCGGGCCAGCCGGCCCAGCTGCGCGGGTAGTAGATGGTCGCCGGCTTCACCGGCGGGAGCTGGTCGAGCCCCGTGTTGTTCGGCGAGTCGTTGACCGGCCCGTTCTGGCAGTCGTAGAAGTCGCCGAGGGGCTGGTTCGTCGCGTAGTCCCACGGACGGTACGGGTAGTTGTTGCCGATGCAGAACGGGTAGCCGAAGTTGGCCGCCTCGGACGTCGCCATGTACTGGTCGAAGCCCCACGGTCCGCGCTCGGTCCACTCGCCGAGCCGGTCCGGGCCGTAGTTGCCGATGTGCAGCCGGTCGGTCGCCGGGTCGATCGAGATCCGGAACGGGTTCCGGAATCCCATCGCATAGATCTCCGGGCGGGTCTTGCCGCCGCCCTCCTCCTCGCCCGTGAACAGGTTGCCGTCCGGGATCGTGTACGTGCCGTCCGGCTGCGGGGTGATGCGCAGAACCTTCCCGCGTAGGTCGTTCGTGTTGCCCGACGTCCGCCGGTCGTCGTTGTACCAGTGGGTCGGACGGCTGTCGAGCGGCGAGTACTGCTCGTTCAGGTCCGGCGGCGACTCGTCACCGGTGCTCAGGTAGAGGTTGCCGGCGGAGTCGAACTCCAGGTCGCCCGCGACGTGGCAGCAGTGCGTCTTGTTGTAGGGCACCTTCAGCATGACGATCTCCGACGAGACGTCGAGCTGGTCGCCCTCGACGACGTACCGGGAGAGGTAGTGGGCGTTCTCCTCCCGGCTGGTGTAGTAGACGTACACCCAGCCGTTCGTCGCGAAGTCCGGGTCCAGGGCCAGGCCCAGGAGGCCGCCCTCCTGGTTCTTCGATCCCTGGAAGTCGGGATTCGGCGGCAGCGGGTGGTCGTCGAACACACTCAGCTCGGCCGCCACGGTCACCTGTTCCGTATCCGGGTGATAGACCCGGATCACGCCGTCGCGGCTGGTCATGAAGACGCGGCCGTCGTCGGCGATGTCCATGGACATCGGCTGGGAGATACCGGGGGCCACCAGCACCTTCTCGAACTCGTCGGCCGCGGACAGTTCCGCGAACGTGCTCTCGGTGTCGGCCGGAGGCTCGACGGTCTGGGCGGTGGCCGGCGCGCTGACCAGGACGGACATCAGCAGCGCCAGGAACAACAGTAAGGATGCGGATCGCTTACCCAACATGGCTTCCTCCGGGGGGAGACCGGTAGTGACCTGAACGAACGCGTGGGGACTACTGCGTGGAGTTCATGGGTAGCGCCCTGCATGTGCCGGCAAGCAGAGCCTCGAATCGAGCTGACGGGGCGGTGATTGCGGTACTCAGACGAGGTACGGTCGGGCGACCTCCCGAGCGTCGGCGGCGGGTACGGCGGCCCTCCGACGGTGTCGTCAGTGCGCCGCCTAGACTTAGTAAAGAAACTTCCTTCACTATGTGTGAATGATCACTATGTTGGCACGACACGTCGGTGTCAAGGGGGCGGAGTGAAGCAAACCGGACATGGCAGCGGGCCGCAGGTGCTTCGGCTCATGAACTGCGCGGCGGTCCTCAGCGCCATCCGCGCCGCGGGGACGGCGCGCGTGACCGAGCTCGTCCAGGCGACCAGTCTGTCCCGCCCGACGGTCACCGCGGCGGTGTCGACGCTGATGGCCGACGGCTGGGTCGAGGAGACCGAGGCGCCCGACCCCGATCTGCCCCGCATGGGGCGGCCGGCGCGCGTGCTGCGCTTCCGCGCCGACGCGTGGCACGTCCTCGGCATCGACGTCGGACCGCACAAGATCTACTGCGCGGTCGCCGATCTCAGCGGCCGGGTCGTCTCCTATGCACGTCGCGACGTCACCGCGACCGGCACCCATGCCGAGCTGCTCGACCAGGTCGAGGCGACCATGCGGACGGCGCTGGACCAGGTGTCGATCCCGGCGGCTGACGTCGCGGCGGTGGGCATCGGTACGCCCGGCATCGTCGACGACAGTCGCGGCGCCGTCGTGCAGGCCCCGTCCGTCCCCGGATGGAGCTCGCTGGAACTCGCCAGCCTGTTCCGCCGCGGGCTCGACTGCCCGGTGCGGGTCGAGAACGACGTCAACCTCGCCGTCATGGCCGAACGGTGGAACGGGACCGGCGGCGACGCCGAGAACCTCATCCTCCTGCAATGGGGCGCCCGCATCGGCGCCGCCGTGCTGGTCGACGGCCGGCTGCACCGTGGCGCCCACGGCGCGGCCGGCGAGATCGGCTTCCTCGAGCTCGAGGAGGAACCGCAGGGCGTGCAGGCCGACGGGCTCGGCCCGCTGGAGTCCGCCGTCGGGACGTCGTCGATCCTGCGCCGCGCCCGTGAGCTCGGCGACGACCAGAGCGCCGACGCCGCGGCCGTCCTCGCCGCGGCGGCCGGTGGCGACCCCCGGGCGCTGCAGGCCGTCGACGAGGCCTGTGCCCGGCTGGCGCGCGGCCTGGCCTCCTTCGTGTCCGCCATCGACCCCGAACTGGTCGTCATCGGCGGCAGCATCACCCTGGCCGGCGACGTCATCGTGGCCGGTCTGCGCCGGCACCTGAACCGGCGCACGCTGGTCGAGCCGCGGCTGGAGCTGTCCCGGCTCGGCGACGACGCCGTCGCGCTCGGCGCCGTCCGGCTCGCCCTCGCCGACGCCGAACGCCGCCTCCTCGACGTCTACGCCACGCCACCCACCGTCGAGCACGCCTGACCGCGTCTTGCCTTGACGCGCGCGTCAAGGATTACCGTCGAGGCATGCGAATCGGCGACCTCGCCCAGCGCGCCGGCACCACCACGCGCGCGCTGCGGTTCTACGAGTCCCAGGGCCTGCTGATGGCGCAGCGCGCCCCGAACGGCTACCGCGAGTACGACGAGGACGACCTGCGGCTGGTCACGGAGATCCAGACGCTGCAGGGCATCGGTTTCAGCCTCGACGACACCCGCCCGTTCGTCGACTGCCTGCGCTCCGGCCACGAGTCCGGCGACTCCTGTGCGGACTCGATCGAAACCTACCGGCGCAAGCTCGCCGAGGTCGACGGCTACCTCGACCGGCTGACGGCGATCCGCGCCGGCATCCGGGCCAAGCTCGACGACGCCCAGGCGCGGGCCGAGCACCGGGAGCGGCCATGACGCTGACCGTCACCGACGAGACGTTCGACCGCGAGGTGCTGCACAGCGACATCCCGGTGCTGGTCGACTTCTGGGCGCAGTGGTGCCCGCCGTGCCACATGATCGCCCCGATGCTGGCCGAGCTCGCCGACGAGCTCGACGGCACCGTCGCGATCCGCAAGGTGAACACCGACGAGCACCCCGAGCTGGGCGCCCGCTACCGCATCATGTCGCTGCCCACGCTCATGCTGTTCGTCGACGGCGAGCCGGTACAGGCGCTGGTCGGGGCGCGGCCGAAGGCCCGGCTGCTCAAGGAGCTGGAGGACGCGCTCAGCCGCTGACCCGGACGCCGCCGCGGACGGCCCAGGGACCCGCAACGACAGCAAACCCACGCCGTCGCGTTGAGCATGGAGAAATGCGGCTTCCAGGCGACCTGGAACCCGCATTTCTCCATGATCGACTTCGGTCGGCGCTGGTGGGGCTGTTGCAGATGCGAGGTGCGACCGAGCACGGCCGACGATGCTTCGGCGACGGGCCGACCGTGGCTCTAGAGGTGGCCCGCAGGCCGCGACCGCTCCCCTCGGCCGCAGGACTCACGGTGTCCATCTCGCGACCCTCAATTCCGTACCGAGCGTCGCACGCCGCGGACGGCCCAGGCGCGGGCGGTCAGCGTGATGGAGCCGTCCGCCGCCACCGGCAGCCGCTCCCGCACAGCGTCGCGGATGGCGTCCTGCCGCGGCCGCGGCAGCGTGGCCAGGTATCCCGGTGCCGCTCCCTGACCGCCGAGGAACGGGCTCCAGTAGTCGTCGAACGTCGCGAACACTGTCGGGATGTCGATGGACCGGACCGTCACGTCGGACAGCCCGGCAGCCAGCCACAGGTGACTCAGCGGCTCGGGCCGGCACAGCGGGAACCGGGCACCCTCGTCGAGGCCGGCGCCGGCCGGGTCGACGTCCGCGGCGGCGGCCCAGAAGTGCCGCATGAGCTCCATGCCCTCGGCGTAGTCCCACACGTACGCGGCGACGACGGCGCCTGGCGCGGCCACCCGGACGAGCTCCGCGACCGCGGCCGCGGCGTCGGGCACGAAGTTGATCGCCAGCCCGCTGACCACGGCGTCGGCCGCGCCGTCGCCGACCGGCAAGGCCGCCGCGGAACCGACCTCGAACGTCGCGCCGGGAACCTGTGCGCGGGCCGTCTGGAGGAAGCCGTCGGACGGGTCGACGCCGAGGACGGAGGCCGGTTCGGCGAGCGTCAGCACGGCCTCGGTGAGCGCGCCGGTGCCGCAGCCGACGTCCACCCACCGTGCGCCGGCGGGAACCTCCAGCCACGGCACGAAGGCGGCGGCGACGCGGCGGCTCCAGCGCCCGACGTACGCCTCGTAGGCGTCGCCCTGATCCCACACGTCCGGTGCCATGCCGCGACGATACGTCCTCCTGGCCGGTTAGGGTGGCGGACGAAGAGTACGGATCAGGGGGAATCGCCTATGCGCCGACGCATCATCGTCACGGTCTCGGTGGTGGTGGTCGCGGCATTCGGGCTGGGCGCGGTGCTCTGGTTCGGCATCATCCCGCACTGGCGGCCGGCGCTCGAGCACGGCGAGCGCTACGGCATCGACGTCTCGGCGCACCAGGGCGAGATCGACTGGGACGCCGTCGCCGGCGACGGCATCGAGTTCGCCTACATCAAGGCCACCGAGGGCCAGGGCTGGGTCGACGACTGGTTCGAGGAGAACTGGGCCGGCGCCGGCCGCGTCGGGCTCGACCGCGGCGCCTACCACTTCTTCACCCTCTGCGCACCGGGCGCGGCCCAGGCCGAGAACTTCCTCGCCGTCGCGCCGCCCGACGACGACGCACTGCCGCCGGTCATCGACCTGGAGCTGACCGGCAACTGCAGCGAGCGCCCGCCGGCGGACGCGGTGGCCGCCGAGGTCGACGCGTTCGTCGAGCGGGTCGAGACCGCGTGGGGCCGCGACCTGCTGTTCTACGTCCGGCCCGACTGGGACGACCTCTACCCGGTCCGCGACGGCCTGGATCGGCGGCTGTGGGACTACCGCTTCTTCCGCCGGCCCACGGACGAGCGGTGGCACGTCTGGCAGGTGAACACCTTCGCCCGGGTCGACGGCATCGACGGCCCGGTCGACCTCGACATCATGCGCGACGGCGACTAGTTCGCCGAGTGAGTCCGCGTGACCTTCACCCCCCGGGGGTGCCAGTTCTTCGTCCACCTATCAGAGGGACGGGTGCGTGTGGCGACGGCAGGACGCTTGGGAGTCGTCGATGGGAACGGTCGTCTTCGATAGCTGGCGTCGGGTTCTGGGCGCCGCTTCGGGCGTAGAGCGTGAGTTTGGCTGTCGAGGTCGGCTCCAGGTGTTGAGGACGCCCGCTTACCGGCGTGCCAACAAGCCCGAGTGGCCTGCGGCGGCGCTCCTCATGCTGATGAGAAGCACCTCACTCGCGTCAGGACCGGATCGAGACCAGAGCGACGCTCTGACGTGGTCGCGCCGCGGGTGAGGTGCACCGATCCCGTCTGACCAATAGACCCTTCGTGGTGCGCGCGGGCAACGAGGCTGCTCGGAACGTGAACCGCGTCGCGCCGTACGGCTCCTCGGCGCCGAGCGCGAACACCGTCGCGGGCGAGAGGCGGAAGACGTACCACGGCGGCCTGGCCTGCTCTCCGACGGTCGACCTGGCCCGTCGCCGGAACTCATCGCGCGAGACGTCCGGGTTTGCCCCGATGTGGGCACGGGAAGAGATGTCTACTGACACGCCGCCTGCGGAAAGGACCCGGCATGATCGTGCTCGGACTGCTCCTCCTCGTCGTTGCCGCGGCAGCGGTCGTCGTCGCCGTCATCGCCGGCGGCGATACCGTCGCACTCAGCGCGTTCGACGTCGACCTCGACTCGCCGGTCTGGGGCGTCTTCGCCGCGGGGGTCGCCGCCGGCCTGCTCCTGCTGCTCGGCATCATGGCGATCGTCGCCGGGGTGAACCGCTCGCGCGCCCGGCGCGAGGAGATCGAGTACCTGCGCGAGCAGGTCGCCCGGCACGAGCGGAACGCCGGCCGCGACGCCGACGAGCCCGAGGTGGGCGACTGGCTCGGCCAGGCACACGCCCGCAACCGCACCGACACCGTCTCGGCCGAGACGCCCGCCCGGTCCGGCGCCACCTCCGGCGCGACCCCGCTCTACCGCCAGGGCTGACGGCGGGAGCGCTCAGCCGGCCGGCACCCCGAGGCCGACGGCGTCGGCGATGGCGGGCGCGATCGCCGGCGAGAACGGCGGCCCCCACGGCACGTGCGCCACGAACACCGGCACGCGTTCGACGATCTCGCCGGCCTGCTGGAACTGCCGGTCGAGGATGTCGGGGTCGGTCCAGCCGAGCAGCCGGGGGAACCGCAGCAGCGTGATCAGCGCCTCCATCGCGCCCATGCGGGTGAGCTCGATCGCCTGCCGCTCGCGGTCCGGCAGCGGGAACACGATGCCGGCCAGCGGGACCCGGTCGGCCTGGGCCGTCACCACGCTGAGCGCGTCGCGGGCGTCGCTGGTGAGCCGGCTCGACGGGGCCACCGCGAACTGCTCGACCAGCTCGGCGGCGGACTTGCGCAGCCGCAGCTCCGTCGCGCCCAGCCGGCAGGCCAGCCGGTCGTCGCCGTCATCGTCCAGCCGGAGCACGTCGTCGGTGATCAGCGCGCCGCCGGCCGCGCACATCAGCGTCGCCATGGTCGACTTGCCCATGCCGGACCGGCCGACGAACGCCACCGCGCCGGCGCCCAGGTGGACGGCGCTCGCGTGCAGGACGACGTGGCCGCGGATCGTGACGAGGAACGACAGCAGCGCTCCGGCGGTCAGGATGCCTGCGACCCCCGGGTCGGCGCCCTCGACCACGTGCACCCGTACCGAGCGGGCGTCCGGCGCGACCACGAAGTCGCAGGTCCGGTAGAACCGCAGCATCCAGCCGCCGTCGCCGGTCCGGGTGAACGTGTAGTACGGCTGGTCGGTCTCCAGGTGCGCCAGGACGCGGCCGGCCGGTGGCTCCAGCGTCAGTGCGACGGGGTCGCCCCAGCGGATGTCGACGTCCGGCTCACCGTCGACTCCGACGGCGCGGTCCTGGTGCAGCGGGACCTCCGAGGCCACGCTCAGCCCGTAGAGCAGCTGCCGTTCCGCGCTCATCGCAGCCCGCCCATCGCCTCGAACGCCTGATACGTGGCCGCGCCCACGGGGTCGAGGCTCACGCCGTCGATCTCCAGCCACGCGTGCGCCTGGATGCGACCCTCGATCTTCGCCACCCCCACCCGCAGCACCGGCCTCCGGCGACGCAGCACGTGGCCGCTCACCAGCGCCCGGCGCAGGCAGGTGTCGCCGAACGGCCAGTGCCGCAGCACCCGCCAGACCGCCCGCAGCCGTCGCCGTTCCGCCGCGGTCAGCCGCGTCGTGCCGCCGTCTGCCGGCATGAGCGGCGATTCCAGCTCCAGCCCCAGCGGCGCGCCCAGCCAGGCGGCCAGCCGGGGCAGCCGCATGACCCGCAGCCCGGCCTCGACCGTCGCCGCGATGACGACGGCCGCCACGACGGACGGCCACTCACGCGCCGGGACGGCCCGGACCAAGGACAGTGGATTCCTCACTCGGCACCTCGCGGGGGACTGGGCTGCGCGGCCAGCCAGGCCTGCTGCAGCAGCGTGCCGGACAGCGTCGAGGGCCGGTCGGACAGCCAGGCCGCGCGCAGCGCCTCGGGGTCGACGAGCTCCGGGTCCACCCCGGAGCCGTCCCAGTCGCGGGCGAACGCGCGCGTCGGCTCGCCCATGTAGGCGCGGTCGAAGCTGGCCTTGCTGGACCGGCGCAGGATCTCGTCGGGCAGCACGTCGGAGAACAGGATGCGCATCAGCGCCGTCCGGCCCGCGAACCCCCACCGGCCGCCGAACCGGGTGAGCGCGGCGAGGAACCCGGTGTCGAGCAGCGGGTGCCCGACCCAGACGCCGAACTCCGCACCCAGCGCGTCGTAGTTGGCGAGGACGGCCTCGACGGCACGGCGGTGCCGCACCCACCAGAGCGACCGGTCCCACGCCAGCGGTTCGGACGCCTCGTCGGCCGCGAGCAGGCGCCGGTGGCGGCGGACGACCGCCGGGCGCAGCCACGGCTGCTGCGCGTCGCCGGCCATCTGCCGGCGTACTCGCGACCGGCGCACCGAGCCCGGCGCGAGCGCCGCCGCCGTGGCGACCAGCAGCTGCGGGCGGGGCCGGCGCCGCTTGCGCACCAGCAGCGTCACCGGCGTCGTGCGGCGCGGCCCGATGATCTCGTCGCCGCCCTCGCCGGTGAGGATCGAACCGCCCGCGACCACCTGGAACAAGGCGTCCTTCACGTGGAACGGCGGTGGCCAGAGCACGCCGCGGCGCAGCAGGCTCGCCCGCGCGCCTTCGCCCAGCAGGTCGCTCTCGCCCCGGATCGGCAACCGGACCCACTCGGTGAGGCGCAGGTGGTCGACGACCAGCCGCTGCCAGCCGGACTCGTCGGCGTCGGGGACGTCCGGATAGACCTCGGTGACGGGGACGGGGTCGGCGTGCCCCTCGCGCCGGGCCAGCGCCGTCGCGGCGGCCAGGATGGCCGACGAGTCACGCCCGCCAGAGAACGACACGAAGCACGGCGCGCGCAGCAACGCCGGCCGGATGGCGTCGTCGAGCGCCTCACGCGGGGTCGCCGTGGTCGGCGGAGGCGGCGGCACTCGGAACGAGCCGTGCACCCAGGACGTGGCGACCTCGAATGAGGAAAGACGGAAATAGCGCGGCGAAGAATTCGCCGAATCGGCATCGATTCGCGCCGCTGCGGAGAATGTACTCACGCGATGCTCCCCTGACACCACGAGCGAGACACGGCGGAGCCGCCGGAATCCGGGCGACTCCGCCGTGCTCGACATTGACGGCGTCAGGAGAGGCCGCCACCGCCCGGCGGACGGTCGTTCCCCCACTTGAACCAGAGGAACTGGTCCGACGAGCCCTGGCCGCCGTGCGCGAGCGTCAACTCACGAACGGAACCGACCTCTTCCAACACGGGTGGCTGATATGCCATAGCCGTGCCCCCCTTTCTGACCCCCTCTGCGGAGGCGGTAAGAGCAGAGCATCCACCAATGCCCTGCTTTCCAACAGCCGCGATCGTACCGTCAGAAAGCCGTTACCGGAGGTTTTCGCGGTAATTTTCTCGGTCGATGGGCTTTCGTCCGGTGCCGTCCCGGCGACCGGGGCGTCAGGACAGCACGCCGCCGGGGTCGTTGTCGTAACGGAACCACTGGACCTGGTCGGATCGGCCACGGCCGCTCGCGGCGAGCGTGAGTTCGCGGACCGAGCCGATCTCCTCGAGCGTCGGCGCTTCGTACGCCATCGGAGCCCCCACTTTCCTATCTGCGGATGGTGTATTGCGGTGCCGGCGGCTTGCGCCACCGGACGGATCAGGAATCGGCGGAGTCGAGAAGGTTCCGCTCGCGGAGCATGGCGATGAACGTCTCGGCGTCTGCCGTGGCCTGGTCGGCCGGAATGCCGTACGCCTCGACGAGGCCGTCGGCGAGCTCGGCGGTGGTGCGGTCCTCGGCCAGCAGCCGCATGATGGTCGACCCCGCGGCATTGGTCTTCAGATACGTCGACGACGAGAGATCGAGAATGACCGTCTCGCCGTCGATCTCGCGCCAGCTGACGCCAGTGGTGCGCAGTTTCATCGGCCCCCCAAAGAATCCTGCTACGGCGAACTGTAGCGCACCCTCGCTCAGCTCGCCGAGGTGATCATGCCTGCGCCCACGGTGCGGTTGGTCGACTCGTCGATGAGAATGAACCCGCCGGTCTGCCGGTTGCGGCGATACTCGTCGGCGAGCAATGGCACGGTCGTGCGCAGCCGCACCCGGCCGATGTCGTTGAGGCCGAGCTGTGTCGCGGTGTCGTCGCGGTGCAGCGAGTTGACGTCGAGCCGGTACTGCAGCTCCTTGACCAGCGCCCGCGCCGACCGCGTCGTGTGCTTGATCGCCAGCTTCTGGCCCGGCGCCAGCGGCGTCTCGGCCATCCAGCAGACCATGGCGTCGATGTCCTGCGCGACCGCCGGCTGGTTGTGCGGCCGGCAGATCATGTCGCCGCGGGAAATGTCGATCTCGTCCTCGAGCCGGATGGTCACCGACATCGGGGCGAACGCCTCGCCGACCGGGCCGTCGGCGGTGTCGATGCTGGCGATGCGCGTGGTGAACCCGCTCGGCAGCACCATGACCTCGTCGCCGGCCTTGAGCACGCCGCCGGCGACCTGCCCGGCGTAGGCGCGGTAGTCGGTGCGCTGCAGCGACTGCGGCCGGATGACGTACTGCACCGGGAACCGGACGTCGACGAGGTTGCGGTCGCTGGCGATGTGCACGTGCTCGAGGTGGTGCAGCAGCGACGGGCCCTCGTACCACGGCATGTTGGGCGAGCGGCTGACGATGTTGTCGCCGTGCAGGGCGGAGATCGGCACGACGGTGAGGTCGGGAACGTCGAGCTTCGTCGCGAACGAGGAGAACTCCTTCTCGATGGACTCGAAGACCTCCTGCGACCAGTCGACGAGATCCATCTTGTTCACCGCGAGCACCAGGTGCGGCACCCGCAGGAGCGACACGAGGAACGCGTGCCGGCGGCTCTGCTCGACCATGCCCTTGCGCGCGTCGACCAGCACGATGGCGAGGTCGGCGGTGGAGGCGCCCGTGACCATGTTGCGGGTGTACTGGATGTGCCCCGGGGTGTCGGCGATGATGAACTTGCGCCGCGGCGTCGCGAAGTAGCGGTACGCGACGTCGATGGTGATGCCCTGCTCGCGCTCGGCGCGCAGGCCGTCGGTCAGCAGCGACAGGTCGGTGTACTCGTCGCCGCGCTGCTGGCTGGTGCGCTCGACGCTCTCGAGCTGGTCGGTGAAGATCGCCTTGGAGTCGTAGAGCAGCCGGCCGATCAGCGTGCTCTTGCCGTCGTCGACGGAGCCGGCGGTGGCGAACCTGAGCAGATCCATCTCAGAAGTAGCCTTCCTTCTTCCGGTCCTCCATCGCGGCCTCGCTGACGCGGTCGTCGCCGCGGGTGGCGCCGCGCTCGGTCAGCCGGGTGGCGGCGATCTCCTCGATCACCTTCTCGACGGTGTCGGCGTCGGAGCGCACCGCGGCGGTCAGCGAGGCGTCGCCGACGGTGCGGTAGCGGACCTTAGCGACGAACGTCGTCTCGCCCTCGCGCGGGCGGCAGAACTCGTTGTTCGCGAACAGCATGCCGTCGCGCTCGAAGACCTCGCGGTCGTGCGCGTAGTAGATCGACGGGACGGCGATCTCCTCGCGCTGGATGTAGTGCCAGACGTCGAGCTCGGTCCAGTTCGACAACGGGAACACCCGGATGCTCTCGCCCAGGTGGATGCGGCCGTTGTACAGGTTCCAGAGCTCCGGGCGCTGGTTCTTCGGGTCCCACTGGCCGAAGTCGTCGCGGAAGGAGAACACCCGCTCCTTGGCCCGGGCCTTCTCCTCGTCGCGGCGGGCACCGCCGAACAACGCGGTGAACCGGTGCTTCTCGACCGCCTCGAGCAGCACCGGCGTCTGGATGCGGTTGCGCGAGCCGTTCGGCTCCTCGGCCACCAGCCCGCGCTCGATGGCGTCGGGCACCGACGCGACGACGAGGTTGACGCCCAGCTCGGCGACTCGGCGGTCGCGGAACTCCAGAACCTCGGGGAAGTTGTGCCCGGTGTCGACGTGCATGACGGGGAACGGCATCGGCGCCGGCCAGAACGCCTTCTCGGCCAGCCGCAGCATGACGATGGAGTCCTTGCCGCCGGAGAACAGCAGCACCGGCCGCTCGAGCTCGGCAGCGACCTCGCGGAAGATGTGCACCGCCTCGGCCTCGAGATAGTCGAGCTGCGAGAGCTGGTACTCGTGGATCGTCATGCTGACCTCACGGGTTGAGCGGGGTTGCCGACGGCGACGGCCGCCAGGAGCGCGTCGGCGAGCTCCGGGCGGGCGACGAGCAGGTCGGGCAGGTACGGGTCGGGCTGGTTGTAGCGCAGCGGCGTGCCGTCGAGCCGGCTGGCGTGCAGGCCGGCGGCGCGGGCGACGGCCGCGGGCGCGGCGGAGTCCCACTCGTACTGACCGCCGGCGTGGACGTAGGCGTCGGCCTCGCCGCGCACGACGGCGGCGACCTTGAACCCGGCCGAACCGAGCGGGACCAGTTCGGCGCCCAGGGCGTCGGCGGCCCGCTGCGCGGCGATGGGCGGACGGCTGCGGCTGACGGCGATGCGCGGCGGTGCGGCGGGGACGCGGTCCGGGACGACGGCGGCCGGGTCACCAGCCAGCGTGACGCCCAGGCCGGGCAGCGCGACGGCTCCCGCCGTCAGCTCTCCGTCCTCCCACAGCGCCACGTGCACCGCCCAGTCGTCGCGGCCGTCGCCGAACTCGCGCGTGCCGTCGAGGGGGTCGATGATCCAGACTCGCCGCGCGTCGAGCCGGGCGGCGGTGTCGGGCGCCTCCTCGCTGAGGACGGCGTCGCCGGGGCGCTGCTCGGTCAGCGCGGCGGCCAGAAATCGTTGGGCTGCGCGATCCCCCGCATCGCGCAGCGCCTGAGTGCCCGTTGCCGGATCGTGGTCGCGGCGCAGCGCGAGCAGCAGCGCGCCCGCCTCGGTGGCGAGGCGGGCGGCCAGGATCGCGTCAGTGGATGCCACGGAACTCCTCGAGGCCGGTCTTCGAACGTCCCAGCCTAGGGTGAACCGGCCCCGAATCACGTCCTCGCCCATAATCCGAGACGAAGCGTCCACCATCCGGTCAACCGCACCGGCCCGCCCACCACGCAGCATCCCGAGAAGTTGATCTTGGAGTTGTTCGGCCATTGTGGTCCGATTCGCCCGATTGATGGACGAAGTTCTCCAAGATCAACTTGCGTCGGGGGTGGGCGTCGTTGGCTGTGACGGCCCCGCGGGTTCAGTAGGCGCCGGTGCTGCGGACCACGGCCTTGGCGGTGCGACGCAGCAGCTGCAGGTCGTCGCCGTAGGACCAGTTGTCGACGTAGCGCAGGTCCAGCCGCACCGTCTCGCTCCAGGTGAGGTTGGAGCGGCCGCTCACCTGCCACAGGCCGGTCATGCCCGGGATCGCGGCCAGCCGGCGGCGGGCGGTGCCGTCGTACGTGGCGACCTCCTCAGGCAGCGCGGGCCGCGGACCCACCAGCGACATCTCGCCGCGCAGCACGTTGACCAGCTGCGGCAGCTCGTCGAGGGAGTACTTGCGCAGCAGCCGACCGATGCGGGTGATGCGCGGGTCGTGGCGCATCTTGAACATCGGCCCGTCGCCGTCGGCGGAGTCGAGCAGCTCGGCGCGGCGCTGGTCGGCGTCGACGTACATGGTGCGGAACTTCAGCATGGTGAAGAACAGGCCGTCGCGGCCCACCCGCACCTGCCGGTAGATGGCCGGACCGGGATCGGTGACCTTGACCGCGACCCCGATGGCCAGCAGCAGCGGCGAGAGCAGCAGCAGGATCAGCGCCGCCAGCACGCGATCGGTCGCGACCTTGGCCGCCAGCCGCAGGCCGGTGGGGCGGACCTGCTTGACGTGCAGCAGCACGCTGGAGCCCATGCTGCCCAGGCCCATGCGGTGCGGCGCGACGTCGGACAGCCCGAGGTCGGTGACGAGATCGATGCCGATGTCGCCGAGCATCCAGCTCAGCGCGCGCAGGCGGTCGCCGGTGAACTCCGAGCCGGGTGTGACGCACACCGTGCGGGCCCGCACCCGCTGGGCCGCCAGCCGGACCGCGTGGACGATCTCCTCGTCGCGCAGGGCGTCGTCGTGGCCCGGAAGGCCCCGGACGACGGTGCCGACCACCGGCACCGACGAGGGCGGCTCGGTGCCGTCGTCCTCGACGCAGGCGGCGACGACCGACAGCGGGTGCTCACCGTCCTGGGCGAAACGGTCGAGCGCGGCCGCGACGCCACTGGCCGGGCCGACCAGCAGCGTGCGCCGGGTCGCGCGGCCCAGCGCGCGCAGCCGGCGCAGCTTGCGGCGGACCGCCAGCCGCACGGCGATGGAGCCGCCGGCGAGGATCGCGGCGGCGACCAGGAACGCCGTGCCGAGCACCGGGATCGAGAACAGCGCACCGGCGACGGCCAGCACGGCGACCACCGCGGCCAGCGCCCGCAGCACGTCGAGGTAGGTGTTCCTGACGCCGAACAGCCGGTCCGCCCGGCCGGTCTTCGCGGTGAGCACCAGCGGCCACGCGACCGCCATGGCACCGACCGCGACCGCGACGTCGAGCCGCGACCGGCTGAGCACCGCCGTCACGACGAGCGCGACAGCACCGGTCAGCAAGTCACCGGCCGCGGTGGCGCGGCGGTAGCGAAATGGACGGGTCGCCGGCGACGCCAGTGGACCGCGTCCGTCGAATTCGGACGGAGTTCTCCGCGAGCGTGTGCGCGCGCCAGCCGACAATAGATCGACCGTAGCCATGGCCCCCCCAAGGCTCCGATACCCCCCACCGGCTCATCATCAAGCCGACGAACTGGGACGGACTATACGCGGAAGGGTCGACTGGGACCAGTCGAAAGCGGCGATTTCGGACCCGCGTTCGCGCGGGCTCAGGCGTTGTAGTGGTTCTGCGCGTAGACGAGGCCGTCGACCACCACGGCCTCGGCGGCGTCGGCGGCGCGGTCGACCTCGAGCTCGATGTCGCGCTTCTCAACAGTGGAGAACGGCTTGAGCACGTACGCGGCCGGGTCCATCCGCCCGGGCGGCCGGCCGATGCCGAACCGCAGCCGGCAGTAGTCGCCGGTGCCGATGCGGGCGCGCACCGAGCGCAGCCCGTTGTGACCGTTGTCACCCCCGCCGAGCTTGAGCCGGATGGTGCCGAACGGCAGGTCCAGCTCGTCGTGGACGACCAGCAGGTGGTCGGGGGCGATCTTGTAGAAGTCGGCGAGCAGTGCCACCGGCCCGCCGGACTCGTTCATGTACGTGTGCGGCTTGGCCAGGACGGCGCGGGCGCCGGGCACGCCACCGAGGCGCACCTCGGCGACGTCGGCCCGGAGCTTGCGCTGGGACTTCAGCGGCGCGCCGGCCCGCTCGGCGAGCAGGTCGACCACCATGGCACCGGCGTTGTGCCGGGTGCCGGCATACGTCGGGCCGGGGTTGCCCAGCCCGACCACCAGCCACGCGTCGGACATCGACAGGCTCCCCGGCCCGGCGAAGTGAACTCAGGACTCGTCGGAGGACGCCTCGGCGGCCGGAGCCTCCTCGGCAGCGGCCTCGCCGGCCGGCGCCTCCTCCTCGGTGGCGGCCTCTTCGACCTCGCCCTCGAGCTGCTCGGCGGTCGGCGCGGCGGTGACGTTGACGACCAGCTGCTCGGGGTCGCCGGCCAGCGACGAGCCGCGCGCCAGCGTGAGGTCCTTGGCGTGGATCTGGGTGCCCTCCTCGAGGCCCTCGACGGACACCTCGATGCCCTCGGGCAGGTGGGTCGCCTCGGCCTCGATGGAGACGGTGGGGCTCTCGAGGTTGACCAGCGTGCCCGGAGCGGCCTCGCCCGTGACGTGCACCGCCACCTCGACGGTGACCTTCTCGCCGCGCTTGACCAGCAGCAGGTCGACGTGCTCGATGAAGCCCTTGAGCGGGTCGCGCTGGACGTGCTTCGGCAGCGCCAGCTCGCTGCCGCGGCCCTCGATGTCGAGCGTGATGAGCACGTTCGGGGTCTTCAGCGCGAGCATGGTGTCGTGGCCCGGCAGCGCCAGGTGGACGGGGTCGGTTCCGTGCCCGTAGAGGACCGCGGGAACCTTGGCGGCGCGGCGGAGGCGGCGCGCGGCGCCCTTGCCGAACTCGGTACGCAGCTCGGCGGCGATCTTGACGTCGGACACGGTGAGAACTCCTCGGAAAGCACGGTGGGCGGTCAGCGTCACGTCGGGCTCGGGCAAAGGGCGCGCACCGACTGCGCACCGCGTCGATCACGGTGACAGCAGAGACTGCACCCTCGCCGAGGCAACCCTCGAAGTCTAGCCCCGGAGCTGCCCCGATGTGAAACCGACCCCGTACATCCGAGGGCGGCTACGCGTTGCCGTTGAAGAGGCTGGTGACGGAACCCTCTTCGAACACCTCGTGAATGGCCCGGGCGATCAGCGGAGCGATCGACAGCACCGTCAGCTTGTCGAACCGGCGCTCCTGTTCGATCGGCAGCGTGTTGGTGACGATGACTTCCTTGATGCCGGCCGAGTTCTTCAGCCGGTCGACCGCCGGGCCGGACAGCACGGCGTGCGTGGCGGCGACGCAGACGCTCTCGGCGCCGGCCTCCATCAGCGCCTCGGCCGCCTGCGTGATGGTGCCGGCGGTGTCGATCATGTCGTCGACCAGCAGGCAGGTGCGGCCCTGGACGTCACCGACGACCTCGTGGACCTTCACCTCGTTGGCGACGTCGGGGTTGCGCCGCTTGTGGATGATGGCCAGCGGCGTGCCCAGGCGGTCGGCCCACACGTCGGCGACCCGCACCCGGCCGGCGTCGGGCGACACCACCGTCATGTTCTCGGGCGCGTAGTGCTCCTGGACGTGACCGGCCAGGATCGGCAGCGCCCACAGGTGGTCGACCGGGCCGTCGAAGAACCCCTGGATCTGCGCGGTGTGCAGGTCGACGGCCATGAGGCGGTCGGCGCCGGCGGTCTTGAACATGTCGGCGATGAGGCGCGCGGAGATCGGCTCGCGGCCACGGTGCTTCTTGTCCTGCCGCGCGTACCCGTAGAACGGCATGACGACGGTGATCTGCTTGGCCGACGCCCGCTTGAGCGCGTCGACCATGATCAGCTGCTCCATGATCCATTCGTTGATCGGAGCGGTGTGGCTCTGGATGACGAAGGCGTCGCTGCCGCGCACGCTCTCCTCGAACCGCACGTAGATCTCGCCGTTGGCGAAGTTGAAGGTCTTGCTCGGCACCAGGCTGACGCCGAGGGCGTCGGCGACCTCCTCGTTCAGCTCCGGATGCGCTCGGCCCCCGAACAGCATCAGCGTCTTGGTGCCGGTGGCGCGGATCCCCGTCACGGCTCGTCCCCCTCGTTCTCCCCCGTGGTGTCGCCGGCGGCGGCCTCGGCCGCGGCGGCGGTCTTGCTGCCGGGGCGCTTGCGCGCGACCCAGCCGGCGATGTTGCGCTGGCGGCCGCGCGCGACGGCCAGCTCGCCGGGCGCGGTGCCCGACACGACGGTGGAGCCGGCGGCGACGTAGCTGCCGTCGGCCAGCTCGACCGGCGCCACCAGCACCGAGTCGCTGCCGACGAAGACGTGCTTGCCGACCGTGGTGGGGTGCTTCGCGACGCCGTCGTAGTTGGCGAAGATGGTGCCGGCGCCGATGTTGGCGCCCTCGCCGATGGTGGCGTCGCCGACGTAGGTGAGGTGCGGCACCTTCGCGCCCGCCCCGACCGTCGACTTCTTGATCTCGACGTACGCGCCGGCCTTGGCCTTCTCCTCGAGCACGGCGCCCGGCCGCAGGTAGGTGTACGGGCCGACGGTGGCGTTCGCGCCGATCTGCGCGCCGTCGGAGTGCACCCGCACGACGCTGGCGCCGGGCCCGACGACGGTGTCGATGAGCGTGGTGTCGGGGCCGACCTCGGCGCCGGCGGCGACCTCGGTGCGGCCGCGCAGCTGCACGCCCGGCCGCAGCACGACGTCGCGCTCGAGCGTCACGGTGACGTCGACGAAGGTGGTGGCGGGGTCGATCATGGTGACGCCGGCGCGCATCCATTTCTCGTTGATGCGCCGGGTGAACTCGCGGTTCATGGCGGCCAGCTGGACGCGGTCGTTGACGCCCTCGGTCTGCCAGGGGTCGTCGGTGACGACGGCGCCGACCCGGCGGCCGTCCTGCCGCGCCAGCCCGAGCACATCGGTGAGGTACAGCTCGCCCTGCGCGTTCTGCGTGGTGATGCGGGCCAGCACGGCGCGCAGCACGGCGGCGTCGAAGGCGTAGATGCCCGAGTTGATCTCGGTGATCGCCCGTGTCGCGTCGTCGGCATCCTTGTGCTCGACGATGGCGCGCACCCCGCCGTCGGCCTCGCGCACGATGCGGCCGTACCCGGTGGGGTCGGCGACGTGCGCGGTGAGCACGGTGACGGCGTTGCCGTCGGCCACGTGCCGCTCGACCAGCTCGTGCAGGGTGTCGCCGGTGAGCAGCGGCACGTCGCCGTACGTGACCACGACGACGCCGTCGAGCTCGGGCAGCCCTTCCAGCGCGACCCCGACGGCGTGGCCGGTGCCCAGCTGCTGCTCCTGGACGGCGGTGGTGACGCCGGGCGCGACCTCACCGAGGTGCGCGGCGACGAGGTCGCGGCCGTGCCCGATGACCACGGTGAGGTGGTCGGGCTTCAGCTCCTGCGCGGCGGCGACGGCATGACCGACGAGGCTGCGGCCGGCGACCTCGTGCAGGACCTTCGGGGTGGACGACTTCATCCGGGTGCCCTCGCCAGCGGCGAGAACGACGACGGCTGCCGGGCGCGTAGTCACGCGTTCGTGCTCCTCGGCTTCGGTGGCGGGCTCGGGAACGACACTACCTTCCCGGCCAGGCTGACGAGAACTCGATCAGCACCCCTGCCAGGATGAGAACCACGCTCCGCCGCCAGGGCTCGAACCTGGACAAAGGGCTTCAAAGGCCCTCGTGCTAACCGATTACACTACGGCGGAAAGATGGCGCTCGGCTGTCACATCGCCGCCCGCACGTCTCTACGTTATCGCCTCGATCGGACCGCTTCCCGCAACAGTCGCCCTTGATCATCAACCGTTGGCGACACTATGACGTCGCCAACGGTTGATGATCAAGGCGTTGGCGCGCCCACGGCCCGGCGAAAGACCTCTTCGAGCTCGCCCGGCAGGTACAGCGTCAGCGCCTGCTTGCGCGGCGAGAAGCCGATGTCGAACCAGTCCAGCTCCCGGCCGCTGTCGTAGCGCAGCCGCCGCGAGCCGAAGCCGACGATGCCGACGCCCCACATGGCGGGCTCGGCCCCGCTCACCGACCGCATCAGCGAGCAGACGGCGACGGCGTCGGCGCGGCGGCCGGCGTCGGGGACGGCGGCGAGGAACGCCTCGACGCTGTCGTCGTTGCGGGAGGTCTTCAGCTCCGCCATGCCGGCCATCCTTCTCCTCACCCCGGATACATCACCAGGGACGAAGCGGGTACGGATCGGGAGATCCGGACTATACGACCTACGGCATCGTAGGTTACGGTGCCGTAAGGAAGGTTCCCCTTACAGACGGAGACTCCATGGCTTCCACGGACACGACACGCAGTCCGCAGTCGCCAACGGCGCAGAGCGACCTCCCTCGCGGCACGCTGTCAGGCGATACTCAGACGCTCGGCGAACGCATCACGATCGGTGTCTTCATCGCCGTGCCGTTCGTCGCACTCGTTGCCGCGATACCCGTCGCGTGGATGGGCGGCTACCTGAGCTGGCTCGACGTCGTGCTCGCCGTGGTCTTCTACGCGTTCACCGGGCACGGGGTCACCGTCGGGTTCCACCGGCACTTCACGCACAGGTCCTTCAAGGCGAACCGCGCGGTGAAGAACACGCTGGCCATCGCCGGCAGCATGGCCGTCGAGGGCCCGGTCATCCGCTGGGTGGCCGACCACCGCCGGCACCACAAGTTCGCCGACAAGGAGGGCGACCCGCACTCCCCTTGGCGCTACGGCGAGACGATCCCGGCGCTGATCAAGGGCATGTGGTTCGCGCACATGGGCTGGCTGTTCGACGTCGAGCAGACCGACCAGCGCAAGTTCGCGCCCGACCTGATCAAGGACGACGACATCCGCCGCATCAGCAAGCTGTTCCCGCTGTGGGTCGGGCTGTCGATCGCGCTGCCGCCGCTCATCGGCGGGCTGGCGACGTGGTCCTGGCACGGCGCCCTGACGGCGTTCTTCTGGGCGACGCTGGTCCGGATCGGCCTGCTGCACCACGTCACCTGGTCGATCAACTCGATCTGCCACGCCATCGGCGAGCGGCCGTTCGAGAGCCGCGACAAGTCCGGCAACGTGTGGTGGCTGGCGTTCCTCTCGATGGGCGAGTCCTGGCACAACCTGCACCACGCCGACCCGACCTGCGCCCGGCACGGCGTGCTCCGCGGCCAGATCGACTCCAGCGCGCGCATCATCTGGGCGATGGAGAAGGCCGGCTGGGTCTGGGACGTGCGCTGGCCGAGCCCGGAACGCATCCAGTCCAAGCGCGTCGACGACTACGGCGGCGAAGCCAACCTGATCGCGGACTGACCGGCGCGCGCGTGAGACTCTGTCGCACCACGGGAGCATGATGGGGCGCGTGACCGACGACGTCGCGACCAGGCCGCGCGCCACGCCCAGCAGAGTCCGGATGACCGGCAAGCAGCGTCGCGAGCAGCTGCTCGACGTCGGCCGCGCGCTGTTCGCGGAGCGCGGCTACGACGGCACGTCCATCGAGGAGATCTCGGCGCGGGCCGGCGTCTCCAAGCCGGTGGTCTACGAGCACTTCGGCGGCAAGGAGGGCCTGTACGCCGTCGTCGTCGACCGCGAGATGGAGCTGCTGCTCGACCGCATCACGACGGCGCTCGGCTCGGCCGGTCACCCGCGGGTCATCCTCGAGCGGGCCGCGCTGGCGCTGCTCGACTACATCGAGACGTCCACCGACGGCTTCCGCATCCTGGTCCGCGACTCGCCGGTCGCGCACTCGACCGGCGGGTTCGCCAGCCTCATCTCCGACGCCGCCAGCCAGGTCGAGCACATCCTGGCCGCGCAGTTCAAGGCCCGCGGCTTCGCGACGAAGCACGCGCCCATGTACGCCCAGATGCTGGTCGGCATGGTCGCACTGACCGGCCAGTGGTGGCTGGAGGTGCGCTCGCCGAAGAAGGCCGACGTCGCGGCGCACCTGGTCAACCTCGCCTGGAACGGGCTGTCCGGACTGGAGCACAAGCCCCGGCTCACCGGCGACTGACGGCCGCCCGGCCTACAGGCAGATCTCGATCCCCAGCACCTCGAGGCACACCAGCGAGCCGCCGTCGTCCTCGCCCGGCTCCTCCCCCGGCTCCTCCGGCGGCAGCGAGGGCTTCGGCGTCTCCGGCGGCTCACTCGTCGGCGACGGTTTCGGCGGCTCGGGCGGCTGCGACGGCTCCGGAGGCTGCTGCGTCGGTGAGGGCTCATCGGTCGGTTCCGGCCGGTGGGTGGGCAGCGGGGTCGACGACGGCGACGGCTGCGGCCCGTGGGTCTCGCCGTCCGTCGGCGAGTCCGGCGGCGCGGTGTGGTCCGGCCGGTCGGACGGGGCGTCCGGCGGGGTGGTGTCCGGCGGCGCGCCCGCCGAATCGTCCTCGTCGACGCCGTCGGGCCGCGGCGCACCGGTCCCGGCGTCGGCCGTCGGCCTGGACGGGGAGCCCTGCGGCGGGCCGCCCACATCCGACCGGCCCGCCGTCGGCTGGGGTGCCGGGGTGGCCGACGCCGAGCGTGGTGCCGGTGGCGTCGGCGTGCCCGTGGACTCGCCCGAGTCGCGGACCTCCGGATCCTGCCCCTCCGAGGTATCCGGCGCCCGGTCGCGCCCGGCGGCCGCAGGCTCGCCCTGGTCGGCCACGACGGCGACGACCGGGACGGTGAGCGCGGCGAGCGCCGCGAACCGCAGTGCGTAGTGACGGACGTGGCGCAGCGCCAGGGCGGCGCCGCTGGGCGCTCGTTTGTGTCCCCCCACGAGGAGAGAAGGTACCGTTTCGCGGTCACTCTCCGTGGCGATTTGACGGAACTCGTGCCGATGCGGTGCCGTTTCGCCCGGTGAGCGTCACTGTGCGTGGCTTCGCAGCGGCTCGCCGACGTCGTGCATGTGCCGCAGCGCGATGCGGTACGACTCGACGAGCGTGGTCTCCGCGTACGGTATGCCGAGCTCGGCACAGTGCCGGCGCACGATCGGCTTGGCCTTCCGCAGGTTCGGCGTCGGCATGTTCGGGAACAGATGGTGCTCGATCTGGTGGTTGAGGCCGCCGAGCGCGACGTCCATCAGTGCGCCGCCGCTGACGTTGCGCGAGGTCAGCACCTGCTTGCGCAGGTAGTCCAGCTCGTCCTCCGCGGTCAGGGTCGGCATGCCCTTGTGGTTCGGCGCGAACGTGCAGCCGAGGTGAATGCCGAACAGCGCCTGGTGCAGCACGATGAACGCGATCGCCTTGCCCGGCGACAGCACCGAGAACACCACCGCCAGGTAGCCGGCGAAGTGGGCGAGCAGCAGGCCGAGCTCCAGGTGCCGCCGCTTCAGGCCGGGGTCGAGCGTGGCGCGGACGCCGGCGACGTGCAGGTTGAACCCCTCCAGCGTCAGCAGCGGGAAGAACAGGAACGCCTGCCGCGCGGCGATGATCCGGGTGAGCCCGCCGGCCTTGCTCGCCTGCCGCTCGGACCAGACGAGGATGTCCGGCGCGACGTCGGGGTCGAGCTCCTCGTGGTTGGGGTTGGCGTGGTGGCGGGTGTGCTTGTCCTGCCACCAGCCGTAGCTCATGCCGATGCCGAGGTTGCCGGCCAGCCGCCCGGCGATCTCGCTCGGGCGCCGCCGCCGGAACACCTGCCGGTGTGCGAGGTCGTGCGCCACCAGCGCCACCTGAGCGAACACGACGGCCAAGACGGCCGCCATCGCCAGCGTCCACCAGGAGTCGCCGACCGCGGCGAAGACGCTCCACGCCGCGGCGTAGGCCGCGACGACGAGGCCGATGCGGACGGCGTAGTAGCCGGGCCGGCGGTCCAGCAGCCCGGCGTCGGCGATCTTCCGGGAGAGCCGCGCGTAGTCGCTGCCGGGCCGTGGAGCAGCGGGGATGTCTGCCTGAGTGGTCATGCTCCGATCCTCGAAGCTGTGACCCTCCGGGCGACATCCCGCCACCACCCGTCCGGCGCTGGGGACAGCCCTACCCCGCGGCGCCCTTGCGGCCGACGGCGAAGATGCGCCGGTACGGCAGCACCGTCCCGTGCCGGCCGGGCGGGTATGCCGCGCGCAGCCGGTCGCGGTACTCGGCCACGAACGCGGCCCGGCCGGCGTCGTCCAGGGCGGCGAAGACCGGGCGCAGCGCCGTCCCGCTCATCCACTCCAGCACGGCGTCGTCGCCCTGGAGCAGCTGGACGTACGTCGTCTCCCAGACGTCAGCCGCGAACCCGAGGTCGAGCAGCGCGTCGAGGTACGTCGCCGGGTCGTGCGACGACGGCCAGGTGAGGTCGTGCAGCGCCGGCCAGCGCTCGCCGGCGGCGAGGTCGCGCAGCTGGGCGTGCGCCGGTTCGGCGAAGTTGCCGGGCAGCTGGAACGCCAGCCAGCCGCCGTCGGCGACGAACCCGGCCAGCCGGGGCAGCAGGTCAAGATGGCCGGGCACCCACTGCAGCGTCGCGTTGCTGACCAGGACGTCGAGCGGGCGCTCGGGCGTCCAGTCGCGCAGGTCGGCGTGGACGAACTCGACGCCGTCGGGCGGCGAGGCGGGGGTCGCGGCGATCATCTCCGCCGACGAGTCGACCCCGACGACGTGCGCGCCGGGCCAGCGCTGCGCGAGCCCGACGGTGAGCGTGCCCGGCCCGCACCCGAGGTCGGCGACCTCGGCGACGTCCGCGGCCGGCACCTGCGCCAGCAGGTCGGCGAACGGCCGCGCGCGCTGATCGGCGAAGGTCAGATAGCGGTCCGGATCCCACATCGCGCCCACCCTCGTCAGTATCTTGGTGTCGAGATAAATGAATCAGACCGCTCTCTCGACGTCAAGAAGCTTGGGCAGCGACATAAGGGGCCGTAGAGTCTGACCATGGCGCAGGACGAGGTCGACCGGCTGATCGAGGCGTGGCGGCACGAGCGGCCCGACCTCGACGTCGGCCCCATGGAGGTCCTGTCGCGCGTCAGCCGGCTGGCACGGCATCTCGACCGCGAGCGACGGGCCGCGTTCGCCGAGCACGGGCTGGAGCCGTGGGAGTTCGACGTCCTCGCCGCGCTGCGCCGCGCCGGCGAGCCGTACGAGCTCTCGCCCGGCGTCCTGCTCGGCCAGACACTGGTCACCAGCGGCACCATGACGGCGCGTGTCGACAAGCTCACCGCCCGCGGACTGGTCAGCCGGCGCCGCGACGAGGACGACCGCCGCGCCGTCCGGGTCCGGCTCACCGAGTTCGGCAAGAAGTCCGTCGACGCCGCCCTCGAGGGCCTGCTGGCGAACGAGCGCCGGCTGCTGGCCGGGCTGGGCACCGAGGAGCAGAAGCGGCTCGCCGACCTCCTCCGGACCCTCGTGCTCCCGTTCGACGACGCACCGAGCTGACCGCCCGCCCCAGAGACTTGGTTAGTCTGACCTCGACCATGGGCTCCGCACTGCGCTCGCGCCGCAGCCACCGCGCCTGGATCGTGCCGGTGGCGGCGCTCCTCGTGCTGGGGTCCGGCGCGTTGGTGCAGGCCCACGCCGAGACGCCGGCCGGCACCGAACCGCCGAGCACCGAGGCGCCGGGCACCGTGGTGGCCACGCCGTCGCCCACCGTCCTGGAGCCGCCGGCCGACTCCCCCGTCGACGAGATCGTCGGCGGTTCGGAGCTGGCGGCCACCGGAGTGCCGCTGGTGTCGCCGTCGGCGCCGCCGCTGCCCGTCATCGACGCGCGGGCCTGGCTCGTCGCCGACGCCGGGACCGGCGACGTGCTGGCCGCGTACAGCCCGCACGAACGCCGTCCACCGGCCAGCACGATCAAGCTGCTCACGGCGCTGGCCACCGACGCCGCGCTGGACCCCGACGAGACCTACGTCGCCACCGAGGAGGACGCCTCGGTCGAGGGCAGCCGCGTCGGCATCGTCGCCACGCAGACCTACACGGTCGACCAGCTGCTGCACGGCCTGATCCTCGCCTCCGGCAACGACGCCGCGCACGCCATCGCCGAGGCGGCCGGCGGCCAGGACGTCACCGTCGACAGGATGAACGACGAGGCCCGCCGGCTCGGCGCGTTCGACACCAAGGCGGTCACGCCGCACGGCCTGGACTCCCCCGGCCAGCTGTCGTCGGCGTACGACCTCGCACTGATCGGCCGCGAGGCCCTCGACGACGAGACCATCGCCCGGCTGGCCGCCACGCCTGTCTACGACTTCCCGGGCACCGACGGCGCGACGTTCCAGATCCAGAACCAGAACCGGCTGCTCGGCTCCTACGAGGGCGCCATCGGCCTGAAGACCGGGTTCACCACGCTCGCCGGGCACACCTTCGTCGGCGCCGTCGAGCGCGACGGCCGGCTGCTCATCGCGACCATCCTCGGCGCCGAGGGCCGCGCCGAGGACGCCGCCGCCGCACTCTTCGACTGGGCGTTCGCCGCGCCCGGCACCGAGCCGGTCGGCCGTCTCGTGGCGCCCGACGAGGTCGAGGCGATGGTCACCGACGCCTCCGACGAGGGCGACATCCTCGGCCGCAACCCGCTCGAGGACTACGGCGACGCCCTCTCCAGCCCGGGCGGCAGCTCCGCCGACGTGCCCCCGGTGGTCTGGCTCAGCCTCGGCGCCGCCGCGCTCGCCGGCGGGCTCGGCTTCGCCCTTCGCCGGCGCCGCCCCAAGTCCTCCGGCCGCTACTCGTCGCGCTGACGCCGGCGCCTGGAGACAGTCGAGCTTCTCGTTCGTCCAGTGGGCGCCGTTCGCGGGGTTTGCCGCGTTGACCGTCCCCCTGCTGGGGGCGTGTGCCGTGATCGGTGGGGCGTTGCTGCCTGTGGACAGCGATGATCATCGACGATCGCCTACATCACGAGGCGTTCTCGTGCTGTACCAGGCCTGCATGCCTCGTGATGCGGGAGAACGCCTGGTGATGGCCCGCGAATCGCCGCCAAATCTCACCACGTGGACGCCGAGCGACACCAACGCCGAACCGAGACGCGACCCCGACCCACGGAGCATCCGAACCGGAAATGCTCCGTCGAGCAGGCATGGACCCGCTCCACCACCCATGGCATTCCGGTGAACCGGCCAGACGCCTGGTTCGACGGCCATCGCGCGCCGGCGCACCCGCGAAGGCGCGCGCCGTCAGTCGGCCGAGCTGCGGGCGGCCGAGCTGCGGACGGCCGAGCCGACGGTACGTGCGGCGCGGACCGCCAGCAGCGCCAGCGCCAGGCCGGCCGCGCCGAGGACGGCTCCGGCGGCGACCCCCGTCGCGCGGATCTGGCCGGGCGACAGCACCTCCTCCGGAGCCATGACCCCGCCCGGCCCGTCGCCGCGGGTCCGCGACTGCAGCGCCGCGGCCGCCTCGGCGCGCTCCCGGGCCTCGAGCTCGTCGATGGCGGTCTCGGCCGTCAGCGCCGCGGCCACCATGAGCAGCCGCGTCACCAGGTAGATCCACGCCAGCATGGCCAGCGGCGTGGCGAAGGCCGCATAGGAGTTCTGCGTCGCCGTGCCGACGACGTACTGCACCAAGAACTGCTTGAGCACCTCGAAGACGACGGCGCTCAGCACCGACACGACCGCGAGGATGCGGACCGGCACCACGATGCGCGGCAGCCCGGACAGCATGTAGGCGAACAACGCGGTGCTGGCGCCCACCGACACCAGGCCGCTGATCACCCGGATCATCCAGCCGCCGTCGCCCAGCCCGAGCCAGTCGAGCACCTCGCCGGCGAACGAGATGACCACGACGCTCGCGCCGGACGACACCAGGATCAGCACGCCCAGGCCGGCGAGCACCGCGATGTCGAGGAGCTTGCGGACCACGATGTTGCCCGGCTGGTCGTCCATGCCCCACATGGACCGGACGGCGGCGCGGATGGAGTCGACCCAGCCCAGGCCGGTGAACAGCAGGGTCGCGGCGCCGATCACACCGACCGCCCCCGCGTTCTGGTGGAACTGCGACACGTCCACGTCCAGGCCGGGCAGGTTCTCCTCGACGATGTCCTGCACCGTGTCGACGCCGGACTCGCCGGCGATGGCGCTGACGATCGCCGCGGCCAGCACCAGCAACGGGAACAGCGACACGAACCCGTAGAAACTGGACGCGCCGGCCAGTCGGTTGCCCCGCAGGTCGCCGTAACGCTTCCAGGCCCGCAGCGGGAGGGTCAGCTGCAGCCGGTCCCAGACCGCGCGGAGCCGGGAGATCACACGCGCGCTGCCTCTCCCGTCAGGACGAAGTCGCGCTCGCGCCGCCAGTAGCCGTCGTCGCCGTGCTCGTAGAGACTGAACGCCGACACGTCGAAGCCGGCGTCGTAGCCGGCCAGAGTGTCGAAGGCGTTGTCCATCGCCTCCTCGGAGACGTGGTGGGCGACGGTGACGTGCGGGTGGTACGGGAAGGACAGCTCGACCTCGAGCGGCCCCGTGCGGATGGCGTCGGACAGCCGCTCGCAGGCCGAGATGCCCTGCGCCAGCGCCACGAACACCACCGGCGACACCGGCAGGAACGTCGCCGTGCCGCGCAGGTGCACGCGGAACGGCGCGAACCGCGCGGCTACCTTGTCGAGGTGCTCGTACACGCCGGCGCGCTCGGCGTCGGTGATGACCGTGGGCGGCAGCAGCGTGATGTGCGCCGGGATGGCGTCGGCCAGCGGGTCGCCGAACGAGCGGCGCCAGTCCTGCAGCTCGCTGCCGTAGGGCTCGGGGATCGGGACGGCCAGGCCGATCGTCTGGCCGGCGGGCCGGGGTTGGTCTGTCACCGGGTCACCGCGCGGCGAGGAACCCGACGCGCTCGTACACCGTGGCGAGCGTCGGCGCGGCCACCTCGCGAGCCTTCTGGGCACCCCGGGCCAGGACGGCGTCCAGCTCGGCGGGGTCGCCGAGCAGCTCCTGAACCCGCTGCTGGAACGGAACGACGACGTCGAGCACCGCCGCCGCCACCTCCTTCTTCAGGTCGCCGTACCCCCGTCCGGCGAAGTCCTGCTCGATCTGGGCGACCGAGCGACCGCTGAACGCAGACAGGATAGTGATCAGATTGGTGACGCCGGGCTTGTTCTGCGCATCGGCCACGACCTCGCGCCCGGTGTCTGTGACGGCGCTCTTGATGCGCTTCTCGATGGTCTTGGGCGAGTCGAGCAGCTCGATGAGGCCCGACCCGGCGACGCTCTTGCTCATCTTGGCCGTGGGGTCCTGCAGGTCGTAGATCTTCGCCGTCGCCTCGGGGATGTACGCCTTGGGCAGCACGAACGTGTCGCCGAACCGGGAGTTGAACCGGCCGCCGAGGTCGCGGGTGAGCTCGATGTGCTGGCGCTGGTCCTCGCCCACCGGCACTTGGTCGGCGTTGTAGAGCAGGATGTCGGCGGCCTGCAGGATCGGGTAGGTGAACAGCCCGACGGTGGTGCTGTCGGCACCCGCGCGGGCGGACTTGTCCTTGAACTGGGTCATCCGGCTGGCCTCGCCGAAACCGGTGATGCAGCTGAGCACCCAGGCCAGCTGGGCGTGTTCGGGCACGTGGCTCTGCACGAACAGGGTGCTGCGCTCCGGGTCGACACCGCCGGCGAGGTACTGGGCCGCGGTGACGCGGGTGCGCTCGCGCAGCTGGGCGGGGTCGTGTCCGGCGGTGATGGCGTGGAGGTCGACGACGCAGTAGAAGGCGTCGTGGTCGTCCTGCAGGGCCACCCATTGCCGCAGCGCCCCGAGGTAGTTGCCCAGGTGCAGCGACGCGTTGGTCGGCTGCATCCCGGAGAGCACACGTGGGCGGCGACTGTTGGTCATACGGTCATTCTGTCAGTCACCGCGCCGCGGGACACGCCGGTGCACCCCTTCGCGCCGCGGGCACCCCATGCGCGCCGGGTGCGGCGCCGGTGCCTAGCATGAGTCGCCGGCACTCACCGCCGGACGAGGGGATCCCGCCGCATGACCGCCATCCAGACCGCCGAGGTCGTCGTCACGAGCCCGGATCGCAACTTCGTGACCCTCAAGCTGACCACCGACGACGGCCTGACCGGGCTCGGCGACGCGACCCTGAACGGCCGCGAGCTGACCGTCGTGTCCTACCTGCGCGACCACGTCGTGCCACTGCTGATCGGCCGCGACCCGCACCGCATCGAGGACACCTGGCAGTTCCTGTACCGCAGCGCGTACTGGCGACGCGGCCCCGTCACGATGGCCGCCATCGCGGCGGTCGACGTCGCGTTGTGGGACATCAAGGCCAAGGCCGCCGGAATGCCGCTCTACCAGCTGCTCGGCGGCGCCTCGCGGACCGGGCTGCTCGCCTACGGCCACGCGTCCGGCCGCGACCTGCCGGAGCTGTTCGACAGCATCCGCGACCACCTCGAGCAGGGCTACCGGGCGATCCGCGTCCAGAGCGGTGTGCCGGGCCTGAAGACGATCTACGGCGTCGCCTCGGCCCCGCGCGCCGACATCGCGACCGGCGCGGCGGACGCGCCCGGCGGCGGCCGGTACGACTACGAGCCGGCCAGCCGCGGCGCGTACCCGCAGGAGGAGGACTGGGACACCCGGTCGTACCTGCGGCACCTGCCGACGGTGTTCGACGCCGTGCGCAACGAGTTCGGGCCGGAGCTGCCGCTGCTGCACGACGGCCACCACCGCATGACGCCGATCCAGGCGGCGAAGCTGGGCAAGAGCCTGGAGCCGTACGACCTGTTCTGGCTGGAGGACTGCACGCCCGCCGAGAACCAGCAGGGCCTGCGGCTGGTCCGCCAGCACACGACGACGCCGCTGGCCATCGGCGAGATCTTCAACACCGTCTGGGACTACCAGACGCTGGTCACCGAGCAGCTCATCGACTACGTCCGCAGCGCCGTCACGCACACCGGCGGCATCACCCACCTGCGCAAGATCCTCGACTTCGCCGCGCAGTACCAGATCAAGTCCGGCATGCACGGGCCCACCGACATCTCACCCGTCGGCATGGCCGCCGCTCTGCACCTGGGCCTGGCGATCCACAACTTCGGCATCCAGGAGTACATGAAGCACGGCGCGAAGACCGACCAGGTGTTCCAGCAGACGTTCACCTGGAAGGACGGCTTCCTGCACCCCGGGGACGCGCCCGGCCTCGGCGTCACCCTCGACGTCGACGAGGCCGGGAAGTACCCCTACGAGCAGGCCTACCTGCCGTACAACCGCCTCGCCGACGGCACCGTGCACGACTGGTGACGGCTCAGCCGGCGACAGGCGGGACGGTCTCGACGGGCGGCGGCTCGGGCCGCGGGTGGACGCGCAGCCGCGACGCGCGCCGTCCGTCCAGCGCGACCACCTCGATGCGCACGCCGTCGTAGTCGACGACGTCGCCCGGCGACGGCAGCCGGCCGAGCCGGGCGACCACGAAGCCGGCCACGGTCTCGTAGGGCCCGTCGGGCAGCTCGACGCCGGTGCGCTCGGCGAAGTCGCCGATGTTGAGCATGCCGTCGACGTCGACCACGCCGCCGGCCGCGGCCGACACGGGCAGCTCGTCGGTGTCGTACTCGTCGCGGATCTCGCCGACCAGCTCCTCGACGAGGTCCTCGAGCGTGACGATGCCGGCGGTGCCGCCGTACTCGTCGACGACGACGGCCAGGTGCGAGCCCTGCCGGCGCATCTCCGTCATCGCCGGCAGCACCCGCTTGGTGCCGGGCAGCACGAGCACGTCGCGGACCAGCTCGCCGACCCGGATGCTGCGGCCGGACATCTCCGGGTCGAACAGGTCGCGCACGTGCACGAAGCCCACGACGTCGTCCGTCGACGTGCCGACGACGGGGTAGCGCGAGTGCGGCATCGTCGAGGCCAGCTTGACCGCCTTGAACACGGGCAGGTCGGCCTCGAGGAAGTCGACCTCGGTGCGCGGCCGCATGACCTCGCGGACCTGGCGGTCGCCGACGTCGAGCACGTCGCCGACGATGCGCCGCTCCTCCTCGCCGAGGCCCTCGTGGCCGGAGACCAGCTCGCGCAGCTCCTCGTCGCTGATCTCCTCGCGCTGCGCCGAGGGGTCGCCGCCGAGCATCCGCACGACGACGTCGGTCGACCTGGACAGGAACCAGATGACCGGACGCATGAGCGTGGCGAAGCGGTCCAGCGGCGGGGCCACCGCCAGCGAGACGCCGGCGGCGCGCTGCAGGGCGATGCGCTTGGGGACCAGCTCACCCAGCACCAGCGACAGGTAGGCGATGAACAGCGTGAGCACGATGAACGCGACGGTGTCGGCGGCGCCGCCGGGCAGTCCCCAGTCCTCGAGGACGGGCGCGAGGTCGGGGGCCAGCGTGGAGGCGCCGTAGGCGGCGGAGAAGAAGCCGGCGACGGTGACGCCGATCTGCACGGCGGAGAGGAACCGGTTGGGGTTGCGGGCCAGCTCGGAGACCCGCTCGCCGCGGCGGCCCTGCTGGGCCAGCTGGGCCAGCTGGCTCTCGCGCAGCGAGACCAGCGCCAGCTCGGTGGCCGCGAACACGCCGCCGATGAGGATGAAGACGAGGACGAGGCCCAGGTTGAGGAGGGTGCCCTGGTTCACGGGAGGGACACCTGCACCCTATGTCGGCCGGGTGTGCTGTCGTTCATCGGAGCATCCTAAGGCTGTGCCGGGTATGGAGGACGTACCCGAGCCGCGAGAGGATGACACGGTGACGAACCACCCGCGAGCGGGTCAGCCCGCCACCCCCGAGGACCTCGTCGACATCGCCCAGCTGGTGCGGGCGTACTACACCACCCACCCCGACCCCGCCGATCCCGGCCAGCGGGTCGCGTTCGGCACGTCCGGCCATCGCGGCTCGTCGCTGGCCGCGGCGTTCAACGACGACCACATCGCCGCCACATCGCAGGCGATCTGCGACTACCGGGCCGCCAACGGCATCGACGGGCCGCTCTTCCTCGGCAAGGACACCCACGCGCTGTCCGAGCCGGCGTGGGCGACGGCGGTCGAGGTGTTCGCCGCCAACGACGTGACGCTGCTGGTCGACGCCGCCGACCGCTACACCCCCACGCCGGCGGTGTCGCACGCGATCCTCACCTACAACTCCGTGCCGGGGGCGCGCCGGGCCGACGGCGTCGTCGTCACCCCATCGCACAACCCGCCCTGGGACGGCGGCTTCAAGTACAACCCGCCGGACGGCGGTCCGGCCGGCTCGGAGATCACCGGCGCCATCCAGGACGCCGCCAACCAGTACCTCGAGCACGGGCTGCACGGCGTGCGGCGCATGCACCTCGCCTCGGCGCGGGCGGCCGACACCACCGCCACCTACGACTTCCTCGGCGCGTACGTCGACGACCTGCCGTCGGTCGTCGACGTCGGCGCCATTCGCGACGCCGGGGTACGCATCGGCGCCGACCCGCTCGGCGGCGCGTCGGTCGACTACTGGGCGGCCATCGCCGAGCGGCACGGCCTCGATCTCACGGTCGTCAACCCGCTGGTCGACCCGACGTGGCGGTTCATGACGCTGGACTGGGACGGCAGGATCCGCATGGACTGCTCGTCGCCGTACGCCATGGCGTCGCTGATCTCGCGGCTCGCCGACGGCGCGGAGTTCGCCGTCGCGACGGGCAACGACGCCGACGCCGATCGGCACGGCATCGTCACGCCCGACGGCGGGCTGCTCAACCCCAACCACTACCTCGCCGTCGCCATCGACTACCTCTACCGCCACCGCGCCGACTGGCCCGGCGCCGCCGCCGTCGGCAAGACGCTGGTCAGCTCGTCGATGATCGACCGCGTGGCGGCGTCGCTGGGCCGGCCGCTGCTGGAGGTGCCGGTCGGGTTCAAGTGGTTCGTGCCCGGCCTGGTCGACTCGTCGGTCGGCTTCGGCGGCGAGGAGTCCGCGGGCGCGTCGTTCCTGCGCCGCGACGGCCGGGTCTGGACCACCGACAAGGACGGCATCATCGCCTGCCTGCTGGCCGCGGAGATCATCGCCGTGACGGGGTCGACGCCGAGCGAGCACTACCGCCGGCTGACGTCGTCGTTCGGCGACCCCGTGTACGCCCGGGTCGACGCGCCGGCCTCCCGCGAGCAGAAGAAGGCGCTCGGCGCGCTGTCGCCGGACCAGGTGACGGCGACCGAGCTGGCCGGTGAGCCGATCACCGCGAAGCTGACCAGGGCGCCGGGCAACGACGCGCCGATCGGCGGGCTGAAGGTGGTGACGGAGTCCGGCTGGTTCGCGGCGCGTCCGTCCGGCACCGAGGACGTGTACAAGATCTACGCCGAGAGCTTCCAGGGTCCGGACCACCTCGCCCGCATCCAGGCCGAGGCGCGCGCCGTCGTCGACGACGTGCTCGCCTCGGCGTCGTAGCTCACCTCCGGTAGACGCGCAGGTAGTCGAAGCTCGCCTCCACCGGCTCGCCGCCGTGCGCCGCGAGGCCGAGCCGCAGCTCCGCGTCGGCGGGCAGGGTGTGGGTGGTCGACCACGTCCAGTGCTCGCCGTCGGGGCTGCTGGCCGCGCGCAGCAGGTGCGCGCCGGTGTCCGGGTCGCGGCGATGGTGCAGCCGCAGCCAGGTCGTGGGCTCGCCCGCGCCGAACGTGGCGGAGTTGGCGACCGTCCGCGTGCCGTACGGCATCTCCTTCTGGAACGTGGTGAGCACGGGCTCGCCGTGGCCGCGCACCGCCAGCCGCAGGTAGTGGTCGTCGCCGGCGTAGGCGATCAGGCCGGCCTGCGGGTAGCCGTCGGGGCGGCCGAAGTCGGCGGTCACGGCGGTCTCGGCCATCCACTCGTCGTCCGGGACGTCGCGCAGCAGCACCGACGCGGAATTGCTCGCGCCGGTGAGGTCGGCGTCCTGCACGGTGAACCGCAGCCGGCCGTCGACGACCTCGGCGGCCGGTTCGCGCAGCCAGGTCCAGCCGTCGCCGAGGCCGCCGTCGAACTCGTCGCCGTACGCGGGGTCGGCCGGGCCGGGCACCGGGTCCGGGACGACGTCGGTCCGCGGCAGGTACAGCGGCGCCGCGGTGACGTCGTCGAAGCCGGCGCCGCCGGCCGACACGAGCGACAGGCGCGCCGGGGTCGCGGCACCCGTAGTCGCGCGCACCGTCGCCACGGGGTCGCCCTGCCCGGCCGCGGAGACCGTGATGACGACCGCTCCGCCGCGCCGGCGCAGCTCGAGCTCGTGCCAGCTCCCGGTGTCGAACGACGAGGGCAGCGCGGCCGCCGCGGTGCGCACCCAGGCGCCGGCCCGCGAGCCGCGTGCCAGCAGGACCAGCTCGCCACCGTCGAGGACCGCGCGGACGCCGTCGCCTCCGGAGCCGGTCAGCGCCAGCCCGGCGCCGTCGCCGCGGACCGCCGCGCGGGCCCGTACGTCGCCGCGCAGCACGGTCCG
>NZ_QUAL01000164.1 GCF_003579925.1 Jiangella rhizosphaerae | reverse complement strand
CGGCGGCGCGGGTCGCCCGCGGCGGCGCGGGTCGTCAGCGGCGGCACGGGTCGTCAGCGGCGGCACGGGTCGTCAGCGGCGGCGCGCAGCCGGGAACGGGCCGAGGTCAGGGGCGGCCGAGGCCGCGGTAGGTCCAGCCGGCGGCCCGCCACGCGTCGGCGTCGAGGCAGTTGCGCCCGTCGACCACGACCGGGGTCTCGACGATGCCGGCCAGCTCCGCGGGGTCGAGCTCGCGGAACTCCTGCCACTCGGTGAGGTGCAGGACGACGCTGGCGTCGCGGCACGCTTCGAGGGCCGATTCGGCGTACGGCAGGGTCGGGAAGACCTTGCGGGCGTTGTCCATGGCCTTGGGGTCGTACACCGACACCCGGGCGCCCTGCAGGTGCAACTGGCCGGCGATGTTCAGCGCGGGCGAGTCGCGGACGTCGTCTGACTGCGGCTTGAACGCCGCGCCGAGCACCGCGATGCGCTTGTTGGCGACGCTGCCGCCGACGAGGTCGCGGGTGAGGTCGACGACGTACTGGCGGCGCCGCAGGTTGATGGCGTCGATCTCGGCGAGGAACGCCAGCGACTGCGACGCGCCCAGCTCGCCGGCGCGCGCCATGAACGCGCGGATGTCCTTGGGCAGGCAGCCGCCGCCGAAGCCGATACCGGCGTTGAGGAACTTGCGGCCGATGCGGGCGTCGTGCCCGAGGGCGTCGGCCAGCTTGGTGACGTCGGCGCCGGCGACCTCGGCGATCTCGGCCATGGCGTTGATGAAGGAGATCTTCGTGGCGAGGAACGCGTTCGCGGACACCTTCACCAGCTCTGCGGTCGCGAGGTCGGTGACGATCACCGGCGTGTCGGCGGCGATGGCCTGCGCGTAGACCTCGCGCAGCGCCCGCTCGGCCTCACCCGACGTCACGCCGAAGACCAGGCGGTCGGGGCGCAGGGTGTCCTCGACGGCGAATCCCTCGCGCAGGAACTCGGGGTTCCAGGCCAGCTGCGCGCCCGCCCCGACGGGCGCCGTCTTGGCCAGCCGGTCCGCCAGCGCCGTGGCCGTGCCGACCGGGACCGTCGACTTCCCGACCACCAGGCACTCGCTGTCGAGGTGCGGCGCGAGGGAGTCGATCGCCGCCTCGACGTAGCGCATGTCGGCGGCCAGGCCGTCGCGGCGCTGCGGTGTGCCGACGCAGACGAAGTGGACGTCGGCGCCGGCGGCCGCGGCGAAGTCGGTGGTGAACGTCAGGCGTCCGGTGCTCAGGTGCTTGGCCAGCAGATCGTCCAGCCCCGGCTCGTAGATGGGTGCTTCGCCGCGGGAGAGCGCCGCCACCTTGTCCGCGTCGACGTCGATGCCGACGACGGTGTAGCCGAGCTCGGCCATGCCGACGGCGTGGACGGCACCCAGATAGCCGTTGCCGATGACGGAGATACGCAAGGACACGATCAACCCCACCCGTTGTCGCCGGTTCGTCGCGGTCGACAGTACAAGTCGTCGCGCCGGGCCGCCATGCCGCACTTGCGTCAACGACCTTACTGGCGAGTAGCATCGGAGAATGGATGCCGACTTCGACCTGTACCGGCTCAGCGACGAGCACGAGGCGATCCGGTCCGCGGTGCGCGAGCTGTGCACCGACAAGGTGGCGCCGCACGCCACCGAGGCCGACGAGACCGGCGCGTTCCCGCAGGCCTCGTACGACGCCCTCCGCTCGGCCGACTTCCACGCGCCGCACATCCCCGACGAGTACGGCGGTGCCGGCGCCGACGCGTTGGCCACCTGCATCGTCATCGAGGAGGTCGCCCGCGCCTGCGCGTCGTCGTCGCTCATTCCCGCCGTCAACAAGCTGGGCACGATGCCGCTGCTGCTGGCCGGCTCGTCGTCGGTGAAGTCGCGGTACCTCCCGCCGGTCGCGGCCGGCGAGGCGATGTTCTCCTACGGCCTGTCCGAGCGCGAGGCCGGCTCCGACACCGCGTCCATGAAGACCCGCGCCGTCCCCGACGGCGACGGCTGGCGGCTGTCGGGGCAGAAGTCGTGGATCACCAACGCCGGTGTCTCGAGGTACTACACCGTCATGGCGGTCACCGATCCCGACGCCGGATCCCGCGGCATCACCGCCTTCGTCGTCGAGGACGGCGACGAGGGGTTCTCCTACGGCGCGCCGGAGCGCAAGCTCGGCATCAAGGGCTCACCGACGCGCGAGCTGCTCTTCGAAAACTGCTGGATTCCGTCCGATCGCGTGGTCGGCGACCTCGGGCAGGGGCTGAAGATCGCGCTGCGCACGCTCGACCACACGCGGGTCACCATCGGCGCCCAGGCGGTCGGCATCGCCGCCGGCGCCGTCGCCGCTGCCACCGTCTACGTGCAGGAGCGCCAGCAGTTCGGCCGTCCCATCGCCGACTTCCAGGGCGTCCAGTTCATGCTCGCCGACATGGCGATGAAGGTCGAAGCGGCCCGCCAGATGGTCTACCGTGCGGCAGCCGCCTCGGAGCGCGACGAGCCGTCGTTGAGCTTCCTGGGCGCCGCCGCCAAGTGCTTCGCTTCCGACGTCGCCATGCAGGTGACGACCGACGCGGTGCAGCTGTTCGGCGGGTACGGCTACACCCGCGACTACCCCGTCGAGCGCATGATGCGCGACGCGAAGATCACGCAGATCTACGAGGGCACCAACCAGATCCAGCGCATGGTCATGGCAAGACAGCTGCTCAAAGGGGTTGTGAGCTTCTAGTCCGAGGGCGCGCATAGGGCCGGTTTTCATGATCGGGCCGTCTCTGGGCCGTCAGTTTCGGATCCGAACACGGCATCGACGGCCTGCCGCGCCCGCTCGTGGCTGGACGGAACGAGGTGGGTGTACGTCCGCAACGTGAAGCCGGCGTCGGCGTGCCCCAGGTACTCGGCCAGCTCCTTGATCGACACTCCGCGGGCGAGCAACGTCGAGGCGTAGAAGTCACCGTTGGTCGGCGTCCCCCTCATAGCGGCCATCCTTTGGCCTCCGCTCCACGCGTCAATGGCGCCTTCGGCGTCACTACGTGATCGGCTCCGCCGACCCTTTACCCGCTCCGCTCCAGCCAACGACCGGCAGCTATGAGGACGACACCTCAGACTGAGCGCACCGCCCCCTACGGATCCCACGTCCGTAGTTGAGTCCTGGGGGGCCGCTACCGTCCCTCCGCCAGAGCACTTCTTCGTCGGATAGAGGCGTGATGCAGGTGGAAACCGTAGGCATCGGAATTGCTGGAGCGCTATTCCTTTACGTTTTTTATTCTGCAGTTCGAAATCAGTGGCCAGAAAGCTATGTCACTATGACGGACGCCGTCGACAACTTCCTCAGCACGAGCCTGGTTCGCTACTTGGCGTTCCGACTGGTCCCCGTATACGTGACGATCGTCTTTGTGACAGTAACCGCAGGACGCATCGACGCTTCAGCGTCCGGGGCGGCAGCTATAACTGTCGGAGCGCATCTTCTATTAACCAATTTCCGTGCGATTACCAGCCTACTCAGTCGACGTGAACATTCCTCGGCATGGATGAACTTGATTTTCTTCAATGCGATCACGTGCGCGTTCCTCATCGCTGCGACGTATCTTGCCATAAAAACGCGCTCCGCCTGGAATGATTTGATCCCAAACCAGGAGGACACGGTGACGGCACTGTGGACGGGTGCACTAGCAGCGATCCTTGCTGCGTTCCTCCGAAACCTTGTTACCACTCAACGTCCTGAGGACGCGCTCTACGACCGAGCGCGCAACGATCTAGGGCCGGACCTCTGGAGATACGCGGCCCAGAGATCCGCAGTCCACTCCTGCGACACAGCGCTTATTCGATCGATTCTGCTCGCCGAGGTAATACAACGCCCAGCCTGGACCCGCCGTCTCGAGAGACTGAAGGGCAAGATACTGCACCGAGGTACATACGGCGTGGCGCAGATGGGCAGCCCCAAGCCGATCACCGATAACGAATCGATCGACCTGCTGTGCCAGGAGTTTGCGAGCTATCGCCTACCTCGCCACGCAGAGTACGGCCATGTACTCGACGAGAGGTTTAGGGCGCGCATAGAAAGGCACAATCCCAATGCTTCCTTCGCCACGCAAGTTATCCAGTTCTATGAACGTCTCGCTGGTTACTACCTGGAGGGAACCGAGGCGAAGGCCGACGATGGTCGGCCCGTCATCGAAGTAAAGGAGACTCGTCGACGGGGACAATCTTGGGAAATTAATGGGACCGCCGTAGTGTTCGAGGGGAATGTACTTTACTCAGCGAAAGCGCGAGGCCGGGAGATCCTGCGTGCCAGCGCCCAAGCAGATCTCGGTGCCCCTAGCCGCGGAGAGTGGTCTGTGTCGCTCCCGCTCGCAGCAGAAGCCGTTGTATTCGAAGAGGAACCTATGGACGAGGACGCTTGGCAGCTCGGAGATAGTCGGACGGTTAAGGTGGATCTGGACTAGCCCGTCGGCCGATCAGACGCCAGCATTCAGGGCGCCACGACCGGGACGTTCAGGCCCGGCGCGTTGGCGAGCTTCTGGTCTGCGGTGACGAGGGTGGCGCCGAGGTGGCGGGCGAGGGCGACGTAGAGGCCGTCGTGGATGGTGATGTTGTGTCGCATCGTCCAGGCGTCGCGCAGCAGTGGGGCGGACTGGGTAACCGACAGAGGCCAGCGGACCAGGCCGTCGACGAGCGCGCCCGCACGAGTGTCGGTGAGTACGCCGCGGAGCACGTCACGGCGGATCACCTTGGCGACCTCGACGTAGAAGTGATCCACGGTCCATTCCTCAGCACCGGGCCGGAACGTGTGCGCGGTCAGCGCCAGGCCAGAAGGCGTGCGATTGAGGATCTCGATACCGGCAGAGGCATCGAGGACATAGCGCTGCGGCACTAGTCTTCGTCGCGGATCTCGGCGAGCACGTCAGCCGCGGGCTGGTCCCGCTCGACCGCGGGCAGGGTGGACCACCACGCCCGCCACTCCGCACGTTCCCGCTCGGGGTCGGCAGGCGTCGCGGTGACCACAATGGCCGGATCGCTAAACGCCGGAACCGTCATGCCCCCATGATAGCGGACACTCATTCGCACGCCTCCTAGCTGCACTTATACACTCGACTGCTACGTGCTGCGGATCCCGGCCTTTCGATGGACGCCCGGTGCAGACGCTCCAGGTCGGTGAACGCCTTCTGCGCATCGACCAGCCGTCCGGACACTTCCCCGAGCCGCGCCAGCTGCTCGACGACCTCACCGAGCGCACCCGACGCTTGCCTCGCGGCGCAAGCGGCATCCTCGGCCAGGAGCTGACGACCGGCCTGACTCGACAACTGGGCCGCGAGCCCACCGCCACACGACCAAGATCGGGCCATGTGTGGGCCGTGGCACGTCGGAAACGGTTATGATCCGACGAGAGCTGTAGAGAAGGTTCTTGCAGGTCAGCGCCCATTCGCCCAGGTCAGCGCCACCAGGCAAAACGCTGCTGAGACCCCCCAGATCTACGAGGGCACCAACCAGATCCAGCGCATGGTCATGGCACGACAGCTGCTCAAGGATAATGTCGCCTTCTGACGTCCCCCTGCTCCGCGCGAAGCTGAGCCGCGGCCGGAATAGATTGGGCCCATGCTGGTGGCGGCATGAGCGATGGCCGTTACGTCCGGTGGTCCGAGGACTTTCCCGCACCACGTGTGGTCGAGGTTCTCCCTGACGGTTGCCGTGATGTGCTGGTCGTCGAGTCGGTCGGCGGCAGGTTCGTGGCGTTGACGGACTGGGATGCGGGCCTTCGGGTCGTCGGACTCGCGAACGGGACTCGAGTGACGGGGTATCGGCTCCGTCCCGGCACGCAGGTCTCGCCGGAGGTGCTCGCCCGCATCGAGGCCGAGCCTGCCCGGGCAGGCGAGATCATCGACGGCGACGCCGTTGCGGACCGGGACATCGACGAGGCCATCGACGCCTTGGGGTCGTGTAGCAGCGTGGCGCGGGCCGCGACGCATGTGGGGGTGAGCCGACGCGGCCTTCAGCGCCGCTTCGCGGCGGCGGGTCTTCCGCCTCCGGGCTTCTGGCGGATGCTGTCGCGGGCCCGGCGGGCAGCACTGGCCCTGCCGTTCCGGTTGCCGCTGAGTGAGGTCGCCGTCGTGTGCGGCTTCAGCGACCAGGCCCACCTGACCCGCGAGAGCATCCGCTGGTTCGGACGAACACCTGCAGAGCTCAGGAGGTCGCCGCCGACGCTTCGCGCGATCGCTCAGCCGGGACTGGGCAACTGGACCGGCGAGCAGATCTCGATGAGGTAGCCGTTCGGATCGCTCACGTAGGACGTCGTCTGGCCCCACGGCTCGTCACGAACGGGCTGCACCACGATGGCTCCCGCGTCCACAGCGCGTTGAAACGCCGCCGGGACATCGTCGGTCTCGAAGGCGATCTCGAACGTCGGCGCGGTGATCGAAGGAGCCTGCGGCTGCTTGCCGAGTTCTCTCATCAGCGCTGTCGATGAGAACGCGAGCTTGGTCGCGCCGGTGGCGAGTTCGCCGTAGTCGCCGCTGTCGTGGACGAAGCCGGCCTCGAGTCCGAACGCGGTGGTGAAGAAGTCGACGGCGGCGGCCACGTCGTCGACGTACAGGATCGTGTAACGGAGCTGCATCAGATTCCTCTCGGAGCGCCTGGTGACGCTCCGCAGCCTTCCCGTCGCGTCGTCGCGTGTCTTGAACGAACGCGACAGCGGCACCGAACCCGCGGTTGACATGAAACGACGCGCGACGTCAGCCTGAGCCGGTGACGACTCGGGCGCCCCGTCTCGTGCTCGGCGCGGCGCAGATCGGGCAGCCCTACGGGCGCAGCGGCAGGCCGGCGCCGTCCGACGCCGAGGTGCGGCGGCTGCTGACGCTGGCGACGCGGCTCGGTTGTGCGGCCGTCGACACCGCGCGTGCCTACGGCGGGAGCGAGGCGGCGATCGGCCGGGCGCGGGCCTCCGGGGCCGGAGCCGCGCTGCCGGTGGTGACCAAGATCAGGCCGCTCACCGACGATGACGTCGCGGCCGGCCTCGCGGCGGCGGTCACGGGCAGCCTGGCGGTGTCGCTCACCGCCCTCCGCGCCGGCCGGGTCGACACCGTCCTGCTGCATCGCGCGCGGGACCTGCACCGGGCCGGCGGCGCGGCGGCCGCGGCGCTGCGGTCCGCGCAGGAGAGAGGCCTACTGAGCCAGTGGGGCGCCTCCGTCGCCGCGCCGGACGAGCTGCTGGCGGCGCTGGCGGTGCCCGGTCTGGGCTACGTCCAGCTGCCGTTCAACCTGCTCGACCGGCGCTGGCTGGCCGGCGAGGTGCAGGCGGCGCTCGCCGCCCGGCCGGACGTCACCGTCGTGGCGCGCTCGAGTTTCCTCCAGGGAATCCTGCTGCGCCCGGACCCGTCGACCTGGCCGGTCGGCGGGCACCCGGACGCGGCGGTCGTCCGGACGTCGCTGACCGCCTTGGCAGGCGATCTCGGCCGGACGACCGCCGGTCTCTGCCTCGGCTACGTCCTCGGACAGCCGTGGATCGACGCCGCGGTGGTCGGCGTCCGGTCGGCGGAGCAGCTGCTCGAGGTGGCCGGGGAATGCGCCCTGCCGCCGCTGAGCGCCGACAAGTGTGAGCAGGTGACGCAGCGCCTTCCGGCCGGCTCGCCGGAGCTGGTCGATCCGGCCCGCTGGACCGCGCGAGTGACGACCGGCTGACCGCCGATCGGGCACACCGACGCGACATCCGGGCGTTCCGCGCGCATCCGGCCACGTCATGCGTCACACTTGTCCGCCATGACCGACCCGATCTCCGAGGCGCCCGAGACCGGCCCGGCCGTCGCCACGATCGTCGTGACCAGCCGAGGACCGCAGGGGCCGCACGTCCTGCTGCTGCATCCGGCCGACATCGAGTCGCTCGACGGCGACTGGGCCTGGGTGCCACCCGGCGGCGTCCGGCAGCCAGGCGAGAAGATCGCCGACTGCGCGGCCCGTGAGCTGCGGGAGGAGACCGGGATCGTCGCGACGCCGGAGCCGGTCCGCGTCGACGAGTCGGAGGTCGCGGTGTACCGCCTCGAGGTGCCGTGGAGCACGCCCGTGACCCTCAGCGCCGAGCACACCGCGTCCGAGTGGGTGCCGGTCGCGCAGATCGCCGACCGCTGCCGGCCCGCCGACCTGCTCGACAGCATCCGGCCCGGACTGGATGTCTGACCGCGCCGCCGAGCGCGGACGACGCGGGTCAGGGTCGCAGGCGGTCCGCGACGATCGCCAGCCAGGCATCGACCTCGCCGGGGCCGTGGTGGCGGATGGCCCAGTCGACCTGGCGCAGGCTCAGGTGCGCACGATAGGCGCGCAGGCGCGACGGGTCGACGGCGGCGGCGATCAGCTCGTCCAGCAGGTCGCGGACGGACACGTCCGCCCGGCGCCAGGCGAGGTCGAACGCCAGCACCTCCAGTGAGAACCAGCGGTCGCCGCGGCCCCAGCCGTCCCAGTCGACGACGCCGGTGATCAGGCCGGCGGCGTCGACCAAGATGTTGCCCGGATGGAAGTCCAGGTGCACGAGGTCGTCGCCCGCCAGTACGTCGACCTCGCGGCCGACGGCACGGACCTGACCCAGCAGCCGGCGGGTGCGGGCGTCGTAGCGGTCCAGCGACTCGTGCAGGCAGAATCCGGGGCCGCTCTCGGTGAGGTGCAGCGTCGGCGGCTCCAGGTCCGCCCGGCCGGCGAGCAGCCCGGACCACGTCCGCGTGACCGCGATCATGCGCTCGACCAGCCGGGCGTCGACCACGTGCGGCACGGCGCCCGGCAGGCGCTCCTGGACCACGGCGTGCGCGCCGTCGACCGGGGCGATCAGGTCGTACCGCGGGACGGGGACGCCCCTGGATCTCGCCAGGCCGAGCACGTCGGCGGTGGCCCGCAACGCCGCGGCGGACTCCGCCGAGCCGTCACCGGCCCGGGTGAGCACGGCGTCGCGGCCGTCGGGCCAGCGCACGAACGCCGCGCCGACCTCGCCTCCCGGCGCGCGGCCGACGAGGTCCAGGCCTATGCCGTGGGTGCGGAACAGGGCGTCGACGAGCTGTGCGGCGTCGAGCCGCGGGGTCGGGGCTGGGATGCCGGCTGGGTCGGGGTTCACCACGGTCCTCCTGATGCCGATCGGGACACCCCTCCAGCACCATGCAGCCAGGGAGAACACCCTAACGGCCGCGTCAAGCCCCCACCCCCGCGTTCTCGGCGGCGCCTCCGCGATCCGGGCCTGTTGATCATGGCGGAATCGGGGCTCCGAGGCGATCGGACGGCCGATTTCCCCATGATCAACTCGGCAGAGGGGCGCCCGGCGTCGTCAGTCGTCGGCGGTGAGGACGGTGAGCAGGCGGACCAGCTCGGCCTGCTCGTCGGCGGTGAGGCGGTCGAGCAGCTGGGCCAGACCCGCGGCCCGGTGCGCGCGCAGCGACCGGAGGACCTGCGTGCCGGACGGGGTCAGCGCGACCAGCGTGGCCCGCCGGTCGTCGGGGTCGGGACGGCGTTCGACCAGGCCGCGCTCCTCGAGCAGGTCGACGACGGACGTCGCCGAGCGCGGGATGACGTCGAGGCGCCGCGCCAGTTCGCTCACCCGCAGCGGCGAGCCGGCGGCGGACAGCAGCCGCAGCACCCGCAGCTGACCCGGCGTGACACCGGTGCGCTCCAGCTCGGGCCCGGACAGCCGGCGCAGCCGCCGGTTCGTCATGGTCAGCAGGTCGGCGATGCGCGCCGCGGACTCCCTCTCCACGCGCTCACCCTAGCACCGATTTGCGATCCAGCCTCTTAAAGAGGTAACCTCTGTATTACTCAGACATCTTGGAGGTCGCCTTGGATGACTCCACTCGCGGCGGCCGGAACGCTCGATCCTTCGTCAAGGACCGCTCCGTCACCGCCCACAAGCTCGCGCCCGGCACCGTCCGGCGCATCCTCACCTTCGCCCGCCCCTACAAGAAGCAGCTCGCCGTCTTCCTCGGCCTGATCCTGGCCGATGCACTGCTCGGGGCCGCCCAGCCGCTGCTGTTCAAGCTGATCATCGACGAGGGCGTCCTGCAGGGCGACCGTGGCCTGGTCATCGGCCTGGCGCTCGCGGTCGCCGGGCTCGCCGTCGTCACCGCGGCCGTCGGGCTCACGCAGCGCTACGTCTCCGCGCGCATCGGCCAGGGCCTGGTGCACGACCTGCGCAGCCAGGTCTTCGCCCACGTCCAGCGCATGCCCATCGCCTTCTTCAGCCGCACCCAGACCGGCGCGCTGGTCAGCCGCCTCAACGGCGACGTGCAGGGCGCCCAGCAGGCGTTCACCTCGACGCTGTCGACGGTGGTCGGCAACATCGCGACGACGGCGGCCGTGCTGGCCGCGATGTTCGTGCTCTCGTGGCAGATCACGGTCGCGGCACTGGTCCTCGTGCCGCTGTTCGTGCTGCCCGCCAAGCTGGTCGGCCGCAGGCTCGCCGACCTCACCCGCGAGCGCTACGAGCTCACCGCCGACATGGGCCAGACCATGACCGAGCGGTTCAACGTGGCCGGCGCGCTGCTGGTCAAGATCTTCGGCCGGCCCGAGGCCGAGTCCGCCGAGTTCGACGAGCGGGCCGCCCGGGTCCGCGACATCGGCGTCACCACCGCCGTCTACTCACGGGTGCTCATGACGTCGCTCGGCCTGCTCGCCGCCCTGGCGACGGCGTTCGTCTACGGCCTCGGTGGCGTCCTCGCCATCGCCGGCAGCCTGGGCGTCGGCACCGTCGTCGCGCTGACGGCGTACCTCGGCCGGCTGTACGGGCCCATCACGTCGCTGTCGAACCTCCAGGTCGACATCATGACGACGCTGGTCAGCTTCGAGCGGGTGCTCGAGGTCCTCGACCTGGAGCCGATGGTCCGCGACGCGCCGGACGCCACGCCACTCCCGGCCGACGCCGCGGAGGTCGAGTTCGACCACGTCGACTTCGGCTACCCCGCCGCGTCCGACGTCTCGCTCGCCTCGCTGGAGTCCGTCGCCGGCCTGCCGAACACCCCCGGCGGCCAGGTGCTGCACGACGTCACGTTCACCGCGCGGCCGGGCGAGATGGTCGCGCTGGTCGGCCCGTCCGGCGCCGGCAAGTCCACGCTGACGCACCTGGTCTCCCGGCTGTACGACGTCACCGGCGGCGCCGTGCGGGTCGGCGGCCACGACGTCCGCGACGTCACCCAGCAGTCGCTGCGCGACGCCATCGGCGTCGTCACGCAGGACGCGCACCTGTTCCACACCACGCTGCGCGCCAACCTCGGCTACGCCCGGCCCGGCGCCACCGACGACGAGATCTGGGCGGCGCTCGAGGCGGCGCAGATCGCTCCATTGGTCCGGTCGCTGCCCGATGGCCTCGACACCGTGGTCGGCGAGCGCGGCTACCGGCTTTCCGGCGGCGAGAAGCAGCGACTGGCCATCGCCCGGCTGCTGCTCAAGGCACCCCGCATCGTCGTGCTGGACGAGGCGACGGCGCACCTGGACTCCGAGTCCGAGGCCGCGGTCCAGCGGGCGCTCGAGACGGCGTTGGCCGGCCGGACGTCGCTGGTCATCGCGCACCGGTTGTCCACCGTCCGCGACGCCGACCAGATCCTCGTCGTCGACGACGGCCGCATCGTCGAGCGCGGCACCCACGACGAGCTGCTGGCGGCCGGCGGCGCGTACGCCGACCTCTACCGGACGCAGTTCCGCTCGCAGGAGACACCGGCGCCGGCCGCCGCCTGAACCCGTCGTCAGCAGGGCGTCGCCACGCGCACCGGGGCGTCCGCCGGCTCCGCGACGCCCTGAGCGGCCCGGCGACCATCGGCTAACGACCCCAGGGCGAGGGCGGGCGCGACGGCACCGACGGCGCGAGGGGCGGCGGCACCCGGCCGGAGGCCGGCTCGCACGGATCGGGCCGGTACTTCGGCGACAGCCCGGTGGCGACCAGGCCGCCGGACTCCACGGCGTTGACGAACGTCCGCTGGATCGCGTCCTCGGTGGTGTCCCAGGTCCAGTACAGCCAGCCGGAGATGCCGAGGTCGCAGGTGTCGATCTGATGCCTCACCAGAGCGTCGCGGGCGGCCTCGATGCTGCTGAACCAGCGCCGCTGGGTGCCGAACTCGCCGTTGATCACCGGCCCGACGACCTGCGACCACTCCATCGAGCCGAGCGACGCCGCCAGCGTCTGGCCGGTGGCGAGGTAGACGTGGATGTCGAAGAAGTCCAGATCGGACTCGCGGGTGACGGCCGACACCCGCACCGGATAGCGCGGATCGACGCACTGCACGCCGCCGGCGCACCGGCCGGACAGCCCGTCGAAGGTCCGGCCCTCGACCGCCAGGTTGGTGAACGCGCCCATGGTCACCATGAGCTCGGGGTCGACGGCCTTGACGGCGGCCACGCCGCGGTCGGCGTAGGCGATGAACGCGTTGTCGGCGGCGGCCTGCCGTTGTGCGGCGATGGCCATGTCGTAGCTGCGGCCGGCCACGGTCACCGTCCCGGAGAACCGGTGGAACGGCGCCTCGGTGCTCTTGAGGTAGGCCTCGTTGTCCAGCTGCAACGCCAGGAACGTGCTCATGAAGGGGCCGAGCCGATCGCGCATCTCGCGGGTGAAGACGCGCAGGTACTCCTCCTTCGCCCGGATGTAGCCCTCGTACATGAACGACCGGTTCCGGCCCTCGATGTTCACCGGCTGCGGGCTGTTCACGATGATGTCGCGGTAATAGCCGTTCTGCGGGAACACGTCCAGCGACGGCAGCACGTAGATGCCGTAGGCGGCGGCGAGGCGGACGAAGTCGGCCAGGTTGTCGAGGTAGGCGGCGTCGGCCGGGCTCATGTCGCTGTTGCCGCGGCCCAGCCCGTGCGGCCGGCCGATCGCGTTGTCCTGCCCCGCGCCCGGGTCGACGAACACCCGGACCGTGTTGTAGCCGCGCAGCCAGAGCTCGCGCAGCGCGGCCTCGGCCCGGGCGCTGTCGTACTGGCCGGGCTCGAACGTCGAGTGGTAGGGACTGGCCGGGTTCGACGGCATCGGCGTCAGGCGCACGTAGTTGAAGCCGCGCGGGCGGAACTGCTCGCCGGTCTCGCTGTTCACCAGCGTCTCGTCCGGGCCGGCGGCGATCCGCGGCAGCGGCTGGACGGCGTAGTCCGGGTAGTCCGCCAGGGCGGTACCCGCCGAGGCGGGCGGGCCGGACAGGCTCGCGGCGGCGACGAGGACGGCCAGCGCGGCGGCCAGCCGGGCGATGCGACTCACGAACGGGCTCCCTGTGGATCGACGACGCGGGATCGTCTGTGCCCGTTCGATACCGCTCTGCGGCGACCAGCATACGCGTCAGGTGAAGACGGCGCGGTCGGTGAGGTTCGCCTCGACGTAGTCCCAGTCGTAGTGCACGCCGAGGCCCGGGCCGGACGGCACGCCGACGCAGCCGTCCGGGCCGAGCGCCGTCACGTCCTCGGCGTAGTCGTCGGTGTAGACGGGCGGATGCAGCGGGTTGCCGGTCTCGGGGTCGAGCAGTCCCAGCTCGTAGTAGTTGGTGTTGCGGATCGCCGCCATGCAGTGGCGCTGCGCCGGCCCGGACGCGTGCACCTCGAGGTCGATACCCAGCGCCTCCGCGGCGTGCGCCGTCTTCATCACGCCGGTGATGCCCATGTCCAGCTCCGGGTCGGCGCGCAGGAAGTCGGTGCCGCCGTCCAGCGCGACGGCGACGCGCTGCTCCAGCCCCCGGACGAACTCCGTCAGCAGCAGCGGCGTGCGCACCCGCTGCCGCAGGATCCGGTGGCCGAACGCGGCGTCGTCGCGCATCGGGTCCTCCCACCAGTAGGCGCCGACCTCGTCGCAGGCCCGGCCGAGCGCGAGGGCGTCGGCCAGCGTGCGCAGCGACTTGCCCGGGTCGGTCATGACGTCCATCCGGCCGGCCGCGCCCTCGGCGCTCGCCTCCAACGCCGCGATCTCCGCCCGCACGTCGCCCGTCCCCGGCCCGTGGATCTTGTACGCGAGGAACCCCGCCTCAGCACACCAGGCGGCGTAGTCGCGGTAGCTCTCGGGCGAGGCCAGCGCGCCCAGGCCGTGCCCGCCGCCCACCGTGCTGCAGTACGCCGGCAACCGGTCGCGGTACCGGCCGAGCAGGTCGGCGATCGGCAGCCCCGCGGACCGTCCCAACGCGTCCCACAAGGCGATGTCGATGGCCCCGGCGCCGATCCGGTCGGTCTTGCCCAGCGAGGCGTTGGCCCGGTCCCAGATCAGCTCGCGCTGCGCGACGTCCATCCCGACCAGCGAACCGGCCAGCGCGGTGACCTGCCGGACGGCGTACGGCGGGGCGCTCCACAGCACGACGTACGCCCCTTCGACACCGTCGGAACACCGCAGACGGACGGCGAACCGCTTCGTCGTCCGCCGCCGGACCGCGTCGTCGCGCAGCCGGACGCCGTCGCCGTCGTAGCGGAACAGCACCGTGTGCTCGAACTCCAGGACCTCGACCTGCTCGATCTTCGGCATGGATCTCCCTCACTTGAGTCCGGTCGTGGCGATGCCTCTGGTCAGGGCCTTCTGCGCGACGAGGAAGACGGCGAACACCGGGATCAGCGTCACGACCGACATCGCGAACAGCGCGCCGTAGTTCGTCAGGCCGGTGGCGTCCTGGAACGTGCTCAGCCCCAGCGCGGCCGTGTACTTGTCCGGCGAGGTCAGGTACAGCAGCGGGGTGAAGAAGTCGTTCCAGGTCCAGATGAACGTGAACACCGCGGTGACGCCGATGGCGGGCAGGCACAGCGGCAGGATCACGCTCCAGAACGTGCGCAGCTGGCCGCACCCGTCCAGTGCCGCGGCGTCGTCGAGCGTGCGGGGCAGGCCGCGGATGAACTGCACCATGAGGAAGACGAAGAACGACTCCACCGCCAGGAACTTCGGCAGGATCAGCGGGACGTAGGTGTCGATCAGCCCCAGCTGGTGGAACACGATGTACTGCGGCACCACGGTGACGTGGAACGGCAGCATGATGGTGGCCAGCATCAGCGCGAACATCGGGCCGCGGAGGCGGAACTCCAGGCGGGCGAACGCGTAGGCCGCCAGCGTGCACGACACCAGGTTCCCGACGATGCTCAGCGCCGCCACGAGGAACGAGTTCGCCATGAACCGGCCGAACGAGACGCCCAGCGCCGACCACCCGTCGAGGTAGTTGTCCAGCGTGAACCCGCCCTCGCCGGCCCGGCCCATGACGGCGTCGTTGGGCGTGAACGACTGGGTGAACATCCACACCAGCGGGTAGAGCATCGCGAAGCCGAACGCGAGCAGCAGCAGGTGCTTCCACCCCTGCCCGGCGATCCAGGCGACGGCGCGCCGAGATGCGGTTCTAGTCGCCATAGTGCACCCAGTACCGGGACGCGGCGAAGTTCAGCGCGGTGACCGCGCCGATCACGATGAACAGCCCCCACGCCATCGCGCTCGCGTAACCCATGTCGAAGGCCTGGAAGCCGGACTGGAACAGATACAGCGTGTAGAACAGCGTCGAGTCGGCCGGCCCGCCGGTGCCCGCGCTGACGATGTACGCCGGCGTGAACGCCTGGAAGGCGCCGATCATCTGCAGGATCAAGTTGAAGAACACCACCGGCGTGAGCAGCGGGAACACGACCCGGAAGAAGCGCTGCACCGCGCCGGCGCCGTCCACCTTCGCCGCCTCGATCAGCTCGTCCGGGATCTGCCGCAACCCGGCCAGGAAGATCACCATCGGCGACCCGAACGTCCACACGTTCAGCACCAGCAGGGTGTCCAGCGCCCGCTCCGGGTCGGAGATCCAGCCGCCGCTCAACTGGATGCCGACGGTTCCGGCGAGGTCGACGACCAGCCCGTCGCTGGAGAACAGCCGCCGCCACAGCACCGCGACGGCGACGCTCGACCCGAGCAGCGACGGCAGGTAGTACACCGACCGGTAGAGCGCCAGCCCGCGCACGCCGCGGTCCAGGAACACGGCGATGGCCAGCGCGAACGCCAGTTGCAGCGGCACCGACAGGACGACGTACCGCGCGGTGACGCCGACCGAGGTCCAGAACCGCGGGTCGTCGGTGAACATCCGCTGGTAGTTCGCCAGGCCGACCCACGACGGCGCGCCGCTGAGCCGGTAGTCGGTGAACGACAGGTACAGCGACGCCAGCATCGGCCCGAGCGTCAGCCCGAGGACGCCGAGGATCCACGGCGCCAGGAACAGGTACGCGACGCGGGTACGGCGCCGGCCCCTGGCGGCGGCCAGGTCGCGCGCCGCAGGTCCGGCCGGTCCGGCGGCGCCGGCGGCTCCGGTCACGACGGCCATGCGGCCTCCTTGGTGTCGGGGACGGGAACGGCGGTGTGGGGGGACGGGAACGGCGGTGTGGGACGGTGGGTGCGAGGGCGGTGATCGGTTGTCGGTGCCCGCCCGTAGGGTTGGGCCCCACCCAGCCGGGCGGGGTGGCCCACCCAGTGGGCGGGGCAGCCCACCCCGGTGGGCGGGTGGCTGACCCCGGTGAGTAGGGCGGCCCACCGAGGCGCGGGGCGGTGTCAGTGGGCCGGCTCGAGCGGCAGCGCCGGCTCCACGCCCGGCAGCGGCTGCCAGTCCTCGACCTGGCCCTCCCAGCGGCGCAGGCCGATCCGGACCGCGTCGAGGCGCTCCATCGTGGCGCCGTCGTAGTGACCCAGCGAGAGCCCGTCGCACCCGGAGTCGACGGCCGCCTTCACACTCAGCGTCAGCGACTCCGTCGTGGCGTTGGGCCGGACGCCGAGCGCCGCGATCAGCCGCTGGTCCTCGCGCAGCGCTCGGCGGGCCTTCATCAGCTTGGCCCGCTTGATCGCGACCCCCTCGGCCGTGCCGTGCTGGTCGGAGTAGTCGGACTCGCGGACGGAGTCGACGAACGCGAACGCCGACTTGAAGTCCAGGCCGGCCCGCTCCGGGACCGCCATGTAGGTGTTGTAGCGGAACTCGACGTCGCGGCCGGACGAGCGCAGCGCGTCGCGCACGTCGGAGAACAGCTCGTTCACCGACTCCTTGCGGAAGCGCAGCCAGGCCGCGAACGCGTCGTTCTCCAGCAGCAGCGTCGACTCGCGGTAGCTGGCCTCGTCGAGCAGCTGCCGCTCGTGCAGCTCGGCCAGCCCGGTCCTCGTCGCCAGGCGCGCCAAGTGCCCGACCTCGTCGACGATGGCGTCCCAGTCCAGGCCCTGAGCCCGGGCCTTCCGCTCGCACTCGGCGCAGAAGCAGCCGCCGGTCGCGGTGGTCAGCAGCCCCTGCCAGGACCGGCCGCCGTCGCCGAGCGTGCCGCCGTCGCCGCCGCCGGCCCCGAACAGCACCAGGCAGGTCTGCACGTAGTCGACGTCGTAGTTGGTGGCGAGGTCGCGGAACAACCCGGTGAGGTACGTGCGCACCTCGGGATGGTTGAGGCACGGCAGCGCGCGCTGCGCCTCGACCGCCTCGAACGGGCCGACGACCTGCCCGAACACGTTGCGCTGCAGCACGTCGGGGAACTGCTCGCGGGCGACGGCGGCATCGAGGACGGTGTGCGAGATCTCGCAGCCGGTGCGCATGCCCCGCGCCCGCGCGGCGTCGATGAGCACCTGCAGCCAGTCGGTGCCCTCGAGGAAGTCGCGCTCGCTGGTCAGCGGCTGGATGCGGCCCGGGTACATCGCCGGGTCCGGCCGCCAGTACACGCGGCTGTCCTCGGGCAGGTAGAACCGGCGCACCGGGTTGTGCGGGTAGAACCGCGCGTGCAGCGGCCGCTTCTCCTTGTGCATCAGCCCGACGAGATAGGCGGAGTTCACGGTCGACCGGCTGGCCAGCACGTCGAGGGCGTGGTCGGCGGTCTCGTCGGCGAGGTCCCAGGCGTACAGGCTGGCGGCGATCTCGGTCAGCGGCATGGTCTTCCTCTCGTGCGGGGTCGAGCGGACGGCGACGGGGTGAGCGGCCGGCTCAGCGGGGGCTCAGCCGGTGAGGGTCTGCCGGAGGTCGCCGAACACCTTGGCGACGGTGTCGTCGATGCTGGTGCGCCCGTAGGCGAGCTCCTCCATGGCGAGGGTGACGCCGTCCTGGAACGCGCCGGCGGTGTCGGGAGCGGGCGGGATCGGGTCGATCGGCGCGGTCGCCTCGAAGTCGATGTACTCGATGAACTCGGCCTCGGGCTCGCTCAGCGTCGGCAGGATGTGCTCCCGCATCGCCTGCGTGGCCGGGGCGCCGATGGTGGTGCCGACGATCTCCGCCCGCTTGGGGTCGTTGAGCAGGAAGTTCACGAACTCGACGGCGGCCTCCTGGTTCGCGCTGTCCGCGGAGATGCCGAGGATGTTCGGGTCGATGCCGATGGCCGAGACGCCGTCGCCGCCGTTGCCTGGGCACGGCATCAGCGTGAGCTCGTCCTCGGTGAGGCCCTGCAGCTCCAGCAGCTGGTTGGAGTTGCGCATGTGGAACGCCGACAACCCGCGGATCATCGGCGCGCCCTCGAAGAACGGGTTCTGCTCCAGCGCCAGCTGCGGGGGGACGGCGGCGCCGGAGTCGCGCAGCTCCTGCCAGTACTCCAGCCAGGACCGCAGCGTGTCCTCGGTGAAGCCGAGGTCGCCGTCGTCGCTGTAGAGGTTCTCGCCGCGCTGCCGGGCCCAGGCGCGGAAGAAGTGCGGCGCTCCGGCGTACGTGGGCTCGTCGGTGCCGTAGAACTGGTCGCCCATGGCCTCGCGGATCTGCCGGCAGATGTCGGCGTACTCGTCCCAGGTGTAGGCCTCGGGGTACTTGCGCACCTCGACGCCGACCTCGTCGAGAACCCGCTGGTTGGCGAACAGGCCGATGGACTGCAGCCCGTGCGGGAGCGCGTACTGGACGCCGTCGACCTGGCCGGACAGCAGCAGCGACTCCTCGAAGTCGCCGTCGATGCCGTTGCCCATGAGGGTCGACAGGTCGACGAGGTGGCCGTCGCGGCCGAGCTGCGGGAGCAGCGGCCCGACGATCCAGAACACGTCCGGCAGGTTCCCGCCGGCCATCGCGACGGTCGTCTTGGTCTCGATGGCGTCGATGGCGCCGAACTCCGGCTCGACGCGGATGTTCTTGTGCTCGGTGTGGAACAGCTCGACCGCCTCCTGGAACCGGCGGACGCGGTCGTCGGAGCCCCAGAACGCGAAGCGGATGGTGGCCGGCCCGCCTCCGCCGCTGCTGCTGGAGCCGCCGCCGTCGTCGCCGCAGGCGGCCAGCAGGCTCGACCCGGCCAGTCCCGCGCCGACCGCACCCGCGGCCCGCAGGAACGTGCGCCGCGTGAGGGCGCCGGCCGCGCCTGCGGCCGCGGGGAAGGTGTGCCGGGACCCAGCTCCGTCGTGCGCAGCCATGGGGGTGTCCTTTCGACGTCGGACCGGCGGCCCCGGGCGGCGGGACCTCGGCGCACGGGAGCGCCCGCCGCTGCGTCGTCGCAAGCTCTCGTGGTGATGACCTGCGCTGCCGCAACGCTAGAATTGGTCCAACCACCCAGCCAGTCCGAGCATAGGTGTGAGCCACACCACTGTCAACGGCGTGCCGAGCTGCGGCGATGTCGCTCGCGGCGCGCCACGGCCGGCCGGGCGACGCTCACCCACACCGGTGCTGACCTGTGCGTTCGTCATCCCGCATCCGTCCGGGGCGGCGGCTACAGTGGCCTCATCGGCGACGAGAGGATCGACATCAGGTGACTCAACCAGACGGCCCCGCGTTCCACGCGGTCGAACGGTCGAAGGTGTACTCCTCGGTCGTCGACCAGATCCTCGCCAGCATCCGCGACGGCCGGCTGCCGCCGGGCAGCGCGCTGCCGGCCGAGCGGGTCCTGGCCAACCAGCTGCGGGTGAGCCGCGGCTCGCTGCGCGAGGCGATCCGGGTGCTCGAGCACGCCGGCGTGCTCGACGTGCGGGTCGGCAGCGGCACCTACGTGAGCATGGACAGCGGCTCCGACACCACGCTGCTGCGCGCCCAGGCGGCGATCATCGGCGAGCACAGCCCGCTGGACCTCATGGTCGCCCGCGCGGCCATCGAGCCGGTCTGCGCCGAGCACGCCGCACGCTCGCACCACCCCAGTGACCTGCAGGCCATCGAGGACGCCGTCAGCGAGCAGGCCGAGGTCACCCGCGCCGGCGGCGACCCCAGCGAGGCCGACGCCGCCTTCCACCTGGCCGTCGCGGTGGCCTCGCACAACGGCGTCCTGGTGGCGCTGCAGCGCACGCTGAACGACCTCATGCACGAGCAGACGTGGAGCGACCTCAAGCACCGGTCCCGGTCGCGGTCGCACGCGTCGGAGGCGTATCTCGAGCACCACCAGCTGGTGCTGGAGGCCATCCGGCAGCGCGACGCGCGGCGGGCCGGCCAGCTCATGGTCATGCACATGAGCGCCATCGAGACCGGCCTGCTGGCCGAGCTGGGGAACGGCGGTTGACACTGCCGCGACGCCGCTTCTATGGTCGTTATCGGATGGGTGGTTAGACCAATCTACGACGGGATGTCGATGCCTGAGCCACGATTCGCCGTCAACTGCTCGATCCTCCTGACCCGAATGCCGCTGCGCGAGCGGCTCGACGCCGTCCGGGCGGCGGGGTTCGAGGCGGCCGAGTTCTGGTGGCCGTTCCCCTCCGCGACACCCGGCGACGCCGAGGTCGAGGCGTTCGTCGACGCGGTCCGGGCGTCCGGGCTGCGGCTGGTCGGCCTGAACCTGTTCGCCGGCGACCTCCCGGCCGGCGAGCGCGGCGTCGTGTCGTGGCCCGGCCGCGAGGACGAGCTGCTGGCGAGCGTCCAGGTTGCGGCGTACATCGGTGCCGAGCTGGGCTGCCGCAGCTTCAACGCGCTGTACGGCAACCGGCTGCCCGGCCGCGACCCCGCGGAGCAGGACGCCGTCGCCGTCGAGAACCTCGCCGCCGCGGCCGCCGGACTCGTCTCCGCCGGCGGGACCGTCCTGCTCGAACCGGTCAGCGGTGTCGACGCCTACCCGCTGCGCACCGCGGCACAGGCCGTCGCCGTCGCCGACCGGGTCGCGGAGTCGTCGGGGCGGACGAACCTCGGCCTGCTGCTCGACGTCTACCATCTCGCCGTCAACGGCGACGACGTCGCGGCCGCGATCGAGCGGTTCCGCGACCGCATCGCGCACGTCCAGCTGGCCGACGCGCCGGGACGGGGCGCACCCGGCACCGGCACGCTGCCGCTGCGGGCCTGGGTCGACGACCTCGTCGCGGGCGGGTACGACGGATGGATGGCACTGGAACACGTCAGCGACGACGCGGACCCCTTCGCGTGGCGCACGGCGTGGCGGACGGAAGGGAGCAGGCGATGACGGCCATCGGCTTCATCGGGCTGGGCGTCATGGGCGGGCCGATGGCGGCGAACCTGGTCAAGGCCGGGTTCGAGGTGACGGGGTACAACCGCAGCCCGGCGAAGGTGCGGCGCCTGGTCGAGGCCGGCGGACGGGGCGCGGAGTCCGCCGCCGCGGCCGCCGAGGGCGCCGACGTCGTCATCACCATGCTGCCCGACTCCCCCGACGTCGAGGCCGTGCTGCTGGGCGACGGCGGCGACGGAGTGCTGGACCGGCTGGCGCCCGGGACGATCGTCGTCGACATGAGCACCATCCGCCCCGACGTCGCCCGCTCGCTGGCCGAGGCCGGCGCGTCGCGCGGCGTGCGCGTGCTGGACGCCCCGGTCAGCGGCGGCGAGCAGGGCGCCGTCGACGCCACGCTGTCGATCATGGTGGGCGGCGAGGCGTCGACGTTCGAGTCCGCCCGCCCGGTGCTCGACGCGCTCGGCCGCACCGTCGTCCACGTCGGCCCGCCCGGCGCCGGTCAGACCGTCAAGGCGGCCAACCAGCTGATCGTCGGCGGGACGCTGCAGCTGGTCGCCGAGGCGCTGGTCTTCCTCGACGCTCACGGCGTGGACCGCTCGCGGGCCGTCGAGGTGCTGGCCGGCGGCCTGGCCGGCAGCGCCGTCCTCGACCGCAAGGCGCCGGCCATGCTGGAGCGCGACTTCAAGCCCGGTTTCCGCGTCGACCTGCACCACAAGGACCTCGGCATCGTCACCGCCGCCGCCCGCGAGGCCGGCGTCGCGATCCCGCTGGGCGCGCTCGCCGCGACGCTCATGGCGTCGCTGCGCGCCCAGGGCCACGGCGACCTCGACCACGGCGCCCTGCTGCTGCAGGTCGAGCAGCTCTCGGGCCGCTCCCCCGGCGAGTGATCAGCGCGGAGCGACGCCGTCGAGGAACGTCGTCGTGACGACGGCACCGGCCTGCTCGACGCCGAGCCGGCCGGCGTCGACCAGCCGCAGTGACCGCTCGAGCAGCGCGGTGAACATCTCGAACAGCACCTCGGCCGGCACGTCCGCCCGCAGGTCGCGGTCGGCCACGCCGCGGCGGATCAGCGCGCGGACCGGCTCGGCGACGGCGCGGTCGAACTCGGCGGGATCCTCGACGTAGGTCTTGCCGACGTGGACGACGGCGGCGTAGCGGCTGCCCGCCGCGATGAAGGCGCGCGCCGCCCTGGCCAGCCCTTCGCGCAGCGGGACGGCGTCCAGCTCCGCGGCGGCGATGCGGCCGCTCAGCTCCTCGAACGCCGCCCGGGTGAGGCCGAGCAACAGCGCCTCGCGGGTCGGGAAGTAGCGGTAGAGCGTCGCGCGGCCGACACCGGCGGCCTGGGCGATGTCGGCCATGCTCACCGATTCGCCGCGCTCGGCCAGCACGGCGGCCGCGGTGTCGAGGATGCCCGCGGCGATGTGGTCGCGCAGGGCGGGGCGCCGAACCATGCCCGCCATCCTAAGGGCGCCGTCTCATTGCGAGATCTCTACGACTCATGTTGAGATATCGATGTCTCATCACTAGACGGGAGTCACTCGCCATGACCACGACGACCCGGCGGCTCGGCCGCACCGACCTCGAGATCACCCCGATCGGGCTGGGCTGCATGCCATTCGGCGGTCCCGGCCTCGTGAACCGCTACTACGCCGCACTCGACCAGCCCACCGCCACTGCCATCGTCCGGACCGCCCTCGACGGCGGCGTGACCTGGTTCGACACCGCGGAGATGTACGGGAAGGGCCACTCCGAGCGGACCCTCACGACGGCGTTGCACCAGCTCGGCGCCGGTACGGACGACGTCGTCATCGCCAGCAAGTGGACGCCGTGGTTCCGCACCGCGGCGAGCATCGGCCGCACCGTCGACGACCGGTTGGAGGCGCTGCAGGGCTTTCCGCTCGGCCTGCACCAGATCCACATGCCCCACGGCAGCCTGTCGCCGCTCGCCAGCCAGCTCCGGGCGATGGCCGGCCTCCACCGGCAGGGGCGGATCCGCGCGGTCGGCGTCAGCAACTTCTCCGCCGCGCAGATGAAGCGCGCGCACGCCGTCCTCGCCGAGTACGGCATCCCGCTCGCCTCCAACCAGGTGCAGATCAGCCTGCTCGAGCGGCGCGTCGAGCGGGACGGCGTCCTCGCGGCGGCACGGCGGCTGGGCGTGACGCTGATCGCGTTGGCGCCGCTGCACACCGGCCTGCTCACCGGCAAGTTCCACGATGATCCAGGCCTGTTCCGCGACGTGCGGCGCATCCGGCGGCGGCTGGCCGGCTTCTCCTCCGCGACCCTCGCCCGCACCGCGCCGCTGATCGACGAGCTGCGCACCATCGCCGCCGCACACGGCGCGACGGTGAGCCAGGTCGCGCTGGCGTGGGTGACCAGCTACTACGGCGACACCGTCGTCGCCATCCCCGGCGCATCGAAGCCACGGCACGCCGAGGAGAGCGCCGGCACCATGGCGCTCCGGCTCACCGAACGGGAGCTGGACCGCCTCGCCGACATCTCCATGATCATCCAGGATCGACCACGTCATGACGGGGTCGATCCTGGATGATCACGGTTCGGATGACGCAGGACGGCCCACACGGCCGCGGGTGGCGGGTCCAGCCGCGGGCTTGGAGGACGCGGGCGTGTTCGGCGGCGACGGCGCAGGAGTCGCCGTAGACGTCGGCGTGGCCGTATCTGAGGGTGGCGTGGCCGTCGACGGTGGCGCGGTTGTCGCGGTGGCGGTCGCGGAAGCGTCCTTCGCCGGTGTGGCCGATGCGGCCGTCGAGCTCGACCCGCAGGCCGTAGTCGTCGTAATCGACGTCGATCCAGATGACCCGCTGCCCGGCGACGCGCCGCTGGCGGCATCCGGTGGGCAGCCCGTGGGCGCGTTCGACGCGGCGCAGGTGACGCAGTTCCAGGGGTGACTGGGCGCCCGAGGCGACGTCGACGAGCATCGCCGCGACCATGGCGCGCCAGCGGATCTTCTTGCGCCGCCCGAGCGCGTCGGCGAGCCGTTCCGGGGTGGTGAGGCGGCGTTGGCAGGCCGCGGTCACCCAGGTCTCGGCCTCGCGCGGGTGTGGCGCGACATCGACGAGGTCGGGCACCGTCTCGTCGAGACGCGTCCGCGGCGGCGTCGCAGCCGGGTGCCGGGTCAGCGGAAGGCGCTGCGCGTAGTGGATCCGGACGCCATCGATGCGAGGCTCCACGTACCGGTCGGCGGGGACGGTGATGTGGATGACCGGGCCGGGATCGTCGCACAAGCCGTCCAGGTAGGCCGCCGTCCGGTGGCTCGCCGCGGCACCCGGGCCGACGCGCAAGATCGCCGCCCACACCCGCGCATCGAACGGCAGCGGTCCCGTGAACGTCGCGTAGACGCCGAGGTGGATCCGGCGCCAGCGCCCGGACGCGACCGACCACTCGACGCGGCTATCGGTGAGTCCGCACGCGAGCGCCTGCGCACGGCTGATCATGCCCTTCTGCGAGGCCAGGAGGTCGTCGAGATCCACGTCAGCCAGCCTGTGCGACCCGGCGCCATCGCGCCAGGCCCGGTTCGCGATCTGTGGATAACCATGATCATCCAGGACCGACCCCATCATGATGTGGTCGATCCTGGATGATCACGGGAGCGAGCCGGTGTAGGTGAGGACGAAGGTCAGGCTCGGCACCAGGAACAGGACGGCGACGGCGACGATGCCGCGGAAGGTCCGCTCGGCCCGGACGAGCCGCCGGTAGGCGATCACCATCGACGGCACCAGCACGATCTCCATCGGCAGCATCGACCGCGGAATCACGATGTCCGCCGCCGACATGACCAGCGACAACGTCCCCGCCGCCAGCCAGAGCCCGAGCCCCAGCAGGTACGCCCGCCGCGCGCCGAGCCGCACGGCGAGCGTGGTGTAGCCGCTGACCCGGTCGGCCTCGAGGTCGGCCAGCGTGGTCGGGACGTACAGGGCGGCGCCGACCAGCGTCCCGAGCACCGCCATCGGCCACGGGAACTCCGCGAGCGGCCGGAGCAGCGACCAGCCGGCCAGCTGTCCGGCGGCCCCGATGGCCAGCGCGTTGACGGCGACGTCGAAGCCCGGCCGCGCCTTGAGCCGCAGCGGCGGCGCGCTGTATGCCCAGCCGACCAGCAGCACGATCCCCGTCCCGAGCGCGAACAGCGGCCCCACGAACAGGGCGGCCGCCACCGCGAGGACCGCCGCGCCCAGCGAGACCCACAGCGCCGCCGACGCCGTCAACCGGCCTCCAGCCAGCGGCGACCCGGCCTTGCGCGGATTGAGCCGGTCACCGCGCAGGTCGTACGCGTCGTTGACGGCCAGCACCGAAATCCACATCAGCGGCCCGATCACCACCGCGCCCAGCGCCAGCACGGGCCAGTCGGCCGCCGGCGGGACCACCTGACGGGTCGCCAGCACGACGCCGAGGTAGTACGGCAGCAGCGAGACGAACCAGAACCACGGCCGGCCGATCGCCAGCACGTCGCCGGCCAGCCGAACGGGCCGGACCGTCCCGGACCGGGTGCGCACAGTCGTCATACCGACGATGCTCCCGGTCCGGGCCGGCGCGCGGCCTCCCCCGTACGAGGGAGCGAACCGCGCCGGCTACCCCTGCGGAGCTAGCCGGCCCCGACCGGCCGACGGCTCACAGCCGGGTCACAGTCTCACGGACGCGGCCCAGCGCATGTGTCAGCTGGTCGAGTGCGGGCGTGGCCAGCGCGATCCGCAGGGCGCTCGGCGTATGCGGGGTCGTCGCGAAGGCGTCGGCCGTCGAGACGAGGATCCCCTGCTCGGCGAGCCGGTGAGCGGCGAGGTCGGCGCGTGCGTCCTCCGGCAGCCGCAGCCAGCCGGAGTACGCCTGGGAAGGCGCGTGGTAGTCCAGTCCGGCCAGTTCCTGGCGGGCGACGGACTGGCGCCGGCGGGCGTCGTCGCGCCGCGCCGCTTCCAGGCGCGTCACCGTGCCGTCGCGCAGCCAGCCCACGGCGATCGCGCTGGTGATGCCGGACGTCCCCCAGCTCCCGGTCCGCAGCGCGCGGGTCACCGACCCGAGGTGCGCCTCCGGCACGACGACGTAGCCGACGCGAAGGCCGGTGGCCAGGTTCTTCGAGAAGCTCCCGACGTAGAAGGTGCGCTCCGGGGCGAGCGTCTGCAGCGGTGGCGGCGCCTCGGGCGCGAGGAATGCGTAGGTGGCGTCCTCGACGATGGCGAAGTCGTGCCGACGCGCGAGTCCGACGACCCGCTGCCTGGCGTCGGCGTCGAGCACGAAGCCGAGCGGGTTGTGCAGCGTGGGGATCAGGTAGACCGCGACGACGGGACGGCGCCGGCAGAGCCGCTCGAGATCGTGCGGGTCCGTGCCGGTCGTGTCGCAGCGGACGGGCGCGAGCTCGACGTGACGCGTCCTCGCGAGCATGTTCATCCCCGGATAGGTCAGCGCGTCGGCGGCGACGACCGCACCGGGCGGCGCGATCGCGGCGAGGACGGCGTCGAGACCGTGCTGCGCACCGGCGGTGAGCAGTACGTTCGCCGGAGGAACGTCGATGCCGCGATCCAGCAGATGGACGGCCACGGCGGCGCGATCGGCGTGGCGTCCGCCAGGCGGCTGCTGGGTCAGGAGCGCGGCGAGGTCGCCCTCGGCGGCGAGGCGGCGCAGCGCCCGCCGGAGGTGGTCACCCTGGTCCACGGCGAGCGGCTGGTTGAACGACAGGTCGGCGACACGATGCTCGGGCGGGAGCCGCCTCGGCTCCAGGCCCGCGAACCCGCTGAGATCGCGCACGTACGTACCCCGGCCAGGCTCACCCACGACGAGCCCGGCGGCCGCCAGCTCGCGGTAGACCTTGGTGGCCGTGGCCAGCGCGATGCGGCGCTCGCGGGCCAGCTCGCGATGGGTCGGGAGGCGGCTGCCGGCCGGCAGGTCACCGGCCCGGATCGACGCCGCGATCGCATCGGCGACCGCCTTGAATCGCTCGCCCCGCACGGCACCCCATGTCCCTAGGACAATTTCTTGATTGCATCATCGCACGGTCTCTAGCGTCCCTCGTGCACCGACCAGCGGCCACGAGGAGGAGCCCGATGCCCGAACCCGCCGGCTCACTGCCCGTGCTGGAGTTCCTCCAGCGGCGGCTCGACCGGACGTCCCAGCCGGACGACCGCACCCACCTGCGGTATCCGACCGCCATCTCCGAGTTGCTGGGCTTCGAGATCACGGCGATCGGACCGGGCACGGCGTCGGTGGCCGTCAGCGTCGACGCGGCGCGTCACGGCAACCAGCAGGGCACGGTCCACGGCGGCTTCCTCGTCGAACTGGCCGACGCCGCCATCGGCACCGCCCACTCCACACTCGTCCGGCCGGGTGAGTCGTTCACCAGCGTCGACCTCAGAGCCGTGTTTCTGCGGCCGGTGTGGAGCGACACCTTGGTCGCGACGGCGCGAGCATCCCACTCGGGACGGACGCTCACGCACTACACGTGCGACGTCGTCCGCGGCGACGGCATGCCGGTCGTGACGGTGACCAGCATCGTCATGACGCTGCGCGGCGACCGCGCGACCGGCCGCTGACCTCCGCCGATCACCCCTGCGGAGCCAGCCCGGCGGCGAGCCGCTCGGCCGCCGCCTCCGCCGTCACGCGCGCGGCGCCGTGCGTCAGGATGTAGTGCTCGCCGAGCACCTCGGGCAGCGGGTTGACGTCGTGGTCGACGACGATGAGGTCCGGCCGCGCGGCCCGGGCGGCCTCGACGACCGCCACCTGCCACGGACGCCGTCGTACCCCGCGCACCCCGATGACCAGCCGTCGCGACGGCAGCGCGGCGAGCACCGCGGACAGGTCGGCCGTCGACCCCGTCACCCGTGCGAGCACCGTCCCCGGCACCAGCTCGACCAGGTGCCGGCCGATGCCCCACGGGATCGGGCCGGCGGCGATGCTGGGGTCGTCGTCGAGCTCGACCACGAGCGGCGGCGCGGTGAGCGTGACGTCGCCGTGAACGGTGACGGCGCGGCGCGCGGCGTCGGCGGCCGACCCGTGCACCACGGGCGACGGCGACACGTCGCGCAGCCAGCGGCGCAGCGCGTGCACCCGGCCGGCCGCCTCGGCCAGCCGTTCCTCCGGCAGGCGTCCGGTGCGGACGGCGTCGACCAGCGCCGCCGCCATGGCCTCGATGGTCTCGGGGCCGACGGTGTCGCCGCCGACGCACAGCGCGTCGACGCCGGCCTGCAGCGCCAGCACCGCGCCCTCGGGATGCCCGACGGTCCGGCTGATGGCGTGCATGTCCATGCCGTCGGTCATGACGACGCCGTCGTAGCCGAGCTCGTCGCGGAGCACGCCGGTGATGACCGGCCGCGACAGCGTGGCCGGGCGGTCGCCGTCGATGGCCGGGAACCGGATGTGCGCCGTCATGACGATCTTGACGTCGGCCTTCACCGCCGCCCGGAACGGCGGCAGGTCGCGGGCCTGAATGACGTCGAGCGGGTCGTCGATGGACGGCACCGTGAGGTGGCTGTCCTCGCTGGTGCCGCCGTGGCCGGGAAAGTGCTTGGCCGTGGCGGCCACACCCTGCGCCTGCTGGCCGGCGACGAACGCCGCGACGTGCCGGGCGACGAGGTCGGGGTCGAAGCCGAACGAGCGGACCCCGATGACCGGGTTCAGCGGGTTGGAGTCGACGTCGGCGACCGGTGCGAAGTTGAGGTCGATGCCGCAGGACCGCAGCCGGGCGCCCACCTCGGCCGCCACCCGCTCCGTCGCCGCGGGGTCGTCCAGCGCGCCGAGCGCGGCGTTGCCGGGCAGCATCGACCCCGCCGCGACGTCCAGCCGGGTGACGTCGCCGCCCTCCTCGTCGATGCCCACCAGCAGGTCGGGGTTGACGGTGTGCAGCGCACCGGTGAGCGCGGCGACGCCGGCGTCGCCGCGGTCGGGGTCGACGTTGCGCCCGAACAGCACGACGCCGCCCAGCCCCTCGGCAGCCAGGACGGCCAGCCACGGCGGGACGTCGTGGGCGCCCCGGAAGCCGGGGAAGATCGTCGCGAGAGCGAGGCCCCGCAGGTCAGTGGCGTTCATGTCAGCCCTTCACCGCCCCGGACACCAGACCCGAGGTCATGCGGTGCTGGACGAGCAGGAAGAAGATCATCACCGGCACCGCCACGAGGACGGATCCGGCCATGATACCGGCCCAGTCACTGACGCGATTCGCCTCGGTGAACGAGCGCAGCCACAGTGGAAGAGTCATGTTCTCCGGTCTCGTCATGATCACTAGGGACAGGGTGAACTCGTTCCAGGCCTGCAGGAACGCGTACACCCCGCTGGCGACCAGGCCCGGCGCCAGCAGCGGGAACGTGATGCGGAAGAAGGCCTGCAGCCGGCTGCAGCCGTCGACCAGCGCCGCCTCCTCCAGCTCGCGCGGCACGCCGTTGACGAACCCGCGCAGCATCCAGATGGTGAACGGCACCACCGCCGCGATGTAGAGCAGCGACAGGCCGACGACGCTGTTCAGCAGCTGCCAGCCCTCCAGCAGCTTGAACTGCGAGATGAACAGGCCCTCGGCGGGGATCATCTGGATGATCAGCACCGCCAGGATGAAGCTGCGCCGGCCCTTGAACCGGAACCGCGCCAGCGCCAGAGCCGCCAGGAACGCGAACAGCAGCGCCGCGACGACAGTGATCCCGGTGACCATCGCGCTGATCCGCAGCGTGTCGAAGAAGTTGCTGTCGAACACGCGGCCGTACGCCGACAGCGTCCCGTTCAACGGCAGGAAGGTCGGCTCGGCGGCGCGGATGCGGTTGTACGGCAGGAACGAGCTGTTCAGCATCCAGTAGACCGGGAACATCCAGATCAGCGCGATGACGACGGCCAGCGCGCCGAACGCCCGCTGCCGGGTGCGGATGCGCGTGCTCACAGCTCCTCCTCGCGGACCAGGACCCGGACGTAGTACAGGCTGAGCACGACGGTCAGCAGCAGCACGAACCACGACGCGGCCGCCGCCAGCCCGAACTCGCCCTCGCCCAGTCCGAGCCGGTAGATGTAGGTCCCGATCAGGTTCGTCTGCGCGGTGATGCCGCCGGCGTCCTGCAGCACGAAGATCTGGGTGAACACCTTCAGGTCCCAGATGATCTGCAGCAGCATGACGATCAGCAGCACCGGCTTCACCAGCGGGACGGTGACGGTGCGGAACCGCGCCCACGCCGAGGCGCCGTCGATCTGCGCCGCCTCGTACAGCTCACCCGGCACCTGCGTCAGACCGGCGTAGACCGCGAACGCGACGAACGGCACGCTCATCCAGACGACGATCACCGTCGCGACGACGAAGAACGACAGCTGGTCGATCAGCCACGAGTGCCCGGCGAACCGGTCGAACCCGAGGTTCACCAGCAGCCAGTTGATGACGCCGTACTGCGCGTCGAACAGCCACTGCCACACCGTCAGCGACGCCAGGTGCGGCATCGCCCAGGCCAGCAGCAGGCCGATCTGCAGCACCAGCCGCGGCCCGCGAGTCACCAGCGTCATCAGAACCGCCAGCGCGATCCCGATCACCATCGTGATGGCGGCGTTGGCGAAGCAGAACACCACCGACCGGACGATGACCGTCCACAGGTAGGAGTCGGTGACCAGCGTGACGTAGTTGTCCAGGCCGACCCACTCCGGCGGCTGGCCGAACTGCTGCGCCAGGCCGTACTCCTGGAACGACATCACCGCCTGGCGGTACAGCGGGTAGCCCAGCGCGGCGACCAGGATCGCCAGCGCCGGCAGCAGCAGGACGTACGGCAGCAGCTGACGTCGAGGCCGTCGGGACCGGCGGGGTGCGACGTCACCCGCCGGCCCCCGGCCGGTCCGTGGGTCCTGCGGCGGCGCGACGGTGTCCGCCGCCGCGCCGCCTGGCGCGGCGGGGACGGGCCGGCC
>NZ_QUAL01000161.1 GCF_003579925.1 Jiangella rhizosphaerae | reverse complement strand
GGCGCCATCGAGCCGTACGCAGGCCCGCTGCGGTGGGCGTCCGCCGCCGTCCTGCTGGTGATGGCCGCCGCCGGGGCGGCCGCCGCGTACCGCCGGCACCGTGCCGGTCCCGACGCCGCGAGCCCCGACGACGGCCGCGCCGACCGGGTGACGCCGGCCGGGGCATTCGTCACCTTCGCCGGCATCACCGTCATCAACCCGATGACCGTCGTCTACTTCGCCGCCCTGGTCATCGGCAGCGGCGCCGAGCTCGCCCGCGGTGTCGAGGCGGTCGCATTCGTCGCCGCCGCGTTCGCCGCGTCGGCCAGCTGGCAACTGCTGCTGGCCGGCGGGGGAGCGCTGCTCGGCCGCTTCGTGACCGGACCCCGCGGCCGGCTGGTGACGGCGTTCGTGTCCAGCGCCGTCATCGTGGTGCTGGCCGTTCGCATGGTCGTCATGGACGGCGGGTAACGTCGCACCGGTGAGGGACGCCGCGCACTCGACCGTCGTGACCCAGCGGCTGCTGCTGCGGCGGCCGCGACCCGAGGACGTCGACGTCATCTACGACATCTACCGCGACCCGCGGGCCAGCCGGCACAACCCGTCCAACCTGCTGCGCGACCGTTTCGGCGCGGAGAACCTCTACCGCAGCTGGGACGAGCACTGGCGCAACGCGGGCTTCGGCTACTGGACGGTGCTGCGCCAGGGGTCCGACCGGCCGGTCGGGTTCTGCGGCCTGAAGTACATGTGGTTCCACGACGACCAGGTGACGAACCTGTTCTACGGCTTCGACCCCGCCTGGTGGGGGCAGGGGCTGGCCGCCGAGGCCGCCCGCGCCGCCGTCGGGTGGGCCGAGCAGCACCTGCCGGGCGTGGCCGTGGTCGCCCGGATCCGGCCGGAGAACCACGCCTCGCAGCGGGTCGCCGTCCGGGCCGGGCTGACCAGGGCCGAGCACCTCGACGGGCTCGGCTTCGACGGACTCGAGTGGATCTACGTAAATCAACCGGCCCTGGACCGGCCGAGCGGCTCGCGCACCAGGATCTCGTCGACGTAGCAGTACTGCCAATCCGCGCCGGGCTGCAGCGACTGGATGACCGGGTGGTGCTCGGCCTCGAAGTGCGCCCGCGAGTGCCGGCGCGGGGAATCGTCGCAGCAGGCCACCAGGCCGCACTTCATGCACAGCCGCAGCTGCACCCAGGTGCCGCCCTCGTCGACGCACTGCTGGCACACGTCGACGTCGGTGTCGGTGACGTTCATCTGGTCCTGGTGGGTGCAGGACGTGCTCATCGTCTCGGACTGGACGTAGCGCCAGCGCGAACGCAGCAGCCGGTCGGGTACGAACCGGGCGAAGTGCCGCGACTGCGACGCCAGCAAGGGCGCTGCGATGGCCAGGACCAGGACGTAGAGCGCCACGAACGGGCCGATGCGCTCGTCGAGGCCGGCGCTGATCGCCAGCGTCGCCAGGATCAGCGAGAACTCGCCGCGGCCCAGCACCGTCAGCCCGATGTTCGTGGCGGCCCGCTGGTTGAACCCGAACAGGCGCGCCGTGAAGATGCCGGCGGTGAGGTTCGTCAGCAGCGTCATGCAGACGGCGATGACGACCGGGAGGGCGACGCCGCCGAGGTCGCCGATGTCGATCGTGAGCCCGAACGAGATGAAGAACACCGCGGCGAACACGTCGCGCAGCGGCAGCACGAGCTGCTCGACCCGCTCCTTGAGCGCGGTGCGCGACACCACCAGGCCGATCATCAGCGCGCCGATGGCCTCGGAGACGCCGACCTCGAGGGCGACACCCGCCACCAGCACGACCAGGCCGACCATGAGGATCGCCAGCAGCTCGTCCTCGCGGCAGTCCAGGATCATCGCGATGGCCCGCGCGCCCCACCGGGCGAGCGCGAACAGCGCCACCAGGAACCCGAAGCTGACCAGCAGGTCGACGACGAAGTCCAGCGTCGAGCCGGAGTCGTTGAGCACCGGCGCCAGCAGGGCCAGGTAGAAGGCGAGGAACATGTCCTCGATGACGATGACGCCGAGGATGATCGGCGTCTCGGCGTTGGTCAACCGCCGCAGCTCGATCAGCAGCTTCGTCGCGATGGCGGACGACGAGATGCCCAGCGCGCCGGCGATGACCAGCGCCTCGGACGTGCCCCAGCCCAGCGCGAAGCCGAGCGCCAGGCCGGCGCTGACGTTGAGGCCGATGTAGACGCCGGCGGCGATGAACAGCCGCCGCCCGCTGCCCAGCACCTGCTCGGCAGGGAACTCCACGCCGAGGTGGAACAGCAGCAGCACCAGGCCCAGCGAGGCCAGCAGCGAGAGGTCCTCGGGGTGGTCGATCAGCACCGGGCCGGGCGTGCCCGGGCCGAACACGATGCCGATCAGCATGTAGCAGGGGACCGTGGGGAAGCCGTAGCGGCGGCCCAGGCGCGCGACCAGCCCGGCGAGCAGGACGATCGCGCCCAGCCCGATGAGATCCGCATGCACCGCCGTCTAGCCCTCGAAGAACGTGCCGGTCAGGACGGCGCCCAGCTTCAGCGCCTGCTCGCGGCTGAGCTCGAGGACCGCGGTCGGCTCTTCGCCCTTGGTGGTGAAGACGTAGAGGTCGCGGATGTCGCCGTGGCGCACGACGACGGAGATCCGCTGCGTCGGGCTGCCCAGGTCGATGTCGTAGCGCTTGCCGATGCCCGGCAGCTCCTGCATGTGCACGCCCTGACCCATGATGGTGTCCTTTCGTCCCAGGCGATCCGAGTCAGAGTTTAGGGCGGTCGAGCCGGTGGAACGCAGGCTCCGGGCGCCCGACCCGTTCACCCTCGGCGAGTTGTGCCCGCAGCCGGGCCGCGCCGCCGGGCAGGAACGGCTCCAGTTCCGCGGCGATCACCCGGCACGCGTGCACCAGCCCGGCCAGGACGACGCCGGCGTCCGGCCGGCCGCGGCGGTCGCGCTCCCAGGGCCGGTCCGCCTCGATCGTGCGGTTCGCGAGGTCCACGACGGCGACCAGCGCGGCGGTCGCCGCCCGCAGGTCGAACCCGCCCACTGCCCGGTCGACGGCGTCCGGCAGCGCCTCGGCGGCCGCGACGAGCTCGCTCTCGGGGTCGGGGGCGCCGACGACGCCGTCGTGCAGCCGGTGCACCAGCGTGAGCGTGCGCTGCACCAGGTTGCCCAGTCCGTTGGCCAGCTCGAGGTCGTGCCGGGCGACGAGGCGCTGCTCGGTGAAGTCGGTGTCGCCGGTGCGCGGCACCTCGCGCACGAACCACCAGCGCAGCGCGTCGGTGCCGTAGCGCCGGGCGAGGCCGGCCGGGTCGGCGGTCACGCCGGTGCTCTTGGCGATCTTGGCGCCGCCGACGGTGAGGTAGTCGTGCACGAGGATCGCCGTCGGCAGCGGCAGCCCGGCTGAGAGCAGCTGCGCCAGCCAGTAGACGGCGTGGAAGCGCACGATGCCCTTGCCGACGACGTGCACGCGGTCCGCCGACCCCGCCCACCAGCCGGCGAAGTCGTCGTCGGCGGCGCTGCCGTAGCCGAGCGCCGTCACGTAGTTCGCCACCGCGTCCCACCACACGTAGACGACCTGCGACGGGTCGCCCGGCACCGGGATGCCCCACCCGCCGGCCCGGTCGGCCGGTCGCGACACGCTGAGGTCGTGCAGGCCGGCGCGGACGAACGCGAGCACCTCGGCCCGCTTGGTGGCCGGCTCGACCCGTACGGCACCGGACTCGAGGATGCGCTCCAGCTGGTCCTGGTAGCGCGACAGCCGGAAGAACCAGTTCTCCTCGCTGACCTCCTCGGGCGCGACGCCGTGCTCGGGGCAATGGCCGCCGGCGAGCTCGTCGGGCGCGTAGAACTGCTCGCAGCCGGCGCAGTACAGCCCGGTGTAGCGGCGCCGGTAGAAGTCGCCGCGGGCGGCGCACCGCTCCCACAACCGCCGGACGCCCGGCGCGTGCCGCGGGTCGGCGCTGGTCCTGATGACGTCGTCGACCGACAGCGCCAGCGGCCCGCGCAGGGCGACGAACCGGGCGGCGTTGGCGTCGACGAACTGCCTGACGGGCACGCCCGCGGCCCGGGCGGCGGCGACGTTCTTCAACGCGTTGTCGTCGGTGCCGGTGAGGAACCGGACCGGCCGCCCGCGGCGGCGCCGGTGACGGGCGAGCACGTCGGCCTGGACCAGCTCGAGCGCGTGCCCGAGGTGCGGCGCCCCGTTGACGTAGGGGATGGACGTGGTGACGTAGAAGCGGCCGGTGGTCATGATGCTCCCTCCGCCCTGCGCCGGCGGGGGAGTGCGCACCATGAAGAAGCCCCCGCTGAGCAGGGGCAACGCTGGCTGTGGATGCTGACGGTGTCAGCGCACGCGAAGTGGCCCCCGGACGGGGCGCATCATCGGCTGCGTGCACTGGGTCATGGCTCGATGGTACGCCTGACCTGCGCCGGTGCGCCACGACAGGGCATGACAAGCGGGTGATGGTGCCTGTCAAGGCAGGTATGTCCGTCTTTGAACGACATTCTGTGTGTCGAGAATGCTTATTGGGACGACACGCAAGAAAGATTTCTTCGTTTCTCCTTGCGCAACTACTTTCTCTGCCTAGACTCACAGTCAAGAACGCGGGGTCGTCCGGACAAGAGCTTGGCCCTGAGGTTCGCCAACCGAAGATCTTCACCCGAAGGAGTCAAGATCATGGACGCACTCTCCGGCCTCCTCGACAGCATCGTCGCGCTGGTCAACCAGCTGCTGGGAACCGTCACCGGCCTGCTCGGCTGACGCCTGGCGCGTAAGCCCTTCTCCATCCGGTGGGCGCTTGGCGGCTCCCCACCACCCGTCCGCGTATGCCTCTGGGATTTCCCCGGGCATACGCGGACGGTTTTTTCACGGGTAATTCTTCGGGCGGGAATGTCCGGAAATGAACCGGTAGCGCACTACTCCGGCGCGATCTCGCGCGGCATGAGGTCGTGCGGCAGCGACGTGCGGGCCGCGCGGAGGAACGCGAACGGCGTGCGCTGCCCGAGGTTGGCCACCCGCGACGTGTAGATGTCGGCGTACTTCTCCACCTGGCGGGCAAACAGGCTCTTGTCGTTGCCGGCCCGCATCATCGGGCCCCAGGTGGGGTTGCCCAGCTCGCCGGCGGCGCGGGCCAGCGGCACGATGCGCTCGTCCAGCGTCCGCAGGGCCTCGCGCAGCGCCTCGACGCTCTCGCGGGGTGCGTCGTCGCCGGGCCGGAGCAGCGCCATGCGGGCGTGCGCGAGGCGGTCCTCCAGGACGGCCTTCTCGGCCATGAGGCGCCGCAGCTCGGCCTCGTCGGCGGCGAACAGCTGAGCGGCGGCGATCTCGGCCTCCAGTTCGCGCATGATGAGCGCGGTGCGCCAGCGCAGCGCGGACTTGGTGACGTGGACGTCGCCGAACAGGTGGTCGCCGACGTAGAGGATCTCGGCGCCGGTGAGGCCGAGGCTCTGCTCGACCTGCCGGGCGCAGCCGCCGTGGTAGACCTCGCCGGTCTTGAGCGGTCCCCAGTGCGGCTGCAGCAGCCCGCGCTCGGCGTCGACGACCCGGAACACCGGCTCGACCTCGGCGAAGAACCGCGGCTTCGCGGCGGCCACGACGACGATGTCGAACAGGTCGCGCCACGAGCCGGACGGCACGTGCCGGTCGAAGGCGTAGCTCATCATGGCCTTCGTGTACGACCAGTCGCTGTTCGTGATGAGCAGCAGCCGCTTCCCGGCCAGCCGCTGGTCGATGAGCGTCTGCGCGGTGGACGGGTCGATGTCGCAGAAGCGGTCGGGGTCGGCGACGATCTCGGCCTTCAGCGCGCCGGTGGTGTGCGACTCGTCCAGCGCGGCCGACACGACGCGGTACAGCTCGTCGTAGCCGAGCGGGCCGGGGATGGTGCCGTCGTCGAGGCGGTCGACGAACTGGGCGTAGAGCGCGGACTCGGAGATGGTGAACAGCGTGTTCATGAACCGGAACCGCGGGTTGTTGAGGTCGACGGCGACGCCGTTGTACGTGGTGCGCAGCTCGTCGAAGGACAGCTGGCGGGTGCCGTGCTGGGCCTGGATGACGTAGCCGAACCGCGAGGCCTTGACCAGGTTGCCGAGGTCGAGGTCGATGACCAGGCCCTGCAGGTACCGGTCGGGCTCGAAGACCAGCCCGTCGACGGGGTAGTCGCCGGCCGCCAGCACCCGCGTGGCGTGCTCGAACGCCGTCCGCTCCCACTCCCGCGTGCGGTAGTGGATGAGCGTGTAGTCCATGTCGTAGCCGATGGCCTGCACCGAGCGCAGGTTCAGGGTGCGGTTGGCGTAGACACCGCGTTCCAGTCCGTCCGGAGGCGTCATGGCCCGAGCCTAAAGGGCGGGGCGGCCTCCGGTGACCGGAAGACCCGCCGCGGCCCAGGCGTGGAAGCCGCCGATCAGATCGGTCGCGTTGGCCAGTCCGAGCTCGCGCAGCGACGCCGCCGCGAGGCTCGACGCGTAGCCCTCGTTGCAGAAGACGATGACGGTGCGCCGCGGGTCGTCGGCCTGTTCCAGCCGGTGCGGGCTGGTCGGATCCAGCCGCCACTCCAGTACGTTGCGCTCGACGACCAGTGCGCCGGGGATGGCGCCGTAGCGCTCGCGGTCGGCCGCGGGCCGGGTGTCGACCAGCAGCGCCCGCTCGTAGGTGACGGCGTGCGCGGCCTGCTCCGGGGTGAGCCGGACCAGCCGAGAGCGGGCCGTGTCCAGCAGGGTGTCGACGCGCGCGCTCACCGGGCCGGCTCCGGCTCGTCGGTGAGGACGGTCCGCACCCGCCGCAGCGCGCCGGCGCCGTCGACCTCGTAGTAGCCCATCGCCGTCAGCGGCGGCGAGTAGGCATGGACGGTGACGGCCGGCTCGGGATCGGTGTTGACGACGTCGTGCACGTGGCCGACCGGGAACCCGACGCCGCGGCCGTCGCGCAGCCGCCGCTCGCGCAGCCCTGTCCCGGACGGCGCCCAGAACCGCTCGGTGACCACGCCGGACACGACGGTGAGCGCGCCGAGCGAGCCGGCATGGTCGTGCAGCTCGGTGGACTGATCCTGCGTCCAGCTGATCAGCCAGACATCGGTGTACGGGTCGCTGGACAGCCGCACGGACCAGCGGTCGTCGGCGTCGAAGCGGACGGGGTGCCGGCCGGCGCGCACCTCGGCGGCGACGGTGCGGGTCAGGTCGACGAGGTCGCGCAGTGCGACGGGGGTGGGTGCGATGGTCATCTGAGCTCCGGTGGACGTGCGGAAGGAATGATGGGGGACCCGGAGTCAGCAACAGCAGCGCATGCGGACGATAATCCCCAGCGAATCACTAGGAATCAAGTGCCGTCCACATGCTGGACGCACGCGGCTACTTGATGGCGCCCATGGACAGGCCGCGGACGAGTTGTTTCTGGGCCACCCAGCCGGCCAGCACGACCGGCAGCGAGGCCAGCGTGGCGGCGGCGGCCAGCTGGGCCCAGTAGAGGCCCTCGCTGGTCATGAAGCCGACGAGGAACAGCGGCACCGTCGCGGCCTGCGACGCGGTGAGGTTCACGGCGAAGAAGAACTCGTTCCACGCGAAGATCACGCAGATCAGCGCGGTCGCCGCGAGGCCGGGCGCCACCATCGGCAGCATGACGCGCAGCAGCGTCTGCCGCAGCGACGCGCCGTCCATGGCGGCGGCCTCGAGCACCTCGGCGGGGATCTCCTGCAGGAACGAGCGCATCATCCAGACCGCGATCGGCAGGTTCATCGCCGTGTACAGCACGACCAGCGTCCACACGTTGTCCAGAGCGCCGATGCGCCCGGCGATGACGTAGATCGGCACGATGACCGCGACGACCGGCAGCATCTTCGTGGAGATGAAGAAGAACAGCACGTCCTGCGTCTTCTTCACCGGCCGGATCGCCAGCGCGTACGCCGCCGGCACCGCCAGGGCCAGCACCAGCAGCGTCGACACCGTCGTCGCGAACAGCGAGTTGAGGAAATACGGCCAGGCGCCGGCGTCGAACAGGGCCCGGAACTGCTCCAGCGTCGGCGTGAAGATCAGGCTCGGCGGGTCGGTGTAGGCGTCGGCCTCGTGCTTGAAGGCCGTGATCACCATCCAGAGCACCGGGAAGAAGAAGACGATCCCGATGATCCAGGTGAGGACGGTCAGCAGGCCGGCGGACCGGCGGCGCGGGCCCGCGACGGCGACGGCGGGAACGGCGGCGGTGGTCATCGGTCCTCCTGGACGAACGAGCGGAACAGCAGCCGCAGCGCAAGCGTCGCGATGACGACGGTGCCGATGACGACGACGACGCCCATGGCCGCGGCCTGGCCGACGTCGAAGCCGAGGAACGCGCGCTGGTAGATGTAGAAGGGCAGGTTCGAGCTGGCGGTGCCCGGCCCGCCCTGCGTCATGATGTAGATCTGGTCGAACGTGTTGACCACGTAGATCGCGCCCAGCAGCACGCCCAGCTCGATGTAGCGGCGCAGGTGCGGCAGCGTGATCGAGCGGAACGTCCGGGCCGCGCCGGCGCCGTCGACCTGCGCGGCCTCGAGCACGTCGCGGCCCTGGCTCTGCAGCCCGGCCAGCACCAACAGCGCCATGAACGGCGTCCATTGCCACACCAGCGCCGCGATGACGGAGATCAGCGGTGCCGAGCTGGTCCAGTCGTAGTCGCCGGCGCCGAACGGCGACAGCACGAAGTTCACGATCCCGAACAGCGGGTCGAGCATCGTCGTCTTCCACACCAGTGCGCCGGCGACCGGCATGATGAGGAACGGCGTGATGATCAGCGTCCGCACCACCGACCGGCCGACGAACCTGCGGTCCAGCAGCAGCGCCAGCGCCACGCCCAGCAGCATGGCGACGATCACGCAGCCGGCGGTGATCACGATGGTGTTCAGCGCGGCCTGGCGGAACACCCGGTCGGCGAAGACGTCGGCGTAGTTGGACAGCCCGACGAACCGCTCCGAGCCCGGGCGGACCAGGTTCCACGAGTTCAGCGAGTACCAGAGCGTGACGAGGAACGGGATCTGCGTCACGAGGATCGCGAAGACCAGCGCGGGCAGCAGGGGCGCCCGCCGCCGCCAGCCCTCGCGGCGCGCGGAGCGGACGGGCTCGCGGGCCGGGACGGCCGGCCGCGGCGGGACGGCGGTGGTCGCGACGTCGGTGCTCACGAGTCCTCCTCCTGATACGACTCGCCGACGGTCTCGGCGTAGCGCTGGGCCTGATCGAGGGCCTCGTCGACGCTGATCTGCCCGGCGATGGCGGCGGAGATCTGCTGCCCGACGCGGGTGCCGAGGTCCTGGAACTCGGGGATGGCGAGGAACTGGATGCCGTCGTAGGGCACCGCCGCCGTCATCGTGTGCTCCTGGTCGGCGACCTCCATCGACGACAGCGTCGGCTCGGCGAACGCGGCCGCCACCTCGGCGTACTCGGGGATGTCGTAGGTGGACGTGCGGCTGCCCGGCGGCACACGCTCCCAGCCCAGTTCTTCGGCGACGAGGTGCGGGTAGTCCTTGTCGGTCATCCAGGCGATGAAGTCCCACGCCTCGTCCGGGTGGTCCGAGGACGCCGGGATGCCCAGCGACCACGTGTAGAGCCAGCCGCTGGCCTCGGTCTCGACGACCGGCGCCGGCGCGTAGCCGTTGCGGCCGGCGGTGACGGAGTCCTGCGGGCTCTCGACCACGTTCACCATCGACGTGGCGTCGTACCACATCGCCGCCTGGCCCTGGCCGTACCGCGTGGCGCAGTCGGCGAACCCGCTGGTGGCCGCGCCGGTCTGACCGTGCTCGCGGACCAGGTCGACGTAGAACTCGACCGCCTCGCGCACCTCGGGGGAGTCCAGCTGAGCGTTCCAGTCCTCGTCGAACCAGCGGCCGCCGAAGGTGTTGATGACGGTGTTCAGCGGCGCCAGGTTCTCGCCCCAGCCGGCCAGGCCGCGCAGGCAGATGCCGTTCATGCCCGGGTTGGCCTCCTCGATGGCGGCGGCCAGCTCGCGTACCTCGGGCCAGGTGGGCCGTTCGGGCATGCTGAGCCCGGCGGCGTCGAACAGGTCCTGCCGGTACACCAGGAACGAGGACTCGCCGTAGAACGGGACGGAGTACATGTCGCCCTCGTAGGACAGCGACTCGCGGACCGGCGCGATGAAGTCGCCGGTGTCGTAGTCGTCGGTCGCGTCGGCGTAGGGCTGCAGGTTCACCAGCCAGCCGTTCTCGGCCCACATGGCGGTCTCGTAGTTGCTGACCATGATGACGTCGAACTCGCCGCCGCCGGTGGCCACCGACGCGGTGATCTTGGCGCGCGACTCGTTCTCCGGCAGCGAGACGAAGTCGACGTCGATGCCGGGATGGGCCGCGCGGAAGTCGTCGGCCAGTGCGATCGCGTCGGTCATCTGCGGGTTGGAGACGACCGCGACGACGATCGTCGTCCCCGAGCCGGAGCCGGAGGTCAGCGCGCCGGCCCCGGCGCAGGCGCTGAGCACGGCCACGGAGCCGGCAGCTGCGGCGAGCCGGAGCGTCCGCCGGCTCATGCCGAGCCTCCCGGTGTCACCTGTGCCTTGATGGTCGCGCCGGCACGGACCAGGTCGAGGGCGGCCGGGAACTCGTCCAGGCCGACGGTGTGCGAGACCAGCGGCTCCGTGCGTACCTGACCGGACGCGACCAGCCCGACGGCGTCGCCGAAGCTGTGCAGCACCGCCATCGAGCCCACGACGGTGATCTCGTCGTTGTAGATGCGGAACGGCGACAGCGCGATGCGGGCCTCGGCCGGCGCGACGCCGAACACCTGCAGGCGGCCGCCGCGGTCGAGCGCGCCGAACGCGGCCTCCAGCGCCGGCACGGCGCCGGTGACGTCGACGGCGGCGTCGAACCGCTGCGTCGGCAGCTCCGGCACCGAGGTGGCGACCTCGGCCGCGCCCAGCTCCGTCGCGAGCGGCAGCTTGCCCGCGGCGAGGTCGACGACGCTGACCCGGGCGCCGGCCGCGGCCAGCAGCTGCGTCATGATCAGGCCCATCGTGCCGGCGCCGAGCACGAGCACCCGCTCGCCCGGCTCGGCGCCGAGCTGGCGCAGGCCGTGCACCGCGCACGACACCGGCTCGATCAGCGCGCCCTGCGCGAACGTCAGCTCGTCGGGCAGCCGGTAGCAGGACGCGGCGGGGACGGCGACGTACTCGGCGAACGCGCCGTCGACGGTGTCGCCGACCGCGCCCCAGTTCTCGCACAGGTTGCCGCGCCCGCGGCGGCACTGGCGGCAGTACCCGCAGAACAGCGACGGGTCGACCGCGACGCGGTCGCCCACCGCGATGCCCGTCGTCACACCGGAGCCGACCTCCGCCACGACGCCGGCGAACTCGTGCCCCGGAACCAGGGGATACGGGCTGGGCGGGAACTCGCCCGCCGCGATGTGCAGGTCGGTTCCGCACAGCCCGCAGGCGCCCACCGCGACGACCACGTCGCCGGGTCCGGGGGCCGGGTCGGGCACGTCGCGGACGGAGATGTCGCCCGGCTTCTCGATGACGACGGCGCGCATGCAGCCTCCTCGCTATCGCTCATATGAGCGAATTCGACGCTCATATGTGTACAATCACGGTTGTATCGCGGTGTCATGGAACGGTCAAGGGGGATGTCATGCCACGCAGGGGCAGGCCACCGGCCGGCGGCCCGTCGATGGGCCCGTCCGACCTGGTGCTGGCGGGTGCGGTGGCACGCCGCCACTACGTCGACGGCCGGTCGAAGGTCGAGATCGCCGACGAGTTCGGGCTGTCCCGGTTCCAGGTGGCGCGCATCCTCACCGAGGCGCGGGCACGTGGCTGGGTCCGCGTGGAGATCGCGCTGCCGGGGCATCTCGACGACGAGCTGTCGCTGGCCCTGCGCGACGCCGTCGGCGTGCGCGAGGCGGTGGTCGTCGAGGCGCCCGAGCAGCCCGAGTCGGCCACCCGCGACGAGCTGGCCGCGGTCGTCGCGGACCTGGTCGCCGACACCGTCCAGCCCGGGCAGGTGCTGGGCCTCACCTGGAGCCGGACGATCGAGGCGATGTCGCGCCGGCTGCGGCGGCTGGCGCCGTGCACGGTGGTCCAGCTGGCCGGCTCCATCGCCGTCGAGGGCGCCTCGGCCGGCACCGTCGAGGTGGTCCGGTCGGTGGCGGCGGTGGCGGGCGGCGAGGCGCTGCCGGTCTACGCGCCGCTCGTGGTCGAGGACGCCGCGACGGCGGCGGGGCTGCGGCGGCAGCGTGAGATCGCCCGGGCCCTGGACCGGTCGACGGCGCTGGACGTCGCCGTGGTCTCGGTGGGCAGCTGGGGGCCGGGGCTGTCGACGGTGTGGGACGCCGTCACCGAGTCCGAGCGGGCCGAGGCGCTGGCCCGCGGCGCCGTCGGCGAGTCCGGCGCCCGGCTGTTCGACGCCGAGGGGCGCGACGTCACCGGCGCCTTCGACGAGCGCGTCGTCGGGGTGACGTTGCAGGCCCTGCGCGACACCCCGGTCGTCATCGCCACCGCGTACGGGGAGCGGCGGGCCGAGGCCGCGCTGGCCGCGGTGCGCGGCGGGTTCGTCACCACGCTGGTGGCGGACGCCGCGCTGGCCCGGCGGGTGCTGGAACTCGCCGCGGCGTCATCGTCGTGATGCCTGCTGTTCGCCCGGGAGGTCTAGGGTGTGGCGCCATGCGCATCTCGATCCGTGCCGTCGCGGTGACGGCGGCCCTGACCACTGCGGCCGCGGCGCTGGCCGCGGCGCCGGCGAGCGCCGAGCGACCCGGCGCGGCGGAGCTCCGCGTCGCCACCTACAACCTGAGCCTCAACCGCGCCGCCGAGGGCGAGCTCGAGGCCGACCTGTCCAGCGGCACCGACACCCAGGCACAGGCCGTGGCCGAGGTCATCCAGCGAACCCGGCCCGACATCGTCCTGCTCAACGAGTTCGACTACGTCGAGGGCGGTGTCGCGGCCGACCTGTTCCGCGAGCACTACCTCGAGGTCGGCCAGGGCGGCGCCGACCCCATCGAGTACCCCTACGCCTACGTCGCGCCGTCGAACACCGGCATCCCGAGCGGCTTCGACCTCAACAACGACGGCACCGTCGGCGGCGGCGACGACGCGTTCGGCTTCGGGCTGTTCCCCGGGCAGTACGGCATGGCCGTCCTCTCGAGGTACCCGATCCTGGAGGACGACGTCCGCACGTTCCAGCACTTCCTCTGGAAGGACATGCCCGGCGCGCTGCTGCCGCCCGGCTGGTTCTCGCCGGAGGAGCTCGCGGTCGTCCGGCTGTCCAGCAAGTCGCACTGGGACGTCCCCGTGCAGGTGGGCCGCCGCGTCGTGCACGTGCTCGCCTCGCACCCGACGCCGCCGACGTTCGACGGCCCGGAGGACCGCAACGGCCGCCGCAACCACGACGAGATCCGGTTCTGGGCCGACTACGTCGGGCCGGGCCGGGGCTCCTACATCTACGACGACGAGGGTGTGCGTGGCGGCCTGAAGCCGGGATCGGCGTTCGTCGTCCTCGGCGACCAGAACAGCGACCCCGTCGACGGCGACTCCGTGCCGGGGGCGATCCAGCAGCTGCTGGACCACCCACGCATCGTCGACCCGCTGCCCACGTCGGAGGGCGCGACCGAGGCGGCCGTCCTGCAGGGCGGCGCGAACGCGACCCACGAGGGCGACCCGCGCTACGACACGGCCGACTTCGCCGACACCGCGCCGGGCAACCTGCGCGCCGACTACGTCCTGCCGTCGCGGCAGCTGCGGCCGATCGGCGCGGGCGTGTTCTGGCCGGTGCGCTCGGACCCGCTGTCCCGGCTGACCGGCGAGTTCCCGTTCCCGACCAGCGACCACCGGCTCGTCTGGGTGGACGTGCGGGTGCCGGGCGGGCGGTCCTGACGCACTAGAGCTGCCGTGTCCACAGCGTCAGGAACAGCGCGGCCAGCACGACGGCCGTCACGGCCGCGGGTCGCACCCACCACGCCGCCGGTTCGCCCTGCTCGGTCAGGGTGAGCCGGCGGCGCAGTCGTTCCACCGCGACCAGCAACGCGCCGGCGACCGCGCCGATGGGAACCGCGATCGCCGCGTGAGCCAGCCACGCGCCCGAGCGCGACGGTCCGCCCCACGCGCCGTCGTACGGGCCGTCGTCGACCAGGCCGTACAGCGGGCCACGCACGATCAGCAGGACGATCAAGGCGATGAGCAGCAGCTGGACCAGGCGGAGGCCGCCGCGCAGAGATGTGGTCGTCATGCCGCCGGACGGTACGGACGGCGCCGTCGCCCGTCGTCACCCTGCGGAGCCATCGGCGCCCCCTACCACAGGGTGACGGCCGGGACACATTGTCAGGGAGTTGTCAGGGTGCTGTAGCTGTTCCCGTTCGCTCGGGCACGACATTGTTGTTCCCGCGGGGGGAGGAGTGCCGGACCCGAAGCAGATGTGGGTGGACATGGCCAGGCGCCGGCGCCGCACAGCTTGGCCGGCAGCGCGTCTAGCGGGGGGCAAGACCGCTGCCGGCCGGGCACTTTACCCAGCAGCCCGACGCACGCACCGGGCGAGCGCTCACCAGGGAGTGTCGAGCGTGCTCAGCGTGTCGGGAGGGTAGCCGTCGGCCACGGCGTGCAGCGGCGTGGCCTGACCGGCGCCCCAGGCATGGGCGAACGCGCGGTCGCCCAGCTTGTCGCGGACGGCCGCCAGCGTGAGCTCGGTGTCCGGGCGCTCGCACAGCGGGATCGGCGCGCCGATGGTGTCGCGGACCGCCGCGGCGGCGCCCAGCAGGAACGCGGCGTACGCGGTGTTGTCGTGCTCTTGAGCGACCGCGGCCAGCGCCTCGAGGACGCTCGCGGCGCGCCACTTGTCGCCCAGCTCCTGGTGTTCGGCGAGGCTCTCGTCGAGCAGGTGGATGGCCCGTTCCAGCCGCCCCTGACGGCGGGCGACCACCCCCAGCAGGTTGAGCGACCAGCCCACGCCCTCGCGGAAGCCCAGGCGCTGGGCGCGGCCCAGGCTCTGGTGCAGCAGCCGCTCGGCGGTGGCGAGGTCGCCTTCGTAGAGGGCGACGACGCCGAGGTTGATCTGCGACCACGTGATGCCCTCGCCGTCGCCGGCCTGCTGGAAGTAGGCCAGTGCCGCCTCGGAGTACTCGCGGGCGCGCTCGAAGTCCATCCGCAGCCACGAGACGAACCCGAGGTAGTGCCGCGACCAGGCGATGCCGGCCTTGTCACCGAGTTGCTGGCGCAGGTGGAGGCTGTCGAGGTGCAGCTGGAAGGAGCGCTCGTAGTCGCCCTGCTCGCGGGCGATGCTGGCCAGGTGCCGCAGCGTGAGCGCCGCGCCGGCGGCGTCGTCGAGGCGCCGGTAGAGCGCGAGCGCCTGCTCCAGCCGCTCGGCCGCGACGTCGTAGTCGCACTGCAGGAACGCCAGGTAGCCGGCGCCGCGGGAGGCGGCGGCCAGCGCGGCCGGTGCGACCGGCTCGGGTGCGGTGCCGGCGATGCGCAGCGCCGACTCCAGCCAGTCGCGCCCCTCGGAGTAGTGGCCGCGCAGGGAGAAGTAGCGCCACAGCGCGGCGCCCAGCCGCATGGACTCGGCGCCCAGCTCGCGGCTGATCGCCCGGCCGAGCGCGACCCGCAAGTTGTCCAGCTCGACGTCGAGGCGGCTCAGCGTCGCGGCCTGCTGGTCGGTGCCGAGGGTGCGTTCGGCCTCTTCGGCCAGCTCGGTGTAGTGGCGCAGGTGCCGCTGTTCGATGACGGTGCGCCGGCCGCCGTCGTCGAGCCTGCGGTCGGCGTACTGGCGGATGACGGAGAACATCGAGTAGCGCGCCTCGGCGGCGTCGCGGTCGACCAGGATGAGCGACTTGTCGATGAGCCGGCCGGTGAGGTCGAGGACGCGCTCGTGACAGGCGTCGGTCTCCTCGGCGCAGAACACGGCGACGGCGGCGGGCATCGTCCAGCCGCCGGAGAACGTCGAGACCGCCTCGAAGAACTCGCGCTCGTCGGCGCTGAGCAGCTGGTAGCTCCAGTCCAGCGCGGCGTCGATGGTCTGCTGGCGCAGCGGCGCGGTGCGGCTGCCGCCGGAGAGGATGCGCGTGGAGTTGTCCAGCTCGTCGGCGATCTGCTCGATGGTGAGGACGTTGACGCGGGCGGCCGCGAGCTCGATGGCCAGCGGGATGCCCTGCACGCTCCGGCACACGCGGCTGACCTGCAGCAGGCGGTCGTCGCGCGGGTGCACGCCGTGGGCGGCGGCGCGGGCCAGGAACATGCGGACGGCGTCGGCGTCGCGGATCTCCTCCGGTGCGGCCCGCGACGGTGGCACCGTCAACGGCTGCACCTGCCGGACGACCTCGCCGGGTGCGCGCAGCAGTTCGCGGCTGGTGGCCAGCACGGTCAGCCGGGGGCAGCGCTGCAGTAGGACGGTGCACAGCCTGGCGCAGGTCTCGACCACGTGCTCGCAGTTGTCCAGCACGACCAGCAGCTGCCGGGAGCCGATGTGCTCGGCCAGCGCGTCGACCTCGGCGGCGTCCGAGGCCGCCCGCAGCCCGACGGCGGCCGCGACGGCCTCGGTGACCTCCGGTCCGTCCGGGCGGGCGGCCAGCGGCACCCAGCACACGCCGGCCTCGAACTGCAGGCGCACCTCGTTGGCGACGGCTACCGCGAGGCGGGTCTTGCCGACGCCGCCGAGCCCGGTCAGCGTGACCAGACGGACGCCGCCGTGGCCCAGCAGCGACGACAGCTCGGCCAGCTCCGAGGCCCGGCCGATCATCGCGTCCGGTGGGAGCGGCGGGCCCTGGACCTGCGGCGCGTAGACCGTGGGGGACCGGCGCAACGACTCGGTGAACTCGCCGAAATCGGTCTCGGACAGGTTCAGCGCGGTGGCCAGCAGCCGCACGGTGAGCGGCCGCGGCGCGCGGCGGCGGCCGCGTTCGAGCGCGGCGACGGCGTCGGAGCTGAGACCGGCCTTTTCGGCAAGCTCCTCCTGCGACAGACCGGCCGCCAGCCGATGCCGTCGCAGCAGACTCGCGAAATCGTCGATCTCGTTGCTGGCCGACACGCCTTGTTACCTCCGAGATGACCCGGTAGCTGTGAAATCGTACCGGGTGATCTTGGTCGTGTCGGACCGCGCGGGCAACTGATTCTCGTCAGTACCTCCAGACCTCCGCCACGGCGACGAACGCGCTGGACGACGGGCGCTCGGGAGTGCCCGCCCGGATGATCTCGCCGGGCAGTCGCCGGCCGCGCACCTCGATGGACGCGGCGGCGCTCGGGCCGGTCACCAGACTGAGGCTGTGCACGCGCCCGCCGAGATCGAACTCGTCGGTGGCGAAGGCCCTCCGGTCCAGCACATCGGCGATGCGGACGGCGACGTCGCCCGCCCGTGCGTACGTGCCGCGGGCGAGGTCGTTGGCGACGTGGACGGCGCGTCGCTCGATCCGCGGTTCCGGCCACGGCAGCCCGGCGGCCTCCGGGAAGAACCGGGTGAACGAGCGCTCCAGCCAGTGGCCGAGGTCCGGGTGATCGGTGAGCACCCGGACCTCGCCGTCGTGCCAGAGCACGATCGCCGAACCACTGCCCTGGGCGGACCAGTCGACGGTCCAGACCGAGGCGTAGGCGCTGACGACGTCGCGGTGGAACAGCTGGACGCCGGGGTTGGCGCCGACGAGGACGACCTTGCGCCGGGCCGGCTCGGTGGCAGCGTCGGCGGCCGGTGCGGCGTCGGCGATGGCGGGGAGGGCCAGGCCCGCGGTGAGGCCGGCGGCGGTGGCGGTGCCGGTGCGGAGCAGCCGGCGGCGGGTGAGGCTCGGTTGCGTCATGGGCACAGCCGACCGGGGCGGGCGCCGGTGCCGCCAGGAATTCGAGTACGTTCGAATCGTGACGGTCCGGATGCCGATGACCGCCGAGGCGCTGGGCCGGTCTCGGTTCGGCATCTCGCCGTGCGCCGAGGTGGTCGGCAGCCTGCGCGCGCTGCACCGTCCGTCACCGGGCTCCCCGCATCTGATGCGCTGGCGTGCGCGGGCGCTCGACGCCGTCCCGGCGGCACCGCTCAGCCTGCTCGCCGCGCTGACCGGCAGCGAGGTGTACATCCTCGACCTGCTCACGCCGCCGCCCGACGCCGCCGTGATGACGATCGGCGACGAGGTGGCGGCCATCGCCGCGACTCCGGTCGACCTGATCGAGTACCAGCTGGACATCGCGTTCCGCGGGCGCGCCGTCCCGCCGGCTGTCGCCGCGAGCGTCGGCGGTCCGGCCCGCCTCGAGGAACTGCGCCAGCCGATGCCGGCCGTCGTCGCCGAGGCGCTGGACGGCGGACCGGCGGCCTTCGTCGCCCGGGTGGCCGACGCCATGCGGACGTACTTCGAGCGGGTGCTCGCGCCGGACTGGCCGCGCGTGCTCGACGTCCTGACCGCCGACGTCGCCTACCGCGGCGACCGCATGGCCCAGCACGGCGCGTTGGCCCTGTTGGACGACTTCCACGCCTCGGTCCGCTGGGAGGACGGTGCGATCCTGGTGCGCAAGCCGTTCTCGCTGGTGGTCGACTGGGCCTATGACGGGCTGCTGCTGATCCCGAGCACCGGCCTGACCGACGGCGTCCTGCTCAACGCCGAGCGGCCGACCACGCCGTCGATCCTCTACCCGGCCCGCGGCCTGCACGCCCTGTGGTCGGCGGGTGCGGCGGCCCCGGCCGACCTGGGCGAGCTCATCGGACACACCCGCGCGACCCTGCTCGCGGCCCTGGACGTTCCGCGCACGACCGCCGAGCTCGGCCGCCGCGAGGCCCTCTCGCCGGCGACGGTCTCGTACCACCTGGCGATCCTGCACCGCACCGGCCTGGTCTCGCGCCGCCGCACCGGCCGCCGCGTGGTGTACGCCCGCACCGACCTGGCCGCGGCCCTGCTCGCACCGCCGGTGTGAGTAGCCGCCGGTCGCACGGCGCGCGGCCGTGGCCCCCTCACCCATCCAGGCCGCGAAGGCATCACCTGCCGACCGCGACACCGTGACGACGACACCGCCACCGTGACCACCACACCACGAGACACGCCCCGCGC
>NZ_QUAL01000014.1 GCF_003579925.1 Jiangella rhizosphaerae | reverse complement strand
GGCCGGGCCTGCGCGGCCCGTACGGCGAGGGCGCCCAGGCGCAGGCCGGCCGCCCACCCGCGCGCCCGCCGCGACGTGGCCGCCACCTGGTCGCCGGGCATCGTCGGCACCAGCGTCGACAACATCCGCTCGGCCTCGTCGGCGACGAACCTGAGCTCGGCGAAGCGCACCTCGCGCAGTTGGCCGCGGGCCCGCAGCCGGTCCATCGGCAGCGGCGGGTCGCGGCGGGAGATGAGGACCACGTGGAGCCACGACGGCAGGTGCTGCAGGAACTGCGCGAGCGTCTCAGCGATCGGGCCGTCGTCCTGCACGAGGTGGAGGTCGTCGACGACGAGCACGACCGGCGGGTCGTCTCGTTCGCCGGCGGCACCGGCGTCGCCGGCGTCCAGGTCGTCCAGCAGCACGCGGACGCCGTCCGCGAGTGTGCCGGGCCGCCTGAACAGCGGGGCCGATCGATCGCCGCAGCCAGGCCGCATCGTCTCGAGCGCGGCCGTGAGGCCGGCCCACAGCTGTGCGCCGTCGCGATCGCTCTCGTCGAGGGAGAGCCATGCCGTCGGGGTGGTCGTCTCGGCGGCCCAAGCGGCCAGCAGCGACGTCTTCCCGGCGCCGGCCGGTGCGACCACCACCGTGAGCGGCGCCGTGACCGCGTCGTCCAGGAGCGCGATCAGGCGGATGCGGCGGACGTAATGATCGGGCCGGGCCGGTGCGCGCAGCTTCGATTTGAACAGCGACGACGCACGGCGTTGCGGTCGGAGCCGGGTGGCGCTGGCGTCGTCGTCGGCCATGATTCACATCCTCCCCCAGGGATGTGGACACCTTCACGGTAGCCCCTGTTCGGCCTGGCGGCGACCCTCCGGGCGGTCCCGCTCACCCCGCGTGGGGTGGGTCCGGCCTACCCCGTCACCGGGCATCGTCGCCACGAGAGTGCGGCCCTCGCGTCCGGACGGAGCCGCACGCGAGGGTGAGGAGAGCTCGATGACAGCGACCGTCGCGACCACCCCGGCCGAGGACCGGACCGAGTGGTACCGGCTCTCCGCGATCGACTCCTGCCGGCGGCTCGGCGTCGATCCAGCGGCGGGTCTGACGGCGGCGGAGGTCGCCGAGCGCCGTGAGACGTACGGACCCAACCGGCTGGCCCAGGCGGCGAAGGAACCGGGCTGGAAGGCGTTCCTGCGCCAGTACCGCGACCTCATGCAGCTGGTCCTGGTCGGTGCGGCCGTGGTCAGCATCGTCGCGCTGCAGGACGTCTCGACCGGCTTGGTGGTGCTGGCCCTGACCGTGATCAACGCGGTCATGGGGCTGCATCAGGAAGGCAAGGCCGCGGAGAGCGTCGCCGCGCTGAGCAAGATGCTGATCATGACGGCGAGTGTGCGCCGCGACGGCCGAGTGACGGAGGTGCCGGCCGAGGAACTGGTGCCAGGTGACGTCGTGAGCTTCGAGGCCGGCGACAAGGTGCCGGCCGACGGCCGCCTGCTGACAGCGGCGACACTGGAGATCGAGGAAGCCGGTCTGACCGGCGAGAGTACCCCCGTCTCCAAGACCGTCGACCCCGTCGACGGCGTCGACGTGCCGCTCGGCGACCGCATCGACATGGCGTACATGAATTCGCAGGTGACCCGCGGTCGTGGCGAGATGGTCGTCACCGCGACCGGCATGGGCACCGAGGTCGGCCACATCTCCGGCATGCTCAGCGCCGTCGAGCAGGAGAAGACGCCGCTCACCAAGCAGCTGGACCAGCTCACCGTGCTCATCACGGTCATGGCGGCCGGTGCGCTGATCGCGATCGTCCTGCTCGGCCTGGCCCGCGGCGAGGACTTCGACTCGCTGTTCCTGGTCGGCATCAGCCTGGCGATCGCCGCGATCCCCACCGGCCTGCCCGCCGTCGTGACCATGTTGCTCTCGATGGGCACGCAGCGGCTGGCGAGCCAAGGCGCCATCGTGAAGCGGCTCCGGTCGGTCGAGACGCTGGGGTCCACGTCGGCCATCTGCTCGGACAAGACCGGCACGCTGACCCTCAACCAGATGACCGCCCGAGCGCTGGTCGTGGCCGGCCGCCGGTTCGACGTCGACGGCGAGGGGTATTCCACGCAGGGCCGCATCATGCGGGTGGCCGGCTCCGGCGACAGCCCTCTCGAGCCGTTCCTGCTGCCGATGGCGCTGGCCAACGATGCGGTCATCCGCGACGGCGCGTGCATCGGCGACCCGACTGAGGGCGCGCTGGTCGTGCTGGCCGAGAAGGGCGGCCTCGACGTCGAGGAGACCAGGCGAACGTATCCGCGGCTGGCGGAGGTGCCGTTCGACGCCGAGTACAAGCTCATGGCCACCTTCCACGAGCTGCGGGAGGACGGCCGGCGGGTCGTCCGGTGCCTGGTCAAGGGTGCTCCCGACGTGCTGTTGGCCCGGTCGTCGTGGTACCTCGCCGACGACGGCACGTCCCGGCCGATGGCCGGCGGCGAGGCGAAGGTCCTGGCCGAGAACGACCGGCTCGCCGGCGAGGGCATGCGGGTTCTGGCCGTGGCGCGGCGCGACTTCGACCCGGTCGACTTCGACCCCTCGTCGGACCTGCTGGCAGTCGTCACCGACCTGGAGCTCCTGGCGCTCGTCGGCATCGTCGACCCGCCACGCAAGGAGGCCAAGGACGCGATCGCCGAGTGCCGGCGCGCGGGTATCCGGGTCCGGATGATCACCGGCGACCACGCCACGACTGCCGCGGCGATCGCCGGGCAGCTGGGTATCGAGGGACGGGCGCTGACCGGGACGGAGTTCGCCGCGCTGCCCGACGACCAGCTCGACCGCGAGGTCGGCGGGATCGGCGTCGTCGCCCGGGTCGCGCCCGAGGACAAGGTGCGGCTGGTCGGAGTCCTCAAGAAGCAGGGCAACGTGGTGGCGATGACCGGCGACGGCGTGAACGACGCCCCGGCGCTCACCCGGGCCGACATCGGCGTCGCGATGGGGATCACCGGCACCGAGGTGACCAAGGACGCTGCGGAGATGATCCTCACCGACGACAACTTCGCGACGATCGTCACCGCCGTCGAGGGTGGGCGGGGCCTGTACGACAACCTGATGAAGTACGTGCGCGTCCAGATGATCATGCTGGCCGGGTTCATCCTGACCTTCCTCGGCGCCGGCATCTTCTCCATCGCGAACGGCACGCCGCTGCTGCCGCTGCAGATCCTGTGGATCAACTTCGCCATCGACGTGCTGCTGGCCGTCGGGCTCGGCTTCGACCAGCCCACACCGGGGCTCATGGACCGGCGGCCTCGCCCCCCGGAGGAACCGGTGATCCGCCCGGCGATGGGCGTCCGCCTCGCAGTCGACGGCCTGCTGATCGCGATCGGCACGCTGGTGGTCGTCGCCGTCGGCGAGGACCGGTACGACCTCGCCGTTGCGACCACGATGGGCCTGACGGCGATCTCGCTGCTGCACATCGTCGCGGCGATGGAATGGCGCGACCCGCTGCGGACGATCTTCACGCGGGACACGCTCGCCAACGGGCGGTTCATCCGGCTCGTACTCGTGGCCGCCGCGCTCACGTTCATCGTGACCGCGATCGGCGCGCTGCAGCGCATCTTCGACACCGTCGAGCTGACGGCCACGCAGTGGGGGATCTGCCTGCTGGCTCCGCTGGGCTACCTCGTGCTCGCGGAGGCCGAGAAGCTGGTCGTCCGGCGGCGCACGGCGCCGGTGCCGGCACCGGCGGAAGGGTGAGGGCCATGAACAGACGCGGCCGGATCGTCGACGCTCTCCGGGTGCGCCCCGGTTCGCCGGCCGGGCTCGCCGAGCGCGACACGCGCTGGTCGGACGGCGGAGAGCTGGGCGGACTGACTGAGCCGCAGCTGGACGCCGCAGCTCGCGTGCTGCTGAAGGAGGGCGTGTCGCAGCTGTCCGACGCGCAGGAACTGCTGTGGGCCAGCGACCGGTACGCCCTGCTGGTGATCTTCCAGGCGATGGATGCCGCCGGCAAGGACTCGGCGATCGAACACGTCATGTCCGGCGTCAACCCCCAGGGCGTCGACGTGGTGGGCTTTCGCACGCCATCGGCGGAGGAACTGGACCACACCTTCCTCTGGCGCATCTCGAAGGCGGTTCCCGAGCGCGGCCGCATCGGGATCTTCAACCGGTCGCACTACGAGGAGGTCATCGCTCTGCGGGTGCACCCGGAGTGGCTGGAGGCGCAGAAGTTGCCCGCGGGCGACCGCGGTCCGGGATTCTGGGCCGACCGCTACACGGACATCAATGCCTTCGAGCACCACCTGGACCGCAACGGCACGAAGGTGGTCAAGTTCTTCCTGCACGTCTCGAAGGACGAGCAGCACCGGCGGTTCATGGCCCGGCTCGACAACCCGAACAAGGAGTGGAAGTTCAACGCCGCCGACGTCGCCGAGCGGGCCCTGTGGCAGGACTACCAGGCCGCCTACGAGGCCGCGCTGTCCGCGACCTCGACCGACTGGGCGCCTTGGTACGTCGTGCCGGCCGACCAGAAGAGCGTGACGCAGGCGCTCGTCGCCGCCGTCATCCTCGAGACCATCGCGGACATGGGCCTGCGCTGGCCGGCCGTGTCCGCCGCCGTCCACGAGGCCAACGCCCGTGCCCGGAAGGTCCTCGAGGCCGAGCAGCCTTCTCCGTCACCTCGCCGCGGCGATCAGGCGGCTCTGCGCGGCTGAGCGCCCCCGATCGGCCCGCTCGACGCGGTCACCCTCCAAGGGTGATGCGCTCCTCGCCACCGGAGGGGATCGTCGGGAGCAGCCCGGCGCGAACCGCATGCCGGCATCGATCGCCGCCGAAGGCAGGTGCGAGATGACCGATCCCTTCACTCAGGGAGAGACGCAGACCGACTACCGCGAGCCGAGTGCATGGGCCGTCGGCTGGACCGTCTTCGCCGCCGTCATGATGGTCATGATCGGCGTGTTCCACGCGATCGCCGGGCTGGTCGCGATCTTCGACGACGACTTCTTCACGCAGGTCAGGGAGTACGTCTTCGATTTCGATGCGGACACCTGGGGCTGGATCCACCTCATCCTCGGCATCGTGCTGGTGATCGCCGGCGCCGCCTTGTTCACCGGGTCCGTCGCGGCGCGCACCGTGGGTGTGATCCTGGCCGCACTGAGCATGCTCGCGGCGTTCGCGTGGCTGCCGTACTACCCACTGTGGTCGCTGGCGATCATCGCTGTCGCCGTCAGCGTCGTCTGGGCGCTCACCGTCCATGGCCGGGACATCACCGTCGGCAGCTGACCCGGCGACGCCGACGAACGGACCGGCCGAGGTCTCGGCAACCACTGGCTCACTCGGCGAACGCCTCACGCAGTGCCTGCTCCTGCTCGTTGGACAGGTTGGTCGCGATGAGGTCCGGCCGCAGCCCGGAGGATGCGAAGGCATCCTTGACCTTGTCCTCCACCGCGCCGCTGGTGAGCGCGAAGAGCGCAGACGTCCCCGGCGTCACCTGCTCGCGAGCCTGCCGGATGAAGTCGTCGTCGATGCCGACGTCGGTCAACGCACCACCTGCGGCCCCTGCGGCTGCCCCGACCGCCGCGCCCAGGAGCGGAATGAAGAAGATCAGGCCGAACAGGAACCCCCAGAAGGCACCACCCAACGCGGCCGCGCCGGTGACGCCACTGAGCTGGCGTGTCTTGGGCTTCTTCCTTCCCTCCTCCCACGACACCGTCGCGGCGTCGTGGACCTGAATGAGCTCCTGCTTCTGCAGGGACCGGAGCAGATCGGTCGCTCGGTCGGCACCGGCCGGGTCATCGAACTTCCACACTGTCAGCGTTGCCATGCGAGTCTCCTTCCTCGAGACGAATCGCCGTGCCTCGTCGTGGTCGGCCCGCCGGTTCGGACGCGCTCGATCCACACCCTGGGAATGTGGCGAGGACACGGGTGGGGCACCACCACCCACGTCGGGGTGGTTCGCGGTGACCCCGTGACCGCCACCATCGAGATGTCGTTTCGACTGGTGATCAGAAGTACGCGCATGTGGACCTGCGATCACCCCGCGACAAGGGGATCGAGCGTAGTGGCGGCCGTGATGAGGGCCAGGTGACTGAATGCCTGGGGGAAGTTGCCGAGCTGCTCGCCGGTGCTGCCGATCTCCTCGCCGTACAACCCGAGATGATTCGAGTACGTCAGCATCTTCTCGAAGGTCAGCCTGGCGTCGTCGAGCCGTCCCGACTTGGCGAGTGCGTCGACGTACCAGAAGGTGCACATCGAGAACGTGCCCTCGCTGCCGCGCAGACCGTCGGGCGACGCGCTCGGATCGTAACGGTAGACCAGACTGTCCGACACCAGCTCGTCGTCCATCGCTCGGAGGGTCGACCGCCACATCGGGTCGCGCGGCGAGACGAATCCCACCATCGGCAGGTAGAGGTTGGCCGCGTCGAGCACCGACGTGTCGTAATGCTGCACGAAGGCCTGCCGGTTCTCGTCCCAGGCCCTGTCCATGACCTGTCGGTAGATCGCATCGCGGGCGGCGGCCCAGCGGGACAGGTCGGCCGGCCGTGCGCGTCGCGTCGCCATCCGAATCGCCCGGTCGAAGGCCACCCACGACATCACCCGCCCGTAGGTGAAGTGCTGGCGGCCGCCGCGGGTCTCCCAGATCCCGTCGTCGGGGGAGTCCCAGTGGTCGTATAGCCAGTCGACGAGGCGCGTGATGCTCTCCCAGCCACGATGCGTCAGCGGCAGACCGTTCGCGTCGCCGAGCTCGACCGAATCGAGGGCCTCGCCGTAGATGTCGAGCTGCAGCTGGTCGAACGCGCCGTTCCCGATGCGAACCGGCCGGGATTCGCGCCATCCCGAGAGGTGGCCGAGAACCTCTTCCGCGAGGTCGGACGATCCGTCCACGCGGTACATGATCTTGAGTGGTGATGCGTGATCACCGCCGGCGGAGTCGACCGCTTCGCCGACCCGGTCACCCAGCCATTGCAGGAACGCCTCGGCCTCGGCGGCATATCCCAGACCCAGCAGGGCATAGATGGAGAACGACCCGTCGCGGACCCAGGTGTAACGGTAGTCCCAGTTGCGTTCTCCGCCCACCTGCTCGGGTAGGCCGGCCGTCGGTGCGGCCACCACCGCACCGGTTGGCGCGTATGTCAGCAGCTTCAACGTCATCGCGGACCGCTCCACCTGCTCGCGCCAACGGCCCCGGTACCGCGAGCTGCCGACCCATCGCCGCCAGAAGTCTCGGGTGTCTTCGAATATCGTGAGGATCTCCTCCCGCGTGAGTTCCCGCGGCGGGCCCTCCGGTGCCGTCTCCAGGACGATTCCGCCGACGTCACCGGCGGAGCCGGTCACGACCGCGCGGAACCCGTCACCACTCCCTGACAGCCGTGCCGGCTCCGCGGTGGCGCCATCCGCGCGACGGACGACATGAACGGCGACGTCGGGACCGTCTGCGCCGTGGAACACCACTCCTGAGTCGGTGATCTCGGTCTTGTGCGACCCCCTGCCGTAGTCGAAGCGCGGCTGGCAGTCGATGACGAACCGTATCTGCCCTCGGACGACGCGGACGACTCGGACGATGCGGTGACGACTGGTGGCGGAGCCCTGGAGCACGGGCATGAAGTCGATGACCTCGCCCACACCCTCCGACGTGAGGAACCGCGTGATCAGAATCGCGGTACCGGGAAGATAGAGCTGCTTGCTCTGCCAGCCGTCGTGGTCGGGCGCTACCCGGAAGTAGCCACCCCTCTCGGCGTCCAGCAGCGAGGCGAAGACGCTGGGCGAGTCGAACCGGGGGCTGCAGAACCAGTCGATCGTGCCGTCGCGCGCCACCAGCGCGCTGGTCTGGAGGTCGCCGATCAGCCCGTGCTCTTCGATGGGTGGATAGCGGTTCATGGGTGCTCCCGATGCCTCGAGGGTTCGCTGGTCGTCTGCATGCTCAGGTGCCGATCGTGCTGCCCGATCGGGTGGCGCGGCACCACCCGTGGGGGGTGGAGCCTCACCCGTCCGCGGGTGGTGCGCGCCCACCCGCGTCGAGGCGACGGTCAGCGCCACTCACCAGGCGATCGCGTCAGGGAGGACTGACTCATGCTGAGCGCTGCTGGATGGGGGACCGGAGAGCTGTGATCGACGACACCGAGTTCCAGCGCGCGAAGGCGCAAGCGCTGTCGAGCCGACCCTGATCCGGCCGCGCCGAGAGAAGTCAGCGCTGGAATACGCCGGACCTGACGATCGCCCAGATCACCACGACGTCGATGGCGATGATGAGCAGCGACCAGAACGGGTAGTGCGGAATGAACAGGAAGTTCGCGATCGCACTGAGGCCGGCGAGCACCACGGCCACGCCACCGGCCACCGCGCTGCCTGTGAACAGGTATCCGCCCGCGAGCGCGACCAGCACGCCCAGAATGAGGTGTACCCAGCCCCACGCCGTGAGATCGACGCCGAACGTGTAGTTCTCCACGGTGACGAAGAACTCGTCGTCCATGATGGCGACCAGGCCTTGGAGAGCCTGGAACACACCGATCATGATCATGACGGTGCCGGCGAACACCACACCTGCGGCGACCCAGCCCGAGGCTTCGGGCGTGCGCATCGTTTGCTGCTCGGTCATGGTCGGCACTCCCCGTTCATTCCGCGGTGACCGGCCCCGCGAACTGCCGTGCGCGGGTGCCGGCCTCGGTCGGCCGCACACGGCAACGATCATCCTCTGGTGGCGGCCGTGGCATCACCCGCCGCGGGTGATGCCACCGGTACACGGCCAGCGCGGATCAGTCGTGCCGCGCCTCGGCGAAGGCCTCCTTGAGCAGCTCCTCCTGCTCATCGCTGATGGTGACGTCGAGGAGTTCGGCGTTGATCCCGGACTCGTCGAGCGCCTGGATGATCTCACCGCTTGCCGCGTCGCTGGTCAGGGCGAACAGTGCCGAGGTGCCCGGAGTCACACGGTCGCGGATCTGCCGGATGAAGTCGTCGTCGATGCCGACGTCGGCGAGCGACTGGCCGAGAGCGTCGGCAGCCGGGCCCAGCGCGGCGCCGAGAAGTGGGACGAAGAACAGCGTGCCGAAGAGCAGTCCCCAGAAGGTGCCGCCCAGCGCGCCACTGTGCGCGACGCTCGCCAGATGGTGGGTCCTCGGCTTCTCCCGATCGTGCGGCCAGGACACCGTGGCGGCGTCGTGGATGCGCCCGACGTCCCGCGTTCTCATCGATTCCAGCAGCGCGACCGAGTGATCGGCAACGGCCGGATCGTCGAACGTCCAGACGGTGAAGGTCGCCATCGTCGTCTCCAGCCGGCCGGCGGTCGATTGCACACACCGAGCGTCCCGGCCGCGAACGGCGTGTGGATCACCCGGGCCGGGTGACCCACACGCCGGTGCGCTCGGGGCCGCCCGAGCACGCCGAGGCGACTCTCGCGATTCGAACGTCTGTCATCCACTCGACCGGCGCCGCGACGGCAAGCGCAGGGCGGCCAGCAGGCCGATCAGCCCGGCTGCGGCGAGGACGGACATGGCCAGGCCGTAGGCTCGCTCCGGCGTGGCGGTGAGCCCGGCCACGAGCACGGTGCCGGCGATCGCCGTCCCGAGGGTCGAGCCGAGGTTCGAGATGCTGCGTGACAGTCCGGAGATCTCGCCCTGCAGATCCTCGCCGAAGCTGGACTGCACGACGTTGACTGACGGCGTCAGCATCGCGCCGAGCCCGAGACCGATGAGCAGCAGGCCGGGCGCGAAGGCCCACACCGACGGCGAGCCGACGACCATGAGGAGCAGGACGCCGATGCCTGCGATCGTGATGGCGAACCCGGCCACGATGAGCGTCCGCTGGGCGCGGCGCCTGGCCAGACGCTCGGCCGCCAGCGACGACATCAACAGCCCGGCGGTGGCGGCGGTGAAGATCAGGCCGGTCTCGATGGCGTTGTAGCCCCGTATCACCTGCAGGAACGTCGCCACGACGAACGAGGACCCCATGAGCAGCAGCCACTGAGCGTTCTGCGTCACCAGTCCGAGGTTCGCCGTCCGGTTACGGAACACCGCCGTCGACAGCAGAGCCTCCTCGCCGGCCCGTTCCTTGGCCCGGATGGACAGCAGGAACCCCGCGAGGACGAGCGCGCCGACCACCAGCAGCACCAGCATCAGCCACGTGTTGTCGTCGGCGGCCAGGATGCCGGTGACCAGAAGGATCAGGCCGGTCGCCGAGAGCGCCGCGCCGCGGATGTCGAAGGGGCGGTTCGGCTCCGGCGGCAGCGGGTCGCGCAGGTCGCGGCTCATCCAGATGATCGCCACGATCACCAGCGTCTGGAACACGAACGCCGCCCGCCAGCTGATGGCCGACGTGATCAAGCCGCCGATCAGAGGGCCGGCGGCGCCGCCGATGCCGCCGAGTGCGCTGATGACGCCGAACGCTCGCGCTCGCGAGGTCACCCCCGTGAACAGCAACGTCGCCAGTATGTAGACCGGCGGGATCAGCAGCGCCGTGCCGATGCCCTCGAGGATCGAGTTGCCGAGGATCAGCACCCCGAGTCCGGGTGCCGCCGCGCTCAGCAGGGCGCCGACGCCATAGATGATCAAGCCGGCCATGAAGCACCGTTTCCGGCCGTACCTGTCGGTCAGCTTGCCGCCAGGGATCATCAGTGCCGCCATCACCAGGAGGAAGATCGTGATGGCCACTTGCACGCCCTGCACCGTCGTGTCGAGGTCGCGGCTGATGTCGTTGATCATCACGTTCATGTTCGAGCCGGCGAAGCTGCAGATGAACTGCGCCAGCGCGAGCGGGACCAGGACCCGGCGCAACGCCTTCGATGGTCGCCCCGACGACGTCGTGTTCTCGACCACGATGCACCCCCTTGCCGGGGAGATCGCCGGCGACCCGGCCCGGCGGATGGCCATCGCAGGACACGCTCCACGGCTGTCTCGATGCTGTCACGATCGGTCTCCGCCAACCAGAGTGTCGGGGCGGCTTCACCCCTCCGGGGTGAGTCGGCGGCCTGGTGTGAGCCGACGCTGATATTGCCGACGCTGCGGCCCGGCAGGTGATGCCGTCGCGGCCTGGATGGGTGAGGGATCCGCGTCGTCCTGGCTACCCGGATCCTTCACCCATCAGCGGCCTGCGGCTCGTCGTCATCGGCACCGGGGGTCGACGGCGACAAGACCGGTGCGCCCGGCCTGGCTGGCACCACCCGGCTGGGTTCGTCGGCACGGTGAGGGGGCCACGGCCGCGCGCGTGGCGGTCGGCACGATGTCGGCTCCATCGCGAACGCCAGCGACCTTCCCACCGGCACGACCAACGTCGGCTCACAGCCTGGCGCCGGAGGTGAGATTGCGAGCGGGACGTACTCGGTGCTTGGGGCTCGTTCGGTTCTCACCGTCTATCGGAAGTTTCGGCTGCGTCCGGTGGTGGTGAGGTGGAGTGGGGTGAGGCGGCCGGCGAGGAGGTTGGTGGCGCCGTCGGAGCGTTCGAGGGTGCCGTCGATGAGCAGGGCGTTGGAGCTCAGGGCGATGCGGCGTTGTCTCTCCCAGATTGNCAGGGCGTTGGAGCTCAGGGCGATGCGGCGTTGTCTCTCCCAGATTGTGGCGGGGCAGATGACGTTGATCATGCCGGTCTCGTCTTCGAGGTTGAGGAACACGACGCCGCCGGCGGTGGGTGGGCGTTGGCGGTGGGTGACGAGCCCGGCGACGCGGACGCGTTGCCCGGCGCGCAGCGTGGGCAGGTCGCCGGCGGGGGTGGCGCCGGCGGCGGTGAGGTGGTCGCGGATGTGCTGGACGGGGTGGCTGTCGGGGGAGACGCCGGTGGCCCAGAGGTCGGCGAAGGTCTGCTCGACCGCGGTCATGGCCGGTAGCGGGGGTGGGGTGATGTCGCTGGGGGTGGTGCCGGGGAGTTGGTCGGCGCGGATGTGGGCGACGGCGCCGGCCTTCCAGAGCGCGGCGCGGCGGTCCAGGCCGAAGCAGGCGAACGCGCCGGCGGTGGCGAGGGCGTCGAGGGCGGGGTGGGGGACGTCGGCGCGGCGGACGAGGTCGGCGAGGTCGGTGTAGGGGCG
>NZ_QUAL01000166.1 GCF_003579925.1 Jiangella rhizosphaerae | reverse complement strand
GGACGACCGCAGCGCACTGCGACCGTGGACGAGGTGAGAACACCTGGCGTGATGTCCTGCTTCGCTGCCCGGGAACCCCTTGCAGCCGCTCCCGGTGACGGCCCGATCTCCTGAAATGATCTTATCGAACACCTGTCCGCACCGCAACTCGACAGCTCGGGCGCGGGGGAGCGGCACGGCAGGCGGTGGATAGATTGTCGCCCGGCGACGACAGGGTGGAAGGAGCGTGCTGGTGCGGCGGACGGCGGCGGTGCTCGCGGCGGCCGCGCTGCTGCTCGCCGCCGTTCCGGCGTCGGGAGCCGCCGTCACGACCGGCACGGCCGCCGTCTCCGCCGACGTCCGAGCGAGCGACTGCCTGGTCGCCGTCCCGACCGGCGGCGAGTGCGGCGTGCTGACCGTCCCGGAGTACCGCGCCGACCCGGACAGCCGCATCATCGAGCTGCCGTACGTCCACGTCCGCTCCGACCACCCGACCGAGCCGCCGCTGGTGTTCATGAACGGCGGCCCCGGATCGGGATCGCTGCAGCTGGCGGGCTACTTCGCGGACGGGCTCGGGCTGCGCGAGAGTCGCGACGTCGTCGTGCTGGAGCAGCGCGGCGGCGCCCGCAGCACGCCGTCACTGCAGTGTCCGGGCGCCGCCGCGGCCATGGCCGATGCCTTCATCACGACCGAGGACCCGTACGAGGAGTTCGAGCCGGCCGCCATCGCCATGCGCGACTGCCTCGACGCCTTCGAGGACGACGGCGGCGACCCGCGCGGCTACACCGTCGCCGAGACCGCCCAGGACCTCCGCGATCTCCGCGAGGCGCTGGGCTACGACAGCTGGTCGGCGTACGGGCTGTCGTGGTCGACGCAGGTGATGGCGGAGCTGGCGCGGATCGACCCGGCCGGCGTCGACGCCGTCGTGCTCGACTCGTTCAGCGCACCGGACCGCGACTTCGCCGCGACCGCGTACGAGGGCCTCGAACTGTCGCTGGACCGGCTCGGGCAGCGCTCCGGCGGCGACTTCCCCGACCCGTACGCCGATCTGCTGGCCGCGGCGGACCTGCTGGACGCCGACCCGGTCGCCGTCGACGGACACAACCCGGTGACGGGGCAGCCGCGCACGTTCCGGCTCACCGGCGACGACCTCGTCACGTTCGTCCACGCCGGCCTCTACGACGTCGAGCTGCTGCCGGTGATCCCGTATCTGCTGGACCGCCTCGCCGACGGCGAGACCGGCGCGCTCGGCACGCTGGTCGACGTCGGCGTCGACGAGCTGACCAGCCACACGCTCGGGCAGTACTGGGTCATGCAGTGCCAGGACGAGGTCCCCTACCGGCGGGCCGGGGCCGGCCGCGCGTCGCCGCTGATCGAGTGGCTGGTGGCCGACGAGGTCGTCTGCGCCGAGCTCGGGCTGCCCTCGCCGCCGGCGCCGCCGGCACCCGTCGCGTTCACGCAGCCGGCCTTGGTGCTGGCCGGCGGCGACGACCCGGTGACGCCCGCGCCGGCCGCGGACGAGGCCACGGCGGCCCTGCCGGACCGGCGGTTCCTCGAGTTCGCCGGCGTCGGCCACGCGGTGCTGCTGAGCAGCCGCTGCGGACGCGAGAGCGTCGCCGCCTGGCTGGCGGACCCCGCACGCGACGTCGGCGGGCTCTGCGACCGTGCGACGCCCGCCTATGACGTCGTCGGCGCCGGCGACCTGCACCCGACGACGCGCGTCGCGCAGGTCGCACTGGCGGCCGGCGACGGCGGCGACTGGCGCGCGCTCGCGCTCCCGGCGGCGTTCGCGCTGCTCTGCGTGGCCTGGCTGGTCGGCTGGCTGGCGCCGGTCGTCGCCGGGGCGGCACGTGCCCGCCGGGGGAGCACCGCCCGGCGCGGTGCCGCGTCGACGCTGGCGGCCGGTGTCGCGCCAGTCGCCGGGACGGTGTTCCTGCTGGCCGCGGGCGGGCTGATCTGGGCCGCCGCGACCAGCCTGCCCACCCAGCTGCTGGTCGGCGTGCCTCGGGCGGTCCCGTGGCTGGGCCTGCTGCTGGTCGTCGGCGCGGCCGGCATGGTCCTGACCGCCCGCCGCACGGCGACTGCCCGCGGCCGCCTCGCCCTGGCCGACGCCGCCCTCGTCTGGCTGGCGTTCGCCGCCTGGTTCGTCGTCGTGGTCGTGCTTCCCAGCTAGCCGTCCAGGCCGTTGCGGGCGATGACGTCGCGGTACCAGTGGGCGGAGTCCTTCCAGGTCCGTTCCAGCGTGTCGTAGTCGACGCGGATGAGGCCGAACCTGCGGTCGTAGCCGAACGACCACTCGAAGTTGTCCAGCAGCGACCACGCGAAGTAGCCGCGCACGTCGGCGCCCTGGTCCATCGCCTGGCCCATGGCCTCGAGGTGGCGGGCGATGTAGTCGATGCGCCGGGGGTCGTGGACGGCGCCGTCGGGGGAGACGGTGTCGGCGAACGCCGCCCCGTTCTCGGTGATCATCATCGGCAGGCCGGGGTGCTCGTGGTGCACGCGCAGCAGCAGCTCGGTGAGGCCGGACGGGTCGATGTTCCAGCCCATCGCGGTGTACGGGCCCTCGGGGCGGACGAACTCGACGTCGTCGGCGCCGACCCAGGGGGAGCCGAGCGCGTCGTCGTGGCCGTCGTCCTCGGAGCGCGGGCTGACGCCGTCCCAGCGGCGGACCAGGCCGGTGGAGTAGTAGTTGACGCCGAGCACGTCGATGGGCTGGTGCGCGATCTCGGTGTCGCCGGGCCGGACGAACGACCAGTCGGTGACGTGCGCGGTGTCGTCGAGCAGGTCCGCGGGGTAGGCGCCGGACAGCATGGGACCGGTGAACGCACGGTTGGCCAGCGCGTCGACCCGGCGCACCGCATCGAGGTCCTCCGAGGACGACGGGTCGGCGGGGCGGATGACGTGCAGGTTCAGCGTCACCGACGCGCGCGCCGACGGCAGCACCGAGCGGACCGCCTGAATGCCCAGGCCGTGCGCGAGGTTGAGGTGGTGGACGGCGGCCAGCGCGGCGGCCGGCTCGGCGCGGCCCGGCGCGTGCGCCCCCGAGGCGTAGCCGAGGTACGCGCTGCACCACGGCTCGTTCAGCGTGGTCCACAGGTCGACGCGGTCACCCAGCTCGCCGGCCATGATCTCGGCGTAATCGGCGAACCGGTACGCGGTGTCGCGGGTGGCCCAGCCGCCGGCGTCCTCGAGGTCCTGGGGCAGGTCCCAGTGGTACAGCGTCACGACCGGCTTGACGCCCCGCTCGAGCAGGCCGTCGACCAGCCGGGAGTAGAAGTCCAGCCCCTCGCGGTTCGCCGGGCCGCGTCCGCCCGGCTGCACCCGCGGCCACGCCGTGGAGAACCGGTAGGCGCCCAGGCCGAGGTCGGCGATGTGGCCGAGGTCCTCCTGCCAGCGGTGGTAGTGGTCGTCGGCGACGTCGCCGGTGTCGCCGTTCAGCGTCTTGCCGGGGGTGTGCGAGAACGTGTCCCAGATGGACGGTCCGCGGCCGCCCTCCTTGGCCGCGCCCTCGATCTGGTACGAGGCCGTCGCCGACCCCCAGAGGAAGCCGTCGGGGAAACGACGGCCGGTGCCGGTGCTCATGGTGTCGCGACTCCTAGCGAAGACGTGGCCGGAACTGCCCCGACCTTATCTAAGCTGCCGTGCATGAGCGGCGACCGGCGATCGTGGCGGCACGGCACCCGCGGTGACGTGCTGCTGGCGGCCGGGACGGGACTATTCGTGGTACTCACGACCGTGATCGGCGAGGGCGACCCGGTCGGCTTGCGGCCCGTGCCGGCGACCGGCTGGCTGCTGATGCTGGCCGGATGCGGCGCGCTGGCGTTCCGCCGCCGGTTCCCCGTCGCCGTGGGCGTCGTCACGCTGCTGGCGTCGATGATCTACTACCCGGCGATCAACCCCGACGGCGCGCTGCTCGTCACGCTGATCATCGCGCTGTACACGCTCGGGTCGGCGGGCCGGATCCTCGCGGCCGCGGTCATCGGCGGGCTGGCCATCGCCGCCTCGGCCTTCGGCGAGTACGGCACGGAGGCGTCCCCACTCGGCGACGCGGGGATGTTCCTGCTGGTCAGCTGGCTGGTCGCGGCCGTCGCGATCGGAGCGGTCATGCACAGCACCCGGCGCGAGCGCGAGGAGGCGCTGCGCCGCCGGGCGACGGAGGAGCGGCTGCGCATCGCCCGCGAGCTGCACGACGTCCTCGGGCACAACATCTCGCTGATCAACGTCCAGGCGGGCGCGGCGCTGCACGCGCTGGAACGCGACGGCGCCGGCGGCCCGGCCACGGAGGCGCTGACGGCGATCAAGGAGACCAGCCGCGAGGCGCTGCGCGAGCTGCGCGGCACCCTCGGCGTGCTGCGGCAGGTCGACGAGGAGGCCCCGACGGCGCCCGCGCCGGGCTTGCGCCGGCTGCCGGAGCTGGCCGAGCGCAGCCGGGCCGCGGGCCTCGCCGTCGACGTCAGCACCGACGGCGACCCCGTCGACCTGCGCCCGGCGGTCGACCTGGCCGCCTTCCGGATCGTCCAGGAGGCGCTCACCAACGTCACCCGGCACGCCGGTGCGGGCCGGGTGACCGTCCGCATCGGCTACGGGCGCGATGATGTGACGGTGGACGTGAGCGACGACGGACGCGGCGCCGGCACGCGGGCCGGTGGCGGCAGCGGCATCGACGGCATGCGATCGCGGGCCGAGGCACTCGGCGGCACGCTGGAGGCGGCGGACCGTCCCGGGGGCGGCTTCCGGGTGACCGCGCGGCTGCCGTACGGGGGCCGGGCATGACGACGGTGCTGCTGGCCGACGACCAGCGGCTGGTCCGGGCCGGGTTCCGGTCCATCCTCGACGGCGAGCCGGACCTCCAGGTGGTCGGCGAGGCCGCCGACGGCGCCGAGGCACTCACGCTGGTGCGCGAGCTGCGGCCCGACGTCGTGCTGATGGACGTGCGGATGCCCGAGCTGGACGGGCTGGAGGCGACGACGCGGATCGTCGCCGACCCCTCGCTGGCCGGCGTGCGCGTCGTCATCCTCACCACCTTCGACCTCGACGACTACGTGTACGGCGCACTGCGGGCCGGGGCCAGCGGCTTCCTCGTCAAGGACACCGAGCCGATGGAGCTGATCCACGCCGTCCGGGTCGTGGCCCGCGGCGACGCGCTGATCGCCCCGTCCATCACCCGGCGGCTGATCTCCGAGATCGCCGGCCGGGCCGCCAAGCCGGTCCCCACCACGCGGCTCAACGCACTGACCGAGCGGGAGCGCGAGGTGCTCGAGCTGGTCGCGGCCGGGCTGTCCAACGACGAGATCGCCGACCGCCTCGTGCTCAGCCCGGCGACGGCGAAGACGCACGTCAGCCGCATCCTCACCAAGCTCGACGCCCGAGACCGCGCCCAGCTGGTGGTACTCGCCTACGAGGCCGGGCTGGTGACGCCCGGCTGGCTCGGCTGACGCGGCCGCCCGCGCCGTAGCCGCGCGGCCAGGGCGTGGACGGCGGCGAACGCGACGGCGACGGCGGGCGCGGAGAGCAGCGCGTGCGCCAGCCCGTCCGGCGGCAGCAGCAGGCCGAGCACGCCCGGCACTCCCGGCTCGTCGGTCAGACCGAGCGCCGCGTCGACGACGCCCTCGTGCGTCACCACGGCGGCCGTGTACGCGTACCAGACCGCCAGCAGCGTCGTCGCCGGTCGCGGGCGCACCGGCTGGGCGTGCACCTGGAAGTAGCCCACCGCGAAGACGATCAGGAACGCCTGGACGGCGTAGATCCGCACCAGCCGCGCCCGCCCGTCGTCGAGCACCACGTCGGACGGGTCGACCGGCGCCTCGCCGACGGACCGGACCAAATTGCCGGCGCACCCGTCGCCCGGCGGGCCGCCGGCACACCACAGCCGCGCCACCGGCTCGAACGCGGCACCCAGCACGTCGGGTACGACGGTCATGGCGAGGTACGCGACGACGGCGGCCAGGACGGCCAGGCCGATGCGCCGGCCCAGGGTCGACGCGGGGCCGCGCAGGAGGACCAGCAGCGTCGCACCCGTCACCCGGACGGTGCCGTCGGGCTCGCGCGGCCACATCCGGTCGGCGTGCGTCACGAGAACCAGCACCGCGCCGGCCAGCGCGACCAGCATGACGTGGCCCGACGCCTGCTGGGCATCGCCGAGCAGCCGCTCCAGCCGCTCGCCCCGGCCGACGGCGTCCGTCGCCAGCCCGCCGGCGTGCACCAGCAGCTGCGCCACCAGGTGCGCCAGCGGCGCGAGCACCGGCAGCGCCAGCGCGAACACCACCGGGCGGGTCCAGTCGTCCGCGATCGCCGTCGCCAGCCGCCAGCTCACCGCCACCAGCAACGCCGCGAACAGCGCCGCCCACGCCAGCTCCGTCAGGTACGCCGGCCAGCCGGACCGCTCGGTCAGCAGCAGGGTCGGCGAGACGGTCAGGAAGCGCAGCCGGTCGCCGAACCGCTCCGGCTGCCCGAGCCGGTCGGCCCAGTCGATCTGTGCCGGCAGCGCCGCGACCACCAGCATCGCCACGATGCCGGCCAGCGCCGTCCGCACCGGGTGGCCGCGCATCAGTTCGCTCGCGCGGGCATCGGCCCGGTCACGCGGAACGGCTCACCGTCGTCGTCCAGCACGTCGGTGTGCACCCGCTCGCCGTCCCACCAGGTGATGGTCGCCTGCCACTCGGTGTCGTACGCGGTGCTGCGGCCGACCAGCGTGAACGAGTAGAAGTCGCGCGCGTCGACCGTGCGCGGCAGGGTGATCTGCTCTCCGAGCCGGTCGGCCTCGGCTCGCGCGGCCTGCTGCTGGTCGCTGCCCTGCAGGTACCCGATCGGGACCTCGGTGCCGACCGGCAGCGTGTCGAGGTCGACGACGACGAAGTCCGGCTCGTCGTCATCCGCCTCGCCGCCGCAGCCCTGCGCCGTCGACTCCTCACCGGCCGCCGGGTCGGTGCGGCTCAGCACGGTGATCGTGAGGTCGCGCAGCTCGATGGGCGTCTCGCCGCCGCGGATGCTGACGTCGGCCTGCACCGTGCCGCGGTGCGTGATGCGGCCGTCGCGCTCCCACCGCGTCAGCTGCCGGTTGTCCTTGTTGGCGATGATGTCGTCCACCAGGTCCGCGCTGCGGGCGGGCACCGTCCACACCGACGTGCAGCCGTTGTTGTCCTGGTCGACCAGCAGGCCGACCCCCGGCCCCGTCGTCGCCGTCCACACCGCCGCGAGCAGCGGCGTCAGCAGGCCGACGGCCGTCAGGACGAGCGCGTAGAACGCGAGCCGGTTGCCGGTGCTCAGCGTGCGATGCCAGTGCCGGAAACGGTCGACCGGTCCGGGTCGCGGGGGCGGCGGAACGTCGGGGGTGGCCACGGGGCAGTCATCCTAGACAACTCCGGGCGTACGTGATCACCCCTAGGACGCAACTCCTGAGGTACGCCAGGTGTCCGCTCCAGCCGGACGCGCGCGGCCGTGCCCGCGGCCGATCCTCGTCATCGTCGGGAGAACCCGGCACGGACGAGGGAGGACGAGGATCATGGGGCTGGAACGGCTCGCCGCCTGGTCGCAGCGGCACCACTGGCTGGCCATCGGGCTGTGGGTGGCCGTGCTGGCCGGCGTCACGGTGCTGTCGCAGGCCGTCGGCGACGACTACCACGACGAGCACACGCTGCCCGGCACCGAGTCGCAGCAGCTGTCGGACACGCTCGAGGACGCCGCGCCCGCGCAGGCCGGCGACTCCGTCCAGGTCGTGCTGCACGACGAGGACGGCGTCGAGGCTCAGCGCGAGCGCATCGAGCCCATGCTGGGCGAGCTGAGCACGCTGCCGCACGTCGTGCACGTCGCCGACCCGTTCCAGACCCCGGGGACGATGTCGGAGGACGGCACCATCGCCTACGCGACGGTCACGCTGGACGGCACCGCCGCGGACGTGCCGGCCGACGCCGTCCGCGACATCATCGACACCGCGCAGGCCGCGTCCGGCGACGGGCTCGCCGTCGAGCTGGGCGGCGACGCCGTCCGCGGCGCCGAGGAGTCCGAGGGCGGGGCGGCCGAGGGCGCCGGCATGCTGGCGGCGCTGGTGATCCTCGTCTTCATGTTCGGCTCGTTCCTGGCCGCGACGCTGCCGCTGATCACCGCCGTGTTCGCGGTCGGTTCGACGCTGGGCGTGATCGTGCTGCTCTCCAACGTCGTGACGATCGCGACGTACACGGCGCCGCTGATGATGCTGGTCGGCCTCGGTGTCGGCATCGACTACGCGCTGCTGGTGTTCGCCCGCTACCGCTCGGAGCTGCTGGCCGGCGCCGACCGGCAGCAGGCCGCCCGGACCGCGCTGGACACCGCCGGCCGCTCGGTGATCTTCGCCGGCACGACCGTGATCATCGCGCTGCTCGGCCTGTTCGCGCTGGGCCTCGGCTCGCTGCAGGGCGTGGCGCTGGCCGTCGCGCTGACCGTGCTCGTCACCATGCTCGCCTCGCTGACCCTGCTGCCGTCGCTGCTGACGGTGTTCGGCAAGCGGATCGAGAAGCGCATCCTCGCCCACGCGCAGCGGTCGAAGCGGCAGCCCGGCGCCCGGTGGCGGCGCCTCGCCGACGCGGTCCGGCGCCGGCCGCTGCCGCCGCTGGTCGCCGCGGTCGCCGTCCTGCTCGCCCTGTCCGCGCCCGCGCTGGGCATGCGGCTCGGGTTCGCCGACGCCGGCAACGAGGCGACGTCCGCGACCAGCCGGCAGGCCTACGACCTGCTCGCCGAGGGCTTCGGCCCAGGCTTCAACGGGCCGCTGATCGTGCTGGCCGAGGGCTCGTCCGACGGCGGCGCCGCGCTGGCGTCGGCGCTGGAGGAGACCGACGGCGTCGCCGGCGTCGTGCCGCCGCAGCCGCTGCCCGGCACCGACCTGGCGCTGGTCGTCATGTTCCCCGACTCCGCGCCGCAGGACGCCGAGACCGCCGAGCTCGTCCACCACCTGCGCGACGACGTCCTCCCGCCGCTGGAGTCGGAGACGGGCGCCACGTACCTGGTCGGCGGGTCGACGGCCGCCGCGGAGGACTTCTCCGCCGCCGTCAGCGACCGCCTGCCGCTGTTCGTGGCCGTCGTGGTCGGCCTGTCCGCGCTGCTGCTCATGGCGGTGTTCCGGTCGGTCTGGGTGCCGGTGAAGGCGGCCGTGCTGAACCTGCTGAGCATCGGCGCGTCGCTGGGTGTGGTGACGCTGGTGTTCGGCGAGGGGCTGTTCGGCGTGCCGGCCGGCCCGGTCGAGGCGTTCGTCCCGGTGATGATCTTCGCGATCGTGTTCGGCCTGTCGATGGACTACGAGGTCTTCCTGGTGTCGCGCATGCACGAGGAGTGGCGCCGGTCCGGCAACGCCGTCCGCGCCGTCCGCGAGGGCCTGGCCACGACCGGCGGGGTGATCACGGCGGCCGCGGCGATCATGGTCGTGGTGTTCGGGGCGTTCCTGCTCAGCCCGGACCGCATGCTGCAGCAGTTCGGCCTCGGCCTCGCGGTCGCGGTGTTCCTCGACGCCGTCGTCATCCGCTGCCTGATCGTCCCGGCCGTCATGAGCCTGCTGGGGGAGCGGGCGTGGTGGCTGCCGCGCTGGCTGGACCGCATCCTGCCGCACATCGCGCTGGAGCGGGCCGAGCGGGTCACGCACGGTGACGCCGACGCCGTCGCCGCCGGCCGCGAGCGGTAACCACGATGGACGTGCTGGAGCTGGCGCGCCTGCAGTTCGCGCTGACCGCGGGCGCCCACTTCCTCTTCGTCGCGCTGACGCTCGGGCTGGCCACCGTCATCGCCGTCCTGCAGACGCGGGCCACCGTCGGGCGCAGCGCGATCCACGCCCGGATGACCCGGTTCTGGGGCCGGCTCTACGTGATCAACTACGCGATGGGCATCGTCACCGGGCTGGTCATGGAGTTCCAGCTGGGCCTGAGCTGGAGCGGGCTGACCCACTTCGCCGGCAACGTCGTGGGCGCCTCGCTGGCGATGGAGACGCTGGTGGCGTTCTTCGTCGAGTCGACGTTCCTCGGTCTGTGGGTCTTCGGCTGGGACAAGCTGAACCGGTGGGCGCACCTGGCCGCGATCTGGGTGGTGACGCTGACGGCGTACGCGTCGGCGTACTGGATCCTGGTGGCGAACGGATTCATGCAGAACCCCGTCGGCGCGGCGCCCGGCGGCGACGGACTGCGGCTCACCGACGCCGCCGCGGTGCTGACGAACCCGAGCACGCTGCACGCGTTCTGGCACGTGCTGACCGGCGCGCTCGTCACGGCCGGGTTCTTCCTCGCCGGAGTGAGCGCCTGGCACCTGCTGCGGCGCACGCCCGAGGCGGAGTTCTTCGGCCGGTCGCTGCGCATCGGCGTGCTCATCGCGGGGCCGGCGCTGTTCGGGTCCGCCGTCACCGGTGGGCTGCAGCTCCAGCTGATCCAGGACATCCAGCCGCACAAGTGGGCCGAGTTCAGCGAGGGCTCGGGGGCGGCGCGGGTCGGCGCGCTGCTCATGCTGGTGACGTACGCGGCGATGTTCTTCTTCTCGCTGCTGAACGCGCTGCTGGCGCTGTCGCGGCGGGTGATCGTGACGGCGCACCTCTGGCACGTCGCGCTGATCGCGGCGATCCCGCTGCCGTACGTCGCGATGATCTCCGGCTGGGTGTTCCGCGAGGTGGGTCGCCAGCCATGGGTGGTCGACGGCCTGCTGACCACCCAGGACGCGGTGTCGGACCTGTCGCCGTCGGCGATCCGCTTCTCGTTCGTGACGTTCGTGACCGCGTTCGCCGTGCTGATCGCCGTCAACACCTGGCTGCTGGCCAGGCAGGCGCGGCGCGGCCCGGACCCCGTGGCGCCGGGACCGGAGCCGGTCACCCAGGGGGTGTTGGTATGACGGAGACACTGGCCGCGGCGCTGCTCGGGTTCTTCGCCCTCGGCTACTTCATGCTCGGCGGCGCCGACATCGGCGTCGGCATGATGCTGCCGTTCCTGGGCCGCGACGGCGACCGGCGGCGGCTGGTCGTGGCGGCGATCGTCCCGTTCTTCCTGGCCAACGAGGTGTGGCTGGTCGCGACCGCCGGCCTGCTCATCGGCGCGTTCCCCGCCCTGGAGGCGCAGCTCTTCCCGGGGCTGTTCCCGCTGATCGTCGCGCTGGTGACGGGGTGGATCGTCCGCGACATGGGACTGTGGTCGCGGGAGCGCGCCGGCGCCCGCGTGTGGCCCGCGATCTGCGACGCCGCGGTGACGCTGGGCTCGTGGACGGTCGCGGGCGCCTGGGCGTGGATCCTGGCCGGGCTGCTGACCGGCGTGACGGACGACGTCGCCGGCGGCCCCGCGGTGGCCCTGCTCGCCGCCGTCGTCGTCGCGCTGTTCGCGCTGCACGGGCTCTCGTTCGCCGGCCTGCGGCTGCCCGGCCGCACCGGCGGGCGGTCGCGGTTCGCGGTGACGGCGGCCGCCCTGGCCGGCGTGGTGCTCGCCGCCGGCGCCCGGCTGGACTTCGCCGCCTCGGCCGCCGACGACGCCACGCTGCGACTGCTCGTGCCGGCGGTCGCCGCCATGCTGCCGTTGCTGCTGATCGGTCAGGTGCTGACGTGGCGGCTCTTCCGGCATCGGGTGGCCGGGCGGGTGTCTGCCTGAAGGCGTTGGCCGGGTCGTTTCGGCGTTGGGCCCGTCCCCCCCCGCTGCGTTGGGGCCGTCCCCCTGCTGCCCGATTGTCTTGGCCGCGGGCGCGCGCCTCAAGCGGACTATTGGGCGCTTCGCGCCGACGATGACCGCTTGACCCGCGCGCACGCGGCTAAGAACGGGCAGCTATCAGAGGGACGGGGGAAGAGCGGCGACGGTGCCAGGCCTCTGGGCCCGTTTCGGTGTGGCGTTGGTGTCGCTGGGCGTCCACGTGGTGAGATTTCACCGCGATTCGCGGGCCATCACGAGGATTACCCCAGCGTCAACACGCCTACAGCCATGGTGATGCTCGCGGAATCCTCGTGATGTAGGCAATCGCCGATGATCATCGCGCTCCGCCGCCCGACAAAACAGGGCGAAACGGGCATGTCAACCTCGAGTCGTCCCCGCTCTGCCCCCGTCCCCCTGATAGCTGCCCGTTCTTGGCCGCGAAACCGCGGGTCAAGCGGTCCTCGCCGGCGCGAAGCGCCCCAATGGTCCGCTTGAGGCGCGGTTGCGCGGCTGAGAGAATGGGCAGCAGGGGGACGGCGACGTACCCAACCCCAACGCCGACGACGTCACCCGGAGACCAGGTGGTCGGCGGGGACCGACAGCCGCACCATCTCGCCGTCGACGCGGTGGACCTCGTCGGCGGCGGCGTAGAGGTCCTTCGCCAGCGACCGGTCGACTCGCAGATAGCCGACCCGCCGCAACCGGGCGACCTCCTGGGCGGGCAGGTCCGGGCCGCTCCAGAGCGCCCGGGCGGCGGAGCCGATGAGGTCGTCGCCGCCAGGGCCGGGCTCCTGGCCGGCGTCGGTGACGGCTTCGGGGTCGCCCAGCTTCACTTCCGCGACGGTGCCGAGCTCCTCACCGAGGGCGTCGACCACCGTCATGCCTTCGCGCACGTCGCCGAGCCGGTCGGCCGCGTCATTCGCGTTCGTCATGCCCGGGCACGTACCCGTTCGCGACGGTGCCAAGCGGAGCGGTCAGGACGGGCGGCGGACCTCGGCGTGGAAGCAGCCGAACTCGACGGCGCGCACGTGGACGACCTCGACGGCCGGGTCGGCGAACAGGTCGTCCAGGGCGGCCGCGGCGACCTCCTCGGCGTGGCCCGGCGCGGGGGACACCAGGCGGCCGCCGACGATGTGGCCGCGCTTGTCGTAGCCGCGGAACACCCGGCGGGAGGACGCGACCTCGGCCGGGAACCCGTCGTGGCGCGGGCCGGCGCAGGCCTGGGCGTGCAGGAACACCGGGCCGACCTCGTCGTAGGCGCCCGGGTCGGCGCCGTGCTCCGCGGCCCACCGGCGCAGCGGCGCGTAGGACACCAGGACCAGCGTGTCGCCGGGCACGCTGCGGGTGAGGCAGCAGCGCAGCGGCGCGCCGCCCTCGTCGTCGGCGAACGGCTCGCGGGTGAGCCCGGCGTCGTCGCGTTCGCGCAGCTCGGCGGTGACGTCGGCGGGGATCGGGCGGTACTCGTAGGCGTTCATGACTCCAGCGTCGCCGCCCGCGGGGACCGGTTGCTGGCGGGAATCGGACACGGCGTGCGTGCCGTCCCCGACGGCCGGCTAGACCAGGCCGGCGTCGTGGACCAGGAGCGCGATCTGCACGCGGTTGTTCAGCCTCAGCTTCGTCAGCACCCGCGAGACGTGCGCCTTCACCGTCGCGACGCTCATGAACAGCTCCGCGCTGATCTCGGCGTTGGACTTGCCGTGGGCGATCGCGACGGCGACCTCCCGCTCGCGCTCGGACAGCTCGGCCAGCTGCTTGGCCGCCCGCTGCGCCCGGCCGCCGCCGTCGCCGTCGGACACGTGAGCGATGAGCTGCCGGGTCACCGACGGCGACAGGATCGGCTCGCCCGCCGCCGCCCGCCGGACCGCCGTGACGATGTCGGCCGGCGGCGTGTCCTTCAGCAGGAACCCGGTCGCACCGGCCCGCAGCGCCCGCAGCACGTGGTCGTCGGTGTCGAACGTGGTGAGGATGACGATCTCCGGCGGGTCGGTGCGCCGGCGCAGCGCCTCGGTCGCGGCCAGCCCGTCGACCCGCGGCATCCGGATGTCCATGAGCACGACGTCGGGCCGGGCCGACTCCACCATCGCGGGCACGTCGGCGCCGTCCGCGGCCTCGCCGACGATCTCGAGGTCGGGCACGCCGGCCAGCATCATCGACAGCCCGGCGCGCACGAGGGCGTCGTCGTCGACGATGAGGATCCTGGTGACCGCGGGCTCGGGCTCGGACGTCATGCCGGCCACGGTAGCCAGGCGTGCACCCGGAAGTCGCCGTCACGGGTGATCCCGTGCTCCAGCGTGCCGCCGGCCAGCCCCACCCGTTCGGCCAGCCCGATGAGCCCGGTGCCGGTGCCGGGGATCTCGGACGTGGTGGCCCGCCCCGCGGATCCGACGGGCATGCGGTTGCGCACCTCGACGGCCAGCCCGCCGCCCGGCCCGCCGGTCAGCATGACGCAGACGCCGGTGCCTCGTGCGTGCTTGCGGACGTTGGTGAGCGCCTCCTGCACGACGCGGTAGGCGCAGCGGGCCACGACGGGCGGCGGCTCGGCGCCGTCGCCGGCCAGTTCGTCGACGACGGTGACCCGCATGCCGGCCTGCCGCGACTCGTCGACCAGCGCCGGCAGCTGCGCCAGCGTGGGCTGCGGCCGATCGGGGTCGTCGTCGGACGACGGCGCCCGCAGCACGCCGATGATCTCGCGCAGGTCCTGCAGGGCCTGGTGCGCGCTGGCGCGGATGACGCCGGCGGCGTTCGCGACGTCCTCGCGCGGCGCGTCGGGCCGATACTCCAGGGCGCCGGCGTGCACGCTGAGCAGCGAGATGCGGTGCGCCAGCACGTCGTGCATCTCGCGGGCGATGCGCTCGCGCTCGAGGTGCCGCGCCCGCTCGACCCGCAGCGCCGCCTCGGCCTCGGCCTGGTGCGCCCGCTCGCGCAGCGACAGCACGAGCTGCCGGCGCGAACGGACGAGCATGCCCCAGAGCGTGACGGCGGAGACGACCAGCACGGTGAGCAGCGCCGCCCACCGGAACGACAGCGCCGGGTCCGGATAGACCCGGTAGAACAGCAGACCGGAGACGACGTTGAGGGCGCCGACCGCGAGGGCGACCGCCCAGCGACGATGCACGGCGACGGTGAACATGAGGATGACCCCGGCGCCCGCGGCCGACGACACCCCGATGGCGAGCAGTGCGAGCACGACGGCGAGCTGAACCGGCCAGCGACGCCGCCACCACAGCGTCAGGCAGGCGAGCGCGCCGACGATCAGGTCGACCAGCTGGACCAGCTCCGGCGGGTCGTTCTGCATCGCGGCGTCATAGGTCATCAGGCCGACGAGGATCGCGATGACGAAGCAGAGCGTGTCGACGATCCAGTCGCGCACCGACCGCCGCACCCGGCCGCGCCGCGCCGGGTCGTCGTCGGGGTCGGCCAGCAGCATGCCCGGGAGCAGCGCCGGCAGCTCCGGGCTGCTGGCCGCCGGGCCCGGCGCATGGGTCGTCATGGCACACCACGCTACGAGCCGATCGGCCCGGACGGGTAGCGACGAAGGTCGATGCCGCCCTAGACCTTGGTCGGACGGCGGCAGCCTTCGGGCCGACGCGCGGGGCCGGGCGTCGCGGCCAGAGTGGATGCCATGATCACTGTCGAGCACCTGACGAAGCGGTACGGCGCGTTCACCGCCGTGAACGACGTGTCGTTCACCTGCGTCCCCGGCACCGTCACCGGCTTCCTCGGCCCGAACGGCGCCGGGAAGTCCACAACGATGCGGATGATCAGCGGCCTGACCCCGCCCTCGTCCGGCACCGCCACCGTCAACGGCGTCGCGTTCCGCGACCTGCCCAACCCGGGCCGGCACATCGGCGTCCTGCTGGACGCGTCGGCCCAGCACTCCGGCCGCACCGGCCGCGAGATCCTGTCGCTGTCCGCCCAGCTGCTCGGCGTGGGCCGGAAGCGGGTCGACGCCATGCTCGAGCTGGTCGGCCTGGCCGGGCCGGCGGAGAAGCGCCGCGTCGGCAACTACTCGCTCGGCATGCGCCAGCGGCTCGGCCTCGCGCACGCGCTGCTCGGCGACCCCTCGGTGCTGATGCTCGATGAGCCGGCCAACGGCCTGGACCCCGAGGGCATCTTCTGGATGCGCGGCGTCCTGCGCGACTTCGCCGACCGCGGCGGCACCGTCATGCTCTCGTCGCACCTGCTGCGCGAGGTCGAGGCCGTCGCCGACCACCTGGTGGTCATCGGCAACGGCCGCATCGTCGCCGACGGCGCCAAGGACGAGCTGCTGCACGCCGGCGGCCTGTACGTCCGCGGGCTCGAGCCCGCCACGCTGGAGAAGGCGCTCACCGAGGCCGGTCTCTCCGTCCAGCCGACCCGCGACGGTGGCTTCAGCGTCGCCGCCGACGCCGAGTCCGTCGGGCGCGCCGCGCTGGCCGCCGGCGTCGTCCTGCTGGAGCTGCGGCGGGCCGACTCCGGAGGGCTGGAGGAGATGTTCCTCCGCCTCACCTCCCACCACGACGCCGACGACTCGACGAAGGATGCCGCCTGATGTCCGCCCTCGCCACCACGCCCGCCGCCGGCACGCACCGGCCCGCGCGCACCACCCGCCCGTCGCTGGCCCGGCTCACCGCCGTCGAGCTGCGCAAGGCCACCGACACCCGGGCCGGCTTCTGGCTGCTCACGATCATCGCGCTGGCCGCGCTCGGCATGGTGCTCATCCAGATCTTCACCGGCAGCGCGGAGGACCGCAGGTTCGCCGAGTTCTTCGGCGGCGCCCAGCTCCCGGTCGGCCTGCTGCTGCCGGTCGTCGGCATCCTGGCCGTCACCGGCGAGTGGTCGCAGCGCACCACGCTGAGCACGTTCGCGCTGGAGCCGCGGCGCGAACGGGTCATCGCGGCCAAGCTGTCCGCGGCGGTCCTGATGGCCGTCGGCGTCGTCGTCGCGAGCCTCGCCTGGGCCGCGCTGGCCAACGTCGTCGCCCCGCTCGTCACCGACGCCGACGCGAGCTGGAGCTTCAGCGCCGAGGGCCTGGGCCGGGTGGTGTTGTTCCAGGTGGTCAACGTGCTGGTCGGCACGGCGTTCGGTCTGGCGCTGCTGAACACGCCGCTGGCGATCGTGCTGTACTTCCTGCTGCCGACCCTGTGGACCATCCTCGGCAGCACCATCTCCGCGCTCGAGACCCCGGCCGAGTGGCTCGACCTGTCCAGCACCACGATGCCGCTGCTCGACGGCGACCTGACCGGCGAGGCGTGGGCGCAGCTGGGGACGTCGCTGGCGCTCTGGCTGGCGTTGCCGCTGGCGCTCGGCCTGTGGCGGGTGTTGCGCTCGGAGGTCAAGTGAGCCGTGTCGGGCCGGGCGGCGAGACCGTGGTCGGCCGCCCGGCCTGGGAGGCGGTGCTCGTCTGGGCCGGCTTCCCGGTACTGGGCGCCCTGCTCGGGCTGGGGGTCCGGCCGCTCGCGGAGTGGATCCTCGACGCCGAATGGATCCCGGCCGCCGCCCCTGCCCGCCTGATCGCGGAGCTGCCCCAGCCGGGCGGGACCATCGCGACGGTCGCGGCGGGGGTCGTGCTCGGTGTCCTCGTGGCGCTGACGGCGGAGGGCGAGGTGCTGCGCGTCGGCGTCGGCCCGTCCGCCGTCACGCTGACCCGCGACGGCACGACCCGCACCATCGCCCGGGGCGACGTCACGGCGGTGTTCGCCGACGGCAAGGAGCTGGTGCTGACGGGGCGGTCCGGCGCGGAGCTGGCCCGGGAGAAGTCCGACCTGGCGACGGCGCGACTGGCCGCGGCGTTCACCGGGCAGGGCTACCCGTGGCGGGCCGACGGCGACCCGCACCGCGGCGAGTACCGCCGAGTCGTCGGTACAGACCGCTCGCCGAATGGTGCGAGCGAGGCGTCGCCGCACGAGCCGACCGACTGATGTCGTGGTGCGTGACCAGGACAAGCGGCAGTACTGGCGGCGTGCCAGGATAGGCGGATGACGCAGACCCCCGCCGCGCCAGCCGGCAGCGCCGACGCCGAGGTCGTCGACCTCTGCCGCGACCTGCTGCGCATCGACACCTCGAACTTCGGCGACAGCAGCGGCCCCGGCGAGCGCAAGGCCGCCGAGTACGTGGCCGAGAAGCTCGCCGAGGTCGGTCTCGACCCCGTCGTGTTCGAGTCCGAGCCGGGGCGCACCACCGTCGTCGCCCGCGTCGAGGGCGCCGATCCCGGCCGGTCCGACGCGCTGCTCATGCACGGCCACCTCGACGTCGTCCCCGCCGACGCCGCCGACTGGACGCACGACCCGTTCTCGGGCGAGATCACCGACGACTGCCTGTGGGGGCGCGGCGCCGTCGACATGAAGGACATGGACGCCATGATCCTGGCCGTGGTGCGGCACCGGCTGCGCACCGGCCGCCTCCCGGCCCGTCCGCTCGTCCTCGCCTTCCTCGCCGACGAGGAGGCCGGCGGCGGGCTGGGCGCCCACTGGGCCGTCGACCACCGCCCCGAGCTGTTCGAGGGCGCCACGGAGGCCATCAGCGAGGTCGGCGGGTTCAGCCTCACCGTCGACGACGGCCACCGGCTGTACCTGGTCGAGACGGCCCAGAAGGGCATCGACTGGATGAAGCTGACCGTCACCGGCCGCGCCGGGCACGGCTCCATGGTCAGCGCGAACAACGCCGTCACCGAGCTGGCCGAGGCGGTGGCCCGGCTCGGCCGGTACCAGTGGCCGGTGCGGCTGACGCCCACGGTGCGGTCGTTCCTCGAGGAGGCGGGCCAGGCCTTCGGTGTCGAGTTCGACCCCGACGACCCCGAGGCGCTGCTGGACAAGCTCGGCAACCTCGGCCGCATCGTCGGCGCCACGCTGCGCAACAGCACCAACCCGACCATGCTCAAGGCCGGTTACAAGCACAACGTCATCCCCGGCCGGGCCGAGGCGTACGTCGACGGACGGTTCCTGCCCGGTCAGGAGGAGGAGTACGCGGCCACGCTCGACGCGATCCTCGGCCCGAACGTGCAGCGCGAGTCGCTGGTGCACGACATCGCCGTCGAGACGTCGTTCGACGGGCCGCTGGTCGACGCGATGAGCGCGGCGCTGCTGGCCGAGGACCCCGGCGCCCGGACGGTGCCGTACTGCCTGTCCGGCGGCACCGACGCGAAGTCGTTCAGCCTGCTGGGCATCCGCAACTTCGGCTTCGCCCCGCTCCGGCTCCCGCCGGACCTCGACTTCGCCGGCATGTTCCACGGCGTCGACGAGCGCGTCCCCCTCGACGGGCTCCGCTTCGGGGCGCGGGTCCTCGACCGCTTCCTCGACCTCGCCTGACACGGGCAGCTATCAGGGGACGGGGGCAGCGTGGCGACGGGCCCGGGGGTGGGCCCGTATTGGTGTGAGTTCGCTGTCGTCGAGCGTCCACATGGTGAGATTTCACCGTGATCGCGGGTCATGCGCCAGGATTACCCGAGCCTCAACACGGCTGTAAGCGTGTCGAGGCTCGCGTAATCCTCGTGATGTCCGCGATCGTTCCCGGCGCACGTCAGCAGGACCAACGGACCCACTCGCCTCGGATGACAACCAGTTACCTCTTCCTGGAATACCTGCCCGTGATGTAGGTTGCGCCGGACGTATCGGACGCACTGCTCATGTGCACAGTTCTGGGGGGACCCTTTGAGGTTCATCGGGCGGGCCACGGTCCGCGCACTTGCGGGGGCCGGCCTGATCGGGGCGACCGCCCTCGGTCTGGCCGGTCCGGCGGCTGCCGAGGAGCAGCCCGTCTATCTCGCCGTCTCCATCGCCGACAACCTGTCCGGCCCGCCCGGGGCCACCCTCGAGGTGATGGCGGGCCTGTCCGTGATGGGCGGTCAGGACATGGACGGCTGGAGCACCGACTTCACCGTCCCCGACGGCGTGACGATCACCGGCATCGTCGACGACGAGATCCTCCCCGGGACCGAGCGGCCCGACGAGGGCTGCGCGCTGGCCACGCCGCAGCGGCTGGAGTGTCACAGCAACGACACGGTGGCCATCGGCGAAGACGTCGACACCCGGTTCGAGATCACGCTGGACGACGACGCGTCGGGTGACCTCGGCGCGGCCACCTTCACCGTCACCGCCGACGAGGGGTGGATCATGGCCGCCGAGGCCACCGTCAGGGCGGTCGCCGACGAGGTCGTCATCGAGGCCTTCCTCGATCCGGGCGACTTCGAAGGTGCGCCCGGCACGACCTTCGAGCAGACCGTCCGCATCTCCAACACCGGTGCCGTCGACATGGTCGGGTACTCGCTCGACTTCTTCGCGGGCGGAGGCGTGACCATCACGGGTCTCACCGAGTTGGAGCTCGTCGACGGGACGGAGCGGCCGGACGAGGGCTGCGTGCTGACGGACGTCGGTCGCGCCGAGTGCCACACGGGCGCGACCCTGGGCGCCGGCGAGACCACCGAGGTGACGTTCCAGCTGCGCCTGCCGGAGACGGCCGACTACGCCTCGCTCGGTGACACCCACGTGCACGTGTTCGGTGACAACGGCGGCGACTTCTCCGACGTCGCGATGGTCGGGCTCGATGTCGACACGACGAGTCTGCTGGACGTGTCCGCGACGCCTGAGGTGGCGGGCCGGCCGGGCCAGGTCGTCGAGATCGTCATGGAGGCCACCAACGTCGGGCCGGTCGACGCGGCCGCGCGGAAGGCGGACGTCGAGGTGCCCGCCGGTGCCACCGTCGTCGGCGTCAACGGTTTCGCGGTCGGTGAGATCCCGCCGGAGCTCGGCTGCCTGCAGGAGTCGCCGCGGCAGATCTCCTGCACACGCGACACCGTGATCGTGCCCGGCGACACCGAGGAGCTGACGTTCCAGGTGCGCCTCGACGACGACGCTCCGGCCGGTGAGCTGGGTGTCGCCACGCTGACCGACTCCGGCTACGGCGGCACGTACGAGACGCAGACCGTGGTGACGGTGACGGCGGCGGACGGGGCCGAGACGGGCGACGACGACGGCGGCGCCGCGGGTGGCGGCGCGGGCGGCCACGACGGCGAGGAGCTGCCGGACACCGGCACGAGCAGCACGACCGTNGCGGCGGACGGGGCCGAGACGGGCGACGACGACGGCGGCGCCGCGGGTGGCGGCGCGGGCGGCCACGACGGCGAGGAGCTGCCGGACACCGGCACGAGCAGCACGACCGTCGCGCTGACCGCGCTCGGCCTGCTGCTGGCCGGCGGCGCGGTGCTGGCGCTGCGGGCTCGCCGGGCCTGACGGTGCCCGCGCGACGCTCTGACCAGCCGGGTCAGAGCGTCGCGCGGACCCGCATGATCTTGCGACGGAGCACGATCTTGCGCGTGCCGTCGGGGTGGAGGCGCAGCCGAGCGAGTTCCCAGTGCCCGTGCTCCGCCTGCTCGGTCAGCAGGCGGCGCGCCGCACCGCGCGACGTGGTGCGGGGGAGCGAGATGTGCCGGAACTCGTACTCGGTGGCCGGGGAGACTCGGGATGTGAGGCTTCTCGCCACCGACCATTCCATTGACGTATCTTGCCACGGCCGGACCGGGTACGGTCGTCCACTGTGACCATGCCGCCGCACGACGCCGAGCGCCTGCAGGCCGCGCTCGACGACCTCACCGACGCTCTCGAAGCCCACCTCAACGCCTGCCTGGCGCGCACCGGTGAATCGGACCCGGTCGTCCAGGCCGCTTACAACAAGTTGCGGATCGCCGCCGACCGCTACGACGACCTCCTCTTCGACGCGACTGAGGAGGTCACCCCGTGGGAGTTCCCCGAGGAACCGCCGAGCCTCGAGTACGAGGACCTCGACGCCGAGGCGGGCGTGGTCGGCGTGCTGGTCCGCCGCGACTACGAGATCGACGACACCGACCGGCTGATCGTCGCCGGTCGCGAGGCGTACGGCGAGCTGTACCCGCAGGACCCGCACGAGTCCGCCGTCGCCGACGTGTCGCACCCGGGCCGGGCGCTCTACCAGATGCTGCACGCCTACGGCGTCGACGGCCTGGACGAGCGGGCCGAGGACGCCGGGCTGCTGCCGCGCGGCGGGACGGTGTGGGTGCAGGCGCTGGGTCCGGCCGACGAGGAGACCCTCACCACCGACCCGTTCGGCGTCGCCGACGAGGACCTCCTCGCCTACCGCGTCGACGAGATCATCCACACCGACGACTGAGCCGGGTCGTGGACGCTGATCAGGCATGACGCCGCGCTGACACCGATCTGAAGCCGCGCGGGCGCTCAATGGCGGGGTAGGTGCACCGCTGTCGAGCGAAGGAGGAAGCGATGCGGCTCGGTGGAACAGTGAGGGTCGCGGCCGCCACCGCGATGCTGGCCGGCCTGGCGGCCGCCGGCTCGGCGGCCCCGGCCGTCGTGGCGGACCGCGAGTACGGCCCCGGCCCGGACGACCGCGAGTACTCGGTGGTCGCCGACCGCGAGTACTCGCTCGCGGACCGGGAGTACTGAGAAGGGCCTGCCCGGAGGGCCGCCCCGGGTGGGGGCGCTCAGGCGCGGCTCTCCGGGTAGCCGACGTCGATCGCGGACACCTCGTCCAGCGCGGCCCGGATCTCGGCCGGCAGCTCGAGGTCGTCCGAGCCCAGGACGTCGCGCAGCTGGCCGGCCGTGCGGGCGCCGACGATCGCGGCGGCCACGCCGGGACGGTCGCGCACCCACGTCAGCGCCACCTCCAGCGGCAGCGCGTCGAGACCGTCGGCGGCGGTGCAGACGGCGTCGACGATCTTCGCCGAGCGGGCGTCGAGGTACTTGTCGACGAACGGCGCGAAGTGCGTCGTGGCGGCGCGGGAGTCGGCCGGGGTGCCGCTGCGGTACTTGCCGGTCAGCACGCCCCGCCCCAGCGGCGACCACGCGAGCACGCCGAGCCCGAACCGCTCGGCGGCGGGCAGCACCTCGCGCTCGACCCCGCGCTCCAGCAGCGAGTACTCGACCTGAGTGGACACCAGCGGCGCCTGCACCCCGGCGACCGCCCGCTGGTGGACGGCGGCGGCCGCCGTCTGCCAGCCGGAGTAGTTGGAGACGCCGGCGTAGCGGGCCCGCCCGGTCGTGACGGCGTGCTCCAGCGCGCCCAGGGTCTCCTCCATCGGCGCGGCGTCGCTCCACGCGTCGACCTGCCAGAGGTCGATGTAGTCGAGGTCGAGGCGGTCGAGGGAGTCGTCGAGCTGGTCGAGCAGGCCCTTGCGCGACACGTCGGCCCGGCCGCCGCCGCCCGGCCGCGACCCGCCCGCCTTCGTCGCGATCAGCAGGTTCGCCCGCGACACCGCGCTGTCCAGGAGCGCGCCGATGAGCCGCTCGCTCTCGCCGTTGCCGTACGACGCGGCGGTGTCGAGCAGCGTGCCGCCGGCGTCGGCGAACGCCTTCAACTGCTCCCGCGCGTCGTGCTGGTCGGTGTCGCGTCCCCACGTCATGGTGCCGAGCCCCAGCCGCGAGACGTACAGCCCGCTTCCCCCGAGTCGTCGCTGTTCCACGCGGTGAGGCTACCGGGTGCGGCGCGGGCGCGGGTCGCGGATCGCCGACGGGTAGAGTCGCCCGGAGCGTCTCGCGGGAGGTGACGGATGCGGCTCGGGCTGAACCTGGGCTACTGGGGCGGTGGCGACAACCACCTGAACCTGGCGCTGGCCAGGGAGGCCGACCGGCTCGGCTACTCCGTGGTGTGGGCGGCCGAGGCGTACGGGTCCGACGCGCCCACGGTGCTCGCCTGGGTGGCCGCGCAGACCGAGCACGTCGACGTCGGCAGCGCCGTCATGCAGATCCCCGCCCGCACCCCGGCCGCGACGGCGATGACGGCGGCCACGCTCGACAGCCTGTCCGGCGGCCGGTTCCGCCTCGGCCTCGGCGTCTCCGGCCCGCAGGTCTCCGAGGGCTGGCACGGCGTCCGGTTCGACCACCCGCTGGCCCGCACGCGCGAGTACGTCGACATCGTCCGGCTCGCGCTGTCGCGGCAGCGGCTGACCTACGACGGCGAGCACTGGCGGCTGCCGCTGCCCGACGGTCCCGGCAAGGCGCTGCAGCTGACCGTGCACCCGGCGCGGCCGTCGATCCCGGTGTACCTGGCCTCGATCGGGCCGCGGAACCTCGAGCTGACCGGGCAGATCGCCGACGGCTGGCTCGGTGTCTTCTTCGCGCCGGAGCACGCCGCGGAGTCGCTGGACCTCATCCGCGCCGGGCGCGACAAGGCCGGCGCGACGATGGACGGCTTCGACGTCGTGCCGACCGTCCCGGTGTCCGTCGGCGACGACCTCGAGGCCTGCGCCGAGCCCGTCCGCGCCTACTCCGCGCTCTACCTCGGCGGCATGGGCAGCCGGCAGCAGAACTTCTACAACGCGCTCGCCGTCCGCATGGGCTTCGGCGACGCCGCGCGCACCGTCCAGGACCTCTTCCTCGACCGCAAGCACCGCGAGGCCGCGGCCGCCGTCCCGCTGGAGTTCGTCGACCGGACGGCGCTGATCGGCCCGCCGGAGCGCATCCGCGACCGCCTGCACGCCTACGCCGAGTCGGGCGTGACGACGCTGTCCGTCGCGGCGCACGCCGGGCCGCTGGAGGCCCGCGTGGCGGCGCTGCGCACCGTCGCGGAGGCGCTGGACGCCGCCGGACTGGCATCCTGACCGGGTCGTAGGGGAGTCGAACGCACACATGGAGTGGTTCCACGCCGTCGTCCTGGGCGTGCTGCAGGGCCTGACCGAGTTCCTGCCCATCTCGTCCAGCGCCCACCTGCGCATCTATCCGGAGCTGTTCGGCTGGGAGGACCCCGGCGCGGCGTTCACCGCCGTCACGCAGATCGGCACCGAGTCAGCCGTCATCCTGTACTTCGCGCGCGACATCGGCCGCATCGTCAGCGCCTGGTTCCGCTCCCTGGGCTCGAGCTCCGGCGGCCGGCGCCGGCGGGCGACGTACGACCCGCAGGACGCCCGCATGGGCTGGTTCGTGATCATCGGCACGATCCCGATCGGTGCGCTGGGCTACCTGCTGAAGGACGTCATCGAGGACGACTTCCGCTCCCTGTGGATCATCGCGACCACGCTCGTCGTCCTCGGCGTCATCCTGGGCGTCGCCGACCGCGTCGGCCGCAAGGAGCGCACGGCCGCCGACCTCACCTACAAGGACGCCGTCCTCATCGGGTGCGCGCAGGCGCTGGCGCTGATCCCGGGCGTGTCGCGGTCCGGCGCCTCGATCAGCATGGGCCTGTTCCTCGGCCTGGACCGCAGGGCGGCGGCGCGGTTCGCGTTCCTGCTCGCCATCCCGGCGGTGCTCGGCTCGGGCATCTTCGAGTGGCCGAGCGCGATGGAGGAGGGGTCGGTCTACGGCGCCGGCCCGACGATCCTGGCGACCATCGTCGCGTTCGTCGTCGGCTTCGGCGTCATCGCCTGGCTGATGTCGTGGCTGGAGAAGCGCTCGTTCGTCCCGTTCATCGTCTACCGCATCGCGCTGGGCCTGTTCACGTTCGCGATGCTGGCGACCGGGACGTGGAGCGCGTGATCGACGAGGACCTGGTGCGGACGCTGCTGCGCGAGCAGCACCCCGACCTGGCCGGCCTACCGGTCCGGTTCGCCGCGAAGGGCTGGGACAACGAGCTGTGGCGGCTCGGGGACGGGCTGGCCGTGCGGATCCCGTGCACCGAGCGGGGTCCGGAGCTGCTGCGCAAAGAGTACCGGTGGGTGCCGTCGCTGGCCGAGGTGCTCCCGCTGCCGGTGCCGACGCCGCTGCGGCTGGGCGAGCCGTCCGAGCTCTTTCCGCAGCCGTGGACCCGTCACCACTTGGGTCGGCGGCGAGCCCGCCGACCGTGCCCCGGCCACGCGCGAGGACGCCGCCGACGCGCTGGCCGGCTTCCTGCGCGCGCTGCACCGGCCCGCGCCGGCGGACGCGCGGGACAGCCCGGATCGCGGCGTCTCACTCGAGCGGCTCGCCGACGCGACGGACGAGGGCATCGGCACGCTCGTCCCGCCGGCTCAGCGCTCCGCGGCCCGCGCCGTGTGGGCCGACGCGGTCGCGGCGCCGGCCTGGACCGGCCCGCCGGCCTGGCTGCACGGCGACCTGCACCCGGCGAACGTCACCGTCGCCGACGGGACGCTGGCCGGCGTGCTCGACTTCGGCGAGCTGTGCGCCGGCGACCCGGCGACGGATCTGGCGGCGGCCTGGACGCTGCTGCCGACCGGGCGCGGCGGCGCGGTTCCTCCGGGCCTACGGCGAGGTCGACGACGCTACCATCCGGCGGGCGCGCGGCTGGACGGTGCGCACGTCGCTCGGGCTGATCATCGTCGGGCGGGCGGGGGAGGAGGGCCGGTACGGCGGCAAGCCCAGCTGGCTCCCGGCCGGCCTGGCCGCCCTGGACCGCGTACTGGCAGACGCCGCCGCTCTGAGCTGAGGCAGCTCGGATGCCGCTTGTCGGCCCGGGGCTGCCGCGTCGGCTATTGAAGGGGCTCCGGTGGGTGGCGCGGTGTCCACATGCTGAGATTTCACCGCGTTTGGTGGGCCATCACCACGAATACCCGAGCCTCACCACGCCTACAACCGTGTCGAGGCTCGCGTCGTCGTGGTGACGTACGCGCTCATCGACGAACATCGTCGGCTAGGACGCGCCGCCGGGGAGCGGGGCGTTGGCGATCCACGGCCACGGGTCGGTGTGCTGGCCGTCGAGGCGCACCTCGAAGTGCAAATGCGGCCCGGTGGAGTAGCCGGTCGAGCCGATGTTGCCGATGTACTGGCCCTTCTCGACCCGCTGGCCGGGCGCGACCATGAGGTCGGACTGGTGGGCGTACATCGTGGTGAGCCGCTGGCCGTTCACGATGCCGTGGTCGACGATGACCATGTTGCCGTAGGCGTTGTTCCACCGGGCCTCGACGACCGTGCCGGCGTCGGCGGCGTAGATGCGGCCGTCGCCGCGGCCGAAGTCGAGGCCGGTGTGCATCTTCACGTAGCCCAGGATGGGGTGCAGCCGCTGGCCGTACTCAGACGTCGTCGGGCCGGTGGCCGGCCGGATGAACGAGCCGGTGCCGTAGCCCGGCCCGTAGTTCACGGTGGCCAGCAGCTCGCCGACCTCGGTGGACTGCTGCAGCAGCTCCATGTACCGCTGGTAGTCCTGCAGGCGGGCGTCGGCGGCCGACTGCAGCGCCGCCTCGACCAGCGTCTGCGTGTTGTCGACCACCTGGCGGGCCGCGAGCGCCGCCGCCTCGGCGGTCTCGAGCGCGGCCAGCGACCGGCCGGCCTGATCGGCCACCGTCTGCAGCTGCAGCCGCTGCCCCTCCAGCCGGGCGTGCGCGTCGGCCAGTTCGGCCTGGGTGTTGGCCATCTCGCCGAGCGCGCCGTCGGCCGTGCGCATCAGCGTGCGCATGCCCATGTAGCGGGAGGCGAGGTCGTCGGGTGTCTCGGCACCGAGGACGACGCCCATGGCCGCGAGGTTGTTGCCCTGGTAGGCCTCGCGGGCGATGGTGCCGATGGTGTTGCGCGTGGCGTCGGCGCGGGCGTCGAGCTCGTCGATCTCGCGTTGCGTGCGGGCGACGGACTCGGTGGCGATCTTCAGCTGCTGCTTGGCGTGGACGTCGTTGGCGCGGGCGTCGTCGGCGGCCGCGGAGGCCGCGGCGAAGACCTCCTGGGCCGAGCTGAGGTCGGCCATGACCTGGGCGAGCAGCCGCTGCGCCTCGGCGACGGCGACCGTCTGGGCACCCTCGAGACCCTGCGCATAGGCGCTCTCGGGGTCGGTGGGCGCGGGCGGCGCCTCGACCGGCGGGGGCGGGACGGTGCCCGGCGGCAGGTCGTCGGGCGGGAGGTCCGGCGGCGCGCCGTCGGTGGGCGGGTGGACCGGCGGCTGAGTGGCCGGCGGAGGCGTCGTCACCGGCTCCGCGACGGCGGG
>NZ_QUAL01000165.1 GCF_003579925.1 Jiangella rhizosphaerae | reverse complement strand
CGCCGACGCCCGAAGCCGCCGCGGCGGAGCCGGCCGAGCCCGAGGCCGCACAGCCCGAGCCCGAGGCCGCACCGGCGGCGCGGGAGGCTGCCCCCGAGCCTGCCCCGGCAGCGCCGGCGGAACCCGCCGCGCCCACCGTCGCGTCCAACGAGTGGGGCCGGGTCGACGAGAACGGCGAGGTGTACGTCCGCACCGCCGAGGGCGAGCGGCACATCGGCTCGTGGCAGGTCGGCAAGCCCGAGGAGGCGCTGGCCTTCTTCGTCCGCAAGTACGAGGACCTCGCCGTCCAGGTCGACCTCCTCGAGACCCGGCTGGAGTCCGGTGCCGCGGCGCCCGACGACACCGCCCAGGGCGTCTCGAAGGTGCGCACCCAGCTGGCCGAGGCGCACGCCATCGGCGACCTCGCCGCGTTGGGCGCCCGCCTCGACGCGCTCGACGCCCGCATCGCCGAGCGGCGCGCCGAGCGCCGGGCCGCCCGGGCGCGTGCGCTGGAGGAGGCGCGCGGCCGCAAGGAGCAGATCGCGTCGCAGGCCGAGAGCATCGCCGAGGGCAACGACTGGCGCAACGGCGCCGACACGCTGCGCGGCCTGCTCGAGGAGTGGAAGTCGCTGCCGCGGCTGGACCGCGCCACCGACGACGAACTGTGGCGGCGGTTCTCGTCGGCGCGCACGCATTACACCCGCCGGCGTAAGGCGCACTTCTCCGAGCTGGCCGAGCGCCGCGACGAGGCCCGCGTCATCAAGGAGCGCATCCTCGCCGAGGCCGAGGAGATCTGCACGTCCACCGACTGGGGCCCGACGTCGCGGCGCTACCGCGAGCTGATGGCGCAGTGGAAGGCCGCGGGCCCGGCGCCGCGCGGCGTCGAGGACAGCCTCTGGAAGAGGTTCCGGGCCGCCCAGGACACCTTCTTCGGCGCCCGGGCCGCGCACCAGTCCAAGCGCGACGACGAGCAGCAGGCCAACCTCGTGGTCAAGGAGGGCATCCTCGCCGAGGCCGAGGCGCTGCTGCCGATCACCGACTGGAAGGCGGCCCGCCAGCAGCTGCGCGTCCTGCAGGAGCGCTGGGAGGAGGCCGGGCACGTCCCCCGCGACGCCATGCGGTCGGTCGAGGGGCGCATGCGCCGGGTCGAGGACGCCATCCGCGAGGCCGAGCAGAACGAGTGGCAGCGCTCCAACCCCGAGGCGCGGGCCCGCGCCCAGGCGACGGTCATCCAGCTGGAGGCGTCGATCGCCGACCTCGAGCGGCAGGCCGCCAAGGCGCGCGAGACCGGCAACGAGCGGAAGCTGCGCGAGGCCGAGGAGGCCATCACGGCCCGCAGGTCCTGGCTCGAGCAGGCCCAGCAGGCGCTCGACGAGTTCACCAGCTGACGCGGCCCGGACGGTCGACGGCGCTCGGCCCGCAGGGAGCGGGCGGGGCGCCGTCGCCGTCGGCGGATCAGTGCGTCGGTGCCGGGATGCCGCTGGTGAGCCGGTAGGCGTCGAAGACGCCTTCGACGCCGCGCACCGCCTTGAGCACGTGGCCCAGGTGCTTGGGGTCGGCCATCTCGAAGGTGAACCGGCTGGTGGCGATGCGGTCGGTGTTGGTGGACACCGTCGCCGACAAGATGTTCACGTGCTGGTCGGACAGCACCCGCGTGACGTCGGACAGCAGCCGGGCGCGGTCGAGGGCCTCGACCTGGATGGCCACCAGGAACATGCTGTTGGCCGTGGGCGCCCACTCGACCTCGACCATGCGGCCGTGCTGGCGGCGCAGGCCGTCGACGTTCACGCAGTCCTCGCGGTGCACCGACACGCCGGAGCCGCGGGTGACGAAGCCGACGATGGTGTCGCCCGGCACCGGGGTGCAGCAGCGGGCCAGCTTGACCCACACGTCGGAGACACCCTTGACGACGACGCCGGGGTCGCCGCCGGTGCGCCGGCGCGGGCGGTCGGGGGTGGCCGCCTCGGCGACGTCCTCGGTGGTGCCCTCCTCGCCGCCGAGGATCTGCACCAGCTTCTGGACGATGCTCTGGGCGGAGACGTTGCCCTCGCCGACCGCCGCGTACAGCGCGGAGATGTCGGGGTAGCGCAGGTCGTCGGCGACGGCCTTGAGTGACTCCTGGCTCATCATCCGCTGCAGCGGGAGGTCCTGCTTGCGCATGGCCCGCGCGATGGCGTCCTTGCCGTGCTCGATGGCCTCTTCGCGGCGCTCCTTCGAGAACCACTGCTTGATCTTGTTGCGGGCCCTCGCGCTGGTGACGAACGTCAGCCAGTCGCGGCTCGGCCCGGCGCCCTGCGCCTTGGACGTGAACACCTCGACGACGTCGCCGTTGTCGAGCTTGGACTCCAGCGGCACCAGCCGGCCGTTGACCCGGGCGCCGATGGTGCGGTGCCCGATGTCGGTGTGGACGGCGTAGGCGAAGTCGACCGGGCTCGCGCCCGTGGGCAGGGCGACGACGTCGCCCTTCGGGGTGAAGACGAACACCTCGTTCGACTCGATCTCGAACCGCAGCGACTCGAGGAACTCGCCCGGGTCCTCGGTCTCGCGTTGCCAGTCGAGCAGCTGCCGCAGCCACGCCATGTCGTTGACGTCGCTGCCGTTCGCCCCCACGTCCTTCTCGGCCTCACGGCCGGAGCGGGCCTCTTCCTTGTACTTCCAGTGCGCGGCGACGCCGTACTCGGCCCGGCGGTGCATGGCGTGCGTGCGGATCTGCAGCTCGACCGGCTTGCCGCCCGGCCCGATGACCGTCGTGTGCAGCGACTGGTACATGTTGAACTTCGGCATCGCGATGAAGTCCTTGAACCGGCCGGGCACCGGGTTCCAGCGCGCGTGCACGATGCCCAGGACGGCGTAACAGTCGCGCACCGACTCGACCAGCACGCGGATGCCGACGAGGTCGTAGATGTCGGCGAAGTCGCGGCCGCGGACGATCATCTTCTGGTAGATCGAGTAGTAGTGCTTGGGCCGCCCGTAGACGTTCGCCTTGATCTTCGACACCCGCAGGTCGCCCTGCACCTGGTCGATCACCGAGGCGAGGTAGTCGTCGCGCGACGGGGCGCGCTCGGCCACCAGCCGCACGATCTCGTCGTAGACCTTCGGGTGCAGCGTGGCGAACGAGAGGTCCTCGAGCTCCCACTTGATGGTGTTCATGCCCAGGCGGTGCGCCAGCGGGGCATAGATGTCCAGCGTCTCGCGAGCGTCGCGGCGCGCCGCTTCCTTCGAGACGTAGCGCCAGGTGCGGGCGTTGTGCAGGCGGTCGGCCAGCTGGATGACCAGCACCCGGATGTCCTTGGCCATGGCGATGACCATCTTGCGGACGGTCTCGGCCTGCGCCGCCCAGCCGTACTTGACCTTGTCGAGCTTGGTGACGCCGTCGATGAGGCGCGCGATCTCGTCGCCGAACTCGGCCCGGGCGGTCTCCAGCGGGTAGCTGCCGTCCTCGACCGCGTGGTGCAACAGCGCCGCCGCCAGCGTCGGCGGGGTCATGCCCAGCTCGGCCAGGATGGTGGTGACGGCCAGCGGATGGGTGATGTAGGGGTCGCCGCTCTTGCGCTTCTGCCCGCTGTGGGCGCGCGCGGCGGTGCGGTAGGCACGCTCGATGATCTCGAGGTCGGCCTTGGGGTGGTTGGCCCGGATGATGCGGAACAGCGGTTCCAGCGCGGGGTCGGACTGCTGCCGTTGAGCGGTCAGGCGGGCAAGCCTCGCCCGCACCCTGACCGGGGTCAGCGCGCCGCTGGGAACTGTCTGCTCGGCCACAGGCCCCCTCTCGTCCCGTGTGAAGGACACAACACAGTTTAGGGGTTCACTGTTCCTGACGGGTAACTCCGCGCCACAGGCGTCAGACGAGGAGCAGCGACTGGAGGTTGACGTCGGGGAGCTTGGCCCGGCCGCCGAGGAAGCCCAGCTCCATGAGGATGCCGACCCCGACGACGTCGGCGCCCGCGCCGCGGACGAGGTCGACCGTCGCGCGGACGGTGCCGCCGGTGGCCAGCACGTCGTCGACGATGAGGACCCGCTCGCCGCGCTGGAAGGCGTCGACGTGGACCTCGATGGTCGCCTCGCCGTACTCCAGGGCGTAGCTGGCGGCGGTGGTCTCCCAGGGCAGTTTGCCCTGCTTGCGGATCGGCACGAAGCCCGCGCCCAGCCGATGCGCGACCGGCGCGCCCAGGATGAACCCGCGCGCCTCGATGCCCACGACGACGTCGACGTCCTCGCCCCCGACGGCACCGAGCAGCTCGACCGCGGTGTCGAAGGCGGCGGGGTCACGCAGCAGCGGCGTGATGTCCTTGAACACCACGCCGGGCTCCGGCCAGTCCGGGACGTCCCGGATGCGGGAGAGCAGCAGGTCGCGGTCGGAGTCGGCGATCACCGGCATCTTCGTCACGAGGTCAGAGGGTATCGCGTCGGTGCGCCGGCGCCTCTGCCGAGCCGCGGCTCAGCGGACGTCGTCGCCGTTCGTGCGGTCTTCGCCCTGGGCCTGTACGGGCTCGTGCTTCGGCGCGTCGTCGTCGGCGGTCTCGGCCGGGGTGGACGGCGCGGGCGCGGCGGGCTCGTCGGGCTGGATGACGTTGGCGATGGCCCGGCGCACGTAGCGGCTGTGCACCCCCGGCGCCACCTCGAGCACGACCTCGTCGTCGTCGACCTCGACGACCGTGGCCAGCAGGCCGGCCGTCGTCATGATCTTCGTCCCCGGCTGGACCGACTGCTGGAGCTCCATCATCTGCCGCCGCTGCTTCTGCTGCGGGCGGATGAGCAGGAAGTAGAAGACGGCGATCAGCAGGATGGGGAGCAGCAGTGCTTCCATGATTGAGACTGGTTTCCTTCCCGCGGCACCCGGGGTGACGGGCGCCGTGTATCGCAGCGACCCTGGCGGCCGCCGAAAGGGACAGTCTAGCGCTGGTGCCCCGGTCAACCGGCCGGGGCGCGAGCATCACACGGCGCCGGCCATCTTCCGCCGTACGGCGGCCGCGATCTCCTGCAGGCTGACGGTGTCGCTCTTGATCGTGGGGGCGAGGTCGCCGGCCGACACCGCGAAGACCGAGTGGACCACCCAGGCGGTGGCGGCGTCCTGGGACTCGGCCGCGAACCGCATCTTGTCGGCGGCCGCGCGGTAGACGTCGCGCTTCTCATAACGCGCCCGCGCCTTGCGGTCGCCGCGTTCGATGAGCTCGGGCTCGATGTTGAGGTTGTGGTGGATGTCGGGCGCCTTGGTGAGCATGAACAGCGCGCCGCCCTGGCGTACGCCGCGGTCGAGGTAGTCGAAGTAGTCCATCCGGTTGCCGTCGACGTCCTTGGTGCGCGTCATGAGCAGCAGGACCCGCGCGACGTCACGGGCGTCGGGCACCCCGATCATCTCGAGCACACGCTGCGCGACCAGCGGCGAGACGATGACCGGGCGCTCGGACAGGTAGGCGCCGAACGGGTCGATGGTGTCCTCGAAGCTGTCGTGGCAGTAGGCCAGGAACTGGGCGACGTCCAGACGCTCGCCCTCGCCGCGGATCTGCCGCCGCCACGCGGTGGTGACGATGGAGGCCACCTCGTCGGGATGCATGAAGTAGTCGCGGCCGCTGCGCCGGAACTCGCCCGCGTGGGCGACCGCGGCCAGCACCCGCCCGGCCAGCGCGGCGCGCCCCGGCATGGGCCGCACACTGCCGTGCAGCAGGTCGCGCAGCTGTTCGGCGTCTTCGGCGATGTCGTCGGCGACTTCGAGGACGGAGCGCGCGACGTTGTCGGCGTAGGCCGTCACCGCCGCCACCACGGCGTGCTGACGATCGTCCGGAATCGGCAGCGTCACCCCGGGGCCGTCATCCAGCAGCGCGTGGACGGCCTCGGCGAGGACGACCTCGTGCCCCAGGAGATCACCCACGGGAGGGAGCGACACCGGCCGGCGGGTCGAGGCGACGCGGTCGACGAACGCGTCCAGCGGCTCGGAGTCGTGCAGGCTCGCGGGATCGTAGAAGTCCCGCAAACCAGTCTCGGCCAGGTTGTTCGCATTCATACGTCCTCCGGCCGGTGCCTCGGGTGGCCGGGGCGAGTGGCCGACGACCTTGCCCGTGAACACATGACTCTTCAACGCCTCGACGTCTCCTCTCGTCGATCAGCACATCCCTCGAGTCGCGCAGCGATGTAGTCGAATATTATGTCCTCTGCCCCGGCATCGACGACCGGAAACACGGGCCGCGGGCGAGCATTCCGGCGCAACCGCTCCACCAGCCCGATGTCAGCCGTCGGCGGCCGAGAACAGGTCGGGCTCGCCGAACCCGTGCCCGAACGCCGTCTGCGCCGGGACGGCCAGGCCGAGATGGCTCCACGCGGCGGGGGTCGCGACGCGCCCGCGCGGGGTGCGCGCCAGCAGGCCGGCCCGGACGAGGAACGGCTCGGCCACCTCCTCGACGGTCTCGCGCTCCTCACCGACGGCGACGGCCAGCGTGCCGAGCCCGACGGGTCCGCCGCCGAAGCTCTTGCACAGCGCCGTCAGGACGGCCCGATCGAGGCGGTCCAACCCCAGTTCGTCGACGGCGAAGACCTTCAGGGCCGCGCGGGCGACGTCGCCGGTGATGACGCCGTCGCCGCGGACCTCGGCGAAGTCGCGCACCCGGCGCAGCAGCCGGTTGGCGATGCGTGGCGTCCCCCGCGACCGGCCGGCGATCTCGCGCGACCCGTCGCGGCGCAGTTCGACGTCCAGCAGCCCGGCCGAGCGGCGCAGCACCAGCTCGAGCTCGGCCGGCTCGTACAGCTCCAGGTGGCCGGTGAAGCCGAACCGGTCGCGCAGCGGGCCCGGCAGCAGCCCGGTCCGCGTCGTGGCCCCCACCAGCGTGAAGTGCGGCAGGTCCAGCGGGATGGCGGTGGCGCCCGGCCCCTTGCCGACCACGACGTCGACCCGGAAGTCCTCCATCGCGGTGTAGAGCATCTCCTCCGCCGGCCGGGCCATGCGGTGGATCTCGTCGAAGAACAGCACGTCGCCCTCGTTGACCGAGGACAGGATGGCCGCGAGGTCGCCGGCGTGTTGGATGGCCGGGCCGCTGGTGATGCGCAGCGGCACGCCCATCTCGGCGGCCACGATCATCGCCAGCGTCGTCTTGCCGAGGCCGGGCGGGCCGGACAGGAGGATGTGGTCGGCGCTCCTCCCCCGCGCCCGGGCGGCGTCGAGCACGAGCGAGAGCTGCTCGCGCAGCCGCTCCTGCCCGACGAACTCCGCGAGCGTGCGCGGCCGCAGGGCCGCCTCGACGGTGCGTTCCTCCTGGTCGGCGTCGCCGCCCACCAGCCGGTGCACGTGGTCGTCGGGAAGGCTCATGTCTTCGCCAGAGTACGCAACGCCTTGCGCAGCAGCGCGGAGACGTCCTGCTGCTGCCCGTCACCGTTCACCTCGGCGGCGACGGCCTCGACGGCGCGGTCGGCCTCGCGGGTGGACCAGCCGAGACCGAGCAGCGCCTCGTGCACCTGGCCCTGCCAGTCGGCCGCGCCGGGCGCCGGGCCGGACGGCACCGGCGTCAGCGACGGCCCGCCGCCGGGCACGCCGAGCTTGTCCTTGAGCTCGATGACGATGCGCTGGGCGCCCTTCTTGCCGATGCCGGGCACCTTCGTGAGCGCGACGAGGTCCTCGGTGGCGACGGCGCGGCGCAGGTCGTCGGGCGAGTGCACTGACAGCATGGCCTGCGCCAGCCGCGGGCCGACGCCGCTGGCGGTCTGCAGCAGCTCGAACACCGTCTTCTCGTCCTCGTCGGCGAAGCCGTAGAGCGTCAGCGACTCCTCACGGACGACGAGGCTGGCGGCCAGCTGGGCCACCTCGCCCAGCCGCAGCGCCGACGTCGTCGACGGCGTGCAGTGCAGCGCCAGGCCGACGCCGCCGACGTCGATGACGGCCTCGGTCGGCCGGACCACCGTGACCTGGCCACGGACGTAAGCGATCACCGTCGTCCCCTCCCCGCCGCGGCGACCGCGGCCTGCAGCCGGTTCTGCGCCGAGCCGCGCCACACCTGGCAGATGGCCAGCGCCAGCGCGTCGCTGGCGTCGGCCGGCTTGGGGCGGGCGTCGAGCCGCAGCAGCCGGGTCACCATGAACGCGACCTGGGCCTTGTCGGCCTGGCCGCTGCCGCTGACGGCGGCCTTCACCTCGCTCGGCGTGTGGGTGACGACGGGGATGCCGCGGCGCGCCGCGACGAGCGTCGCGACGCCGCTGGCCTGCGCCGTCCCCATGACGGTGCGGACGTTGTGCTGGCTGAACACCCGCTCGACGGCGACGGTGTCGGGCCGGTAGGTGGCGACCCACTCCTCCAGCGCCGTCTCGATGGCCAGCAGCCGGTGCCCGAGCTCGGCGTCGGCGGGCGTGCGGACGACGTCGACGGCGACGAGGTTCAGCGGGCGCCCGGGCGACCCCTCGACGACGCCGAGACCGCACCGCGTCAGCCCCGGATCGACCCCCAACACCCGCATGCAGCACCCTTCGCCGAACACCAGTTCGGTGCCGACACTACCGGCGGGCGTTTCACGGACGGCGCAGACGCGCCGCGACCGATCAGCCGACCGCCGCCATGACGTCGTCGGAGACGTCGAAGTTGGCCCACACGTTCTGGACGTCGTCGCTGTCCTCGAGGGCGTCGATGAGCCGGAAGATCTTCCGGGCGCCCTCCTCGTCGAGCGGAACGCTGACCGACGGCACGAACGACGACTCGGCGGAGTCGTAGTCGAGGCCGGCCTGCTGGATGGCGGTGCGGACGGCGACGAGGTCGCTGGCCTCGCTGCGGATCTCGAACGCCTCGCCGAGGTCCTCGACCTCTTCGGCGCCGGCGTCGAGCACGACCTCGAGGAGGTCGTCCTCGGTGAGCGTGCGGCCGCCCTCCTGGGCCGCCGGCACGACGACGACGCCCTTGCGGTCGAACATGTAGGCGACGGAGCCGGGGTCGGCCATGGAGCCGCCGTTGCGGGTCATGGCGACGCGGACCTCAGAGGCCGCGCGGTTGCGGTTGTCGGTGAGGCACTCGATGAGGACGGCGACGCCGTTGGGGCCGTAGCCCTCGTACATGATGGTCTGGTACTCGGCCCCGCCGCCCTCGGCGCCGGAGCCGCGCTTGACGGCGCGGTCGATGTTGTCGTTGGGGACCGACGACTTCTTCGCCTTCTGGATGGCGTCGTAGAGGGTCGGGTTGCCCGCGGGGTCGCCGCCGCCGGTGCGGGCCGCCACCTCGATGTTCTTGATCAGCTTGGCGAAGAGCTTGCCCCGCTTCGCGTCGACCAGGGCCTTCTTGTGCTTGGTGGTCGCCCACTTGGAGTGGCCGGACATGAGGGGTCAAGCCTCCTTCACGATGTCGAGGAAGAGCGCGTGCACACGCGCGTCCGCGGTCAGTTCCGGGTGGAACGACGTCGCGAGGAGCCGTCCTTGCCGGACCGCGACGATATTACCCGTGCCGTCGCCGTCGGCCGTCGCCACGCGGGAGAGCACCTCGACGCCGTCGCCGACCTTCTCGACCCAGGGCGCCCGGATGAACACCGCGTGCAGCGGCTCGGCGCCGAGCGCCGGGAAGTCGAGGTCGGCCTCGAAGGAGTCGACCTGGCGGCCGAACGCGTTGCGCCGGACGGTGATGTCCATGCCGCCGACGGTCTCTTGCCCCGCGACGCCGCCCTCGATGCGGTCGGCCAGCATGATCATGCCGGCGCACGACCCGTAGGCGGGCATGCCGCCGGCGACGCGCCGGCGCAGCGGCTCGAGCAGTCCGAACGTCCTGGCCAGCCGCCACATCGTGGTGGACTCGCCGCCGGGCAGCACGAGTGCGTCGACGGCGTCGAGCTCGGCCGGCGTGCGGACCGGGCGGCTCTGCGCGCCGACGGCGGCCAGCATGCGCTGGTGCTCGCGGACGTCGCCCTGCAGGGCGAGTACGCCGACGGTGGGCTGGGTCACGGTGTGCCTTCCGATGAGGATCAGGGATGCCGACCTTCGATTCTACCGTCGTGGGCGTCAGTCGACCGTATGTAGGACGCCGTCCCAGCCGCGCTCGAGCAGGCCGCGCACGATCGACGGCAGTGCCGGCGGGTAGACCGGTTCGCCGACGGCGTCGAGCTCGTCGGCGGTGACCCAGCGCAGCTCCGTCACCGACGCCTGCTCGACGGCCGTCCAGCCGGTGGTGTCGAGGGCGTCGCCGGCGTCGCGGACCCGGGCGAAGAACAGCACCTCGTCCTGGCGGTACGGGCGCCCGTCGAAGTCGAAGCGGGCGCTGCGGACGGCGACCGGCCCGGCCAGCTCGGCCGGGTCGAGGCGGATGCCGCTCTCTTCGAACAGCTCGCGGACGGCTCCGGCCCGCTCGTCCTCGTCGGGCTCCAGGCCTCCGCCCGGGGTGATCCACCAGACGTGGTCGTGCGCGGCGGGGTCGACGCCGCGCATCACCAGCACCCGCCCCGCCGGGTCGACGGCGATGACCCGGGCGGCGCGACGGAACCAGACGCCGTCCTCGTCGCGCCACTCCCCCAGGTCGGAGGCGTCGGCCGTCACTGCCGGGAGGTCACCAGCCGCGCTCGGCCAGCCGGTGCGGCTCGGGCACGTCGGCGACGTTGATGCCGACCATGGCCTCGCCGAGGCCGCGGGACACCTTGGCCAGGGTGTCGGGGTCGTTGTAGAACGTGGTGGCCTTGACGATGGCCTCGGCGCGGCGGGCGGGGTCGCCGGACTTGAAGATGCCCGAGCCGACGAAGACGCCCTCGGCGCCCAGCTGCATCATCATGGCGGCGTCGGCCGGGGTGGCGATGCCGCCGGCGGTGAACAGCACCACCGGGAGCTTGCCGGCCTGCGCGACCTCCTTGACCAGCTCGTACGGCGCCTGCAGCTCCTTGGCCGCGACGTACAGCTCGTCCTCGGGCAGCGAGGCGAGCCGGGTGATCTGGTCGCGCAGCTGACGCATGTGGGTGGTGGCGTTGGAGACGTCGCCGGTGCCGGCCTCGCCCTTGGAGCGGATCATGGCCGCGCCCTCGGCGATGCGGCGCAGCGCCTCGCCCAGGTTGGTCGCACCGCACACGAACGGCACGGTGAACTTCCACTTGTCGATGTGGTGCTCGTAGTCGGCCGGGGTGAGCACCTCGGACTCGTCGATGTAGTCGACACCCAGGCTCTGCAGCACCTGCGCCTCGACGAAGTGCCCGATGCGCGCCTTCGCCATGACCGGGATGGACACCGCGTCGATGATGCCGTCGATGAGGTCGGGGTCGCTCATGCGCGCCACGCCGCCCTGGGCGCGGATGTCGGCCGGGACCCGCTCGAGCGCCATGACGGCGACGGCGCCGGCGTCCTCGGCGATGCGGGCCTGCTCGGGGGTGACCACGTCCATGATCACGCCACCCTTGAGCATCTCGGCCATGCCACGCTTGACCCGGGCGGTACCGACGGTGGACTGCGTCTCTTCGGACACTGCTGCTCGAACCCTTTGAGTCGATGGGCGGAGGGACAGGTCCATGGTACGTCCTCGCCCGTGACACCACCGCGTCCATTTCCGGCCACCGCCCGCCCTTCCGCTCCCGTGATCATCAACCTTTCGTGCTGCCATAGCGACGCGAAAGGTTGATGATCAACGGCGCGGGGTGGTGGTGAGCGCTTTCCGACGGGTGGGGTGGGCCGTCATGAGGATTTCTCGACCCTCGACACGATCGCAGGCGTAGTACGACACGGGTTTTCGTCGTGAACGTGATCATCTCAGGGCCGGACGGCGACCAACCGGCCTACTCCGACGCCAGCCCCCGGGGCACGGTGTCGTCCAGCTCGACGGTCTCGGGCATCGGCGCGTACCCGGCCAGCCGCAGCCAGCGGACCAGCGCCTTGCGCCGCAGTCGCACGGCGCCGCGCACCAGCTCGTTGTGGAACCGCCGCGCATGGGCGGCCCGCCGGCAGGCCATCGCCAGCTCCTCGAGCGCGGCCTCCGCGGCCGGGTCGGACCGCAGCGACTCCAGGTCGGCCGGGTCGTCCAGCGCCGCCGTCAGCACCGCCGTCAGGTCACTCTCGGCCTGGTAGCGCTCCGCGCCCTCGGCCGCCGTCCGGGCCCGCGAGGCGGCGTCGGCCAGCGCCACCGACGTCGCAGGGTCGAGCAGACCCGCGGTCGCCAGGTCCAGCACCGAGCCCGACCGGCGCAGCAGCTCGGCGTCGAGCACCGCCCGCGACGCCTCCAGCCGGGCGTGCCGCCGGTCCAGCCGCCCCGCCGTCCACGACAGATACACGCCGAGCGCGGCGAGCACGGCGATGGTGACGAACAACCATTCCCAGTTCACGGCAGCCCCGGCAGCTTGAAGGTGTGGCCGCCGGACCCGACGGCGACCGCCATCTCGTAGACCGCCAGCACCTCGTCGGCGACCCGCCCCCAGTCGTAGCGCCGCACGCCCAGGGAGGCGGCCGCGCGATACCGGGCCCGGCGCGCCGGGTCGCCGAGCAGCGCGATCGCCTCCGCCGCCAGCGCGGACGCGTCGCCCACCGGCACCAGCGCGCCCAGGCGGCCGCCGTCCAGCACGACCTGGAACGCCTCGAGGTCGCTGGCCAGCACCGGTGCGCCCGCCGCCATCGCCTCGGCCAGCACGATGCCGAACGACTCGCCGCCGATGTGCGGCGCGACGTAGATGTCGCTGCTGGCCAGCATCGCGGCCTTGTCGTCGTCGCTGACGCCGCCCAGGAACTCGACGGCGTCGCGGTGGCGGGGGTCGATGCCGCGGCGGATGTCGTCGATCTCGCCCCGGCCGGCCACCAGCAGCCGCGCCTTGGGGAACGCGTCGTGGATGGCCGGCCACGCCTTGAGCAGCACCTGCAGGCCCTTGCGCGGCTCGTCGAGGCGGCCGAGGAACGACAGCGTCCCCTCGTCCGACCGCCATTCAGGGCGGGGCGGGACGGCGAAGCGGTCGACGTAGAGCCCGTTCGGGATCAGCACGGCGTTGACGCCGAGGTGCTCGACGACGGTCCGCCGGGCCTCCTCGGAGACGGCGATGTGGGCGGTGAACTTCTCGAACGCCGACTTGAGGATCCCCTGTGCCGCGCTCATCGCCCGCGACCGGCGCATCGCCGAGTGCGACGTCGCCACGATCGGCACCTCGGCCCACCAGGTGGCGATCAGGCCCAGCGACAGCGACGCCGGCTCGTGGACGTGCACGACGTCGAACTCGCCGTCGACCAGCCAGCGGCGCACCCGCGCGGCCGTGCGCGGACCGAAGGCCACCCGCGCCACCGATCCGTTGTACGGGATCGCCACCGGCTTGCCGACGGTGGTGACGTACGGCGGCAGGTCGTCGTCGTCATCGCCCGGCGCCAGGACGGAGACGCTGTGGCCGCGCCGCGTCAGCTCCTCGGTGAAGTCGCGGATGTGCACCTGGACGCCGCCCGGGACGTCCCAGGAGTACGGGCAGGCGATGCCGACTCTCACGACGTCACCGGCTGCACCCGCCGCCGCGGGTCGTTCGGGTCGAGGTCGGCCAGGAACAGCCGCTGCGTCATGTGCCAGTCCTCGGGGTTGGCGGCGATGCCGACCTCGAACGCGTCGGCGATGCGCTGCGTCATCGTCGCCAGCCGCTCGCCGCGCTCCTCCGGCGGCTCGATCGGCTCGTGGAACCGGATGACGAGGCCGTGGTCGGGCTCGCGGCCCTCGTAGGCGAGCGTGACGGGGATCAGCGCGGCGCCCGTGCGCAGCGCCAGCATCGCGCTGCCGGCCGGCATCCGCGTCGGCTCGCCGAACAGCGTGACGGGGACGCCGCGGCGGGACAGGTCGCGCTCGGCCGGCAGGCACACCAGCCCGCCACGGCCCAGGTGCTCGGCCAGCGCGCTCATGACGCCCTCGCCGCCCAGCGGGTGCACCGTCATGCCCAGCGCCTCGCGGTAGGTGACGAAGCGCTCGTACAGCTTCTCAGGGCGCAGCCGCTCGGCCACCGTCGCCAGCGGCGCGCCGGTGAGGCAGGCCCAGGCGCCGGCCCAGTCCCAGTTGCCCATGTGCGGCAGCGGGACGACCACGCCCCGGCCCGCGGCCAGGGCGTCGCGCAGGCGGTACTCGTCGACCGTGCGCACGCGGTCGAGGATGCGCTCGTGGCTCCACTCCGACATCCGGAACGCGTCGCACCAGTACCGCATGTACGAGCGGGCGCCGAGCCGGGTCAGCTCGCGCAGCTCGTCGGGCTCGTACTTGCCGACCCGGGCCAGGTTCATCTCCAGCCGCCGCACCGACGGGCTGCGGCGGCGCCAGAAGAAGTCCGCGATGGTCCGGAACGACCGGTAGGCCGCCCGCTCCGGCATGTGCTGGACCGCTTTCCAGCCGGTGCTGTAGAGCCACAGCTGGCGCTGGTCGCTGAACGCGCTCACTCCAGGGCCGCCTGCCGTCGCACCGTGTTGACCCGGTGCCACACCGTCCACGCGCTGGCCGCCGTCAGCAGCCACAGCAGCACTTCCAGCACCGCCACGGGGAGGTCGAGCATGCCGACGAACCCGGTGACGACGAGGATCGCGACCAGCCGGTCGGCCCGCTCGGCGATGCCGCCGCCGGCGGTGTAGCCGAGGCTCTCGGCCCGTGCCTTGGCGTAGGAGACGACGGCGCCCAGCGTCAGGCAGGCGATCAGCAGCGCGACCATGCGCAGGTTGTCGCCGTCGCCGGCGAACCACAGCGCCAGCCCGCCGAAGATCGCGGCGTCGCCGAAGCGGTCGAGCGTGGAGTCGAGGAACGCACCCCATTTGCTGGTGCGGCCCTGCAACCGCGCCATGATGCCGTCGATGTTGTCGAAGAAGACGAATGCCGTGATGAACAGCGTCCCCCAGAAGAACTCCCCCCGCGGGTAGAAGATCAGCGCGCCGGCGACGACGCCGAGGGTGCCGATGACCGTCACCGCGTCCGGTCCCAGCCCCAGCCGCAGCATTCCGCGCGCAGCGGGGGTCAGGATGCGGGTCGAATAGACCCGGGTGTACTTGTCGAGCATCGCCCGTCCGTTCGACTCCAGATGTCCGAAACCGGCCCGCTGAGTGAGCGGCACCCGGCGCGGCCATGCTACTGGCGTTATGCCGATCACCCTTGCGCATCCACGCGTCGCGCACCAAAGTGGCCATCACCACATCTACGAACCGCGGCGGCGCAACGAGGCGCTGGTACCGCCGGGCCGCGCGTCGCCTGCGAGGCAGGAGGCTGGCGCATGGCGACACGACACCAGACGGGAGAGCAGCCCGACGCCGGAGGCGTACCTCCGGCCGACGGGGTCGACGTCCGCAACGTCGCCCTCGTCGGCCCGACCTCCGCCGGCAAGACCACACTCGTCGAGGCCCTCCTCGTCGCGTNACCACACTCGTCGAGGCCCTCCTCGTCGCGTCCGGGACGATCCACCGGCCCGGCCGGGTCGAGGACGGCACCACGGTGTGCGACCACGACGAGACCGAGATCCGTCAGCAGCGCTCGGTCGGTCTCGCCCTCGCCCCGCTGCTCCACGAGCAGACGAAGATCAACCTGCTGGACACCCCCGGCTACGCCGACTTCGTCGGAGACCTGCGGGCCGGGCTGCGCGCCGCCGACTGCGCGCTGTTCGTCGTGTCGACGGCCGAGCCGATCGACGGCACCACCCGGCTGCTCTGGGCCGAGTGCGAGGCGGTGCGCATGCCGCGCGCCGTCGTCCTGACCAAGCTGGACCATCCCCGCTCGGACTACGCCGGCACCCTGGCCGCCATCCGCGAGGGCTTCGGCGACAAGGTCCTGCCCCTCTACCTGCCCAGCGGGACGGACTCCCTGGTCGGCCTGCTCAGCGAGCGGGTCTTCACCTACGACGGCGGGCGGCGCGGCGAGCGCGACCCGTCCGGCGACGAGGCCGCCCGGCTTGAGGAGGCACGGGGTGAGCTGATCGAGGGCATCATCGAGGAGTCCGAGGACGAGACGCTGATGGACCGCTATCTGGCCGGCGAGCACATCGAGCTGAAGGTGCTCGTCGACGACCTCGAGCGGGCGGTCGCGCGCGGCTCGTTCCACCCGGTCATCCCGGTCTGCTCCGCGACCGGCCTGGGCACGCAGGAACTGCTGGAGGTCATCGCCGGCGGCTTCCCCGCCCCCGCCGAGCATCCCCTGCCCGAGGTGACGGCGCTGGACGGCACGCCGCGCGAAGGCATCGCGGCCGACCCGGCCGGACCGCTGCTCGCGGAGGTCGTCAAGACCACGTCCGACCCCTACGTGGGCCGCGTGAGCCTGGTGCGGGTGTTCTCCGGCACGCTGCGCCCGGACCAGACGGTGCACGTGTCGGGCCACTTCCTCGCCGACCGCGGCCACGAGGAGCACGACGAGGACGAGCGCATCGGTGCGCTGTCCTGCCCGCTGGGCAAGACGCAGCGGCCGGTCGGCGAGGCGCACGCCGGCGACATCGTCGCGATCGCGAAGCTGTCCCGCGCCGAGACCGGCGACACGCTGTCGGCCAAGGACGACCCGCTGCTCATGCGGCCGTGGACGATGCCCGAGCCACTGCTGCCGTTCGCGATCGTCCCGTCGGCCAAGGCCGACGAGGACAAGCTCGCGCAGGGCCTGTCGCGGCTGGTCGCCGAGGACCCGACGCTGCGGGTCGAGAACAACCCCGAGACGCACCAGCTGGTGCTGTGGACCATGGGCGAGGCGCACGCCGACCTCGTCCTGGACCGGCTGCGCACCCGCCACGGCGTCAACGTCGACACCGTGCCGCTGCGGGTGCCGCTGCGCGAGACGCTGGCCGGCAAGGCGACCGGCCGCGGCCGTCACGTCAAGCAGACCGGCGGGCACGGCCAGTACGCCGTCTGCGAGATCGAGGTCGAGCCGCTCCCCGAGGGCGCCGGCTTCGAGTTCGTCGACAAGGTCGTCGGCGGCGCCGTCCCGCGCCAGTTCATCCCGTCGGTCGAGAAGGGCGTGCGGGCACAGATGGAGCGCGGCACCGTCGCCGGCTACCCGATGGTCGACATCAAGGTCACGCTGTACGACGGCAAGGCGCACAGCGTCGACTCGTCGGACATGGCCTTCCAGACGGCGGGCGGCCTGGCGCTGCGCGAGGCGGCCGCGGCGGCGGGGGTGAACCTGCTCGAGCCGGTGGACGAGGTGTCGGTCATGGTCCCCGACGACTACGTGGGCGCCGTGATGGGCGATCTGGCCGGACGACGCGGCCGGGTGCTCGGCACCGAGGCCGTGGGAGCCGGGCGGACGGTGGTGCGGGCCGAGGTGCCGCAGACGGAGATCGTGCGGTACGCGATCGACCTGCGGGCGATGAGCCACGGCACCGGCACCTTCACCCGCCACTACGCCCGCTACGAGCCGATGCCGCACAACCTCGCCGCCAAGGTGACGGCGGGCAGCTCGGCGTAGCCGGCCGGCCCGTGCGTGATCATCCAGGATCGACCACATCATGACGGGGTCGATCCTGGACCATCACGCCGTACGCCCTAGAGGGAAGTGTGGTCGACCATGAGCCTGCTACTACGCCGCTGAGGGCGAGGTCAGCGCCACCTACCGGCCGGCGTCGCAGCAACCGGACCTCGTCCATCCGTCGTCGGGCGTCACGCTCGACTACCTTGCCACCGGCGCGTTCACCGACGGCGAGTCTCCTACTCGGGCCAGGCGGCGGCCAGCAGCGCCCGGGTGTCGGCGAGCAGCTGCGGCATGATCTTGGTGTTGTCGAGGACGGTCATGAAGTTGGCGTCGCCGGTCCACCGCGGCACGACGTGCTGGTGCAGATGGTCCGAGAGCGACCCGCCGGCGATGCCGCCGAGGTTGAGGCCGACGTTGAAACCCTGCGGGCTGGAGGCCGCCTTCACCGCGCGGACGGCGTCCTGCGTCATCGCCGTGAGCTCCCGCGACTCCTCGTCGGTGAGCGTCTCGAACTCGCCGGTGTGGCGGTACGGGACCACCATGAGATGGCCCGGGTTGTACGGGTGCAGGTTCAGCACCGCGTAGACCGTCGCGCCGCGGCGCAGGATCAGCCCGTCCTCGTCGGACTTCTTCGGGATCTCGCAGAACGGGCAGCCGTCGCCGTCGCGTCCGTTGCCCGGCTCGCCGGTGATGTAGGCCATCCGGTACGGCGTCCACAGCCGCTCGAGGCGGTCGGCCTCCGGCACGGTCAGACCTGGATCCGGCGCTTGACGGCGTCGACGATCTCGGCGACGGCGTCGTCGACCGGGACGCCGTTCTTCTGGCTGCCATCGCGGTAGCGGAAGGAGACCGCGTCCTTGGCGACGTCGTCGTCGCCGGCGATGAGCATGAACGGGATCTTCTGCTTCTGCGCGTTGCGGATCTTCTTCTGCATGCGGTCGTCGGAGTCGTCGACCTCGACCCGGATGCCGTGCTCGCGCAGCTTCGCCGCCAGCCGCTCGAGGTACGGGACGTGCTCGTCGGCGATGGGGATGCCGACCGCCTGCACCGGCGCCAGCCAGGGCGGGAAGGCGCCGGCGTAGTGCTCGGTCAGCACGCCGATGAACCGCTCGATGGAGCCGAACTTCGCCGAGTGGATCATGACCGGCTGCTGCCGGGAGCCGTCGGCTGCCTGGTACTCCAGCTCGAACCGGGCCGGCTGGTTGAAGTCGAGCTGGATGGTCGACATCTGCCAGCTGCGGCCGATGGCGTCGCGGGTCTGCACCGAGATCTTCGGGCCGTAGTAGGCGGCGCCGCCCGGGTCGGGGACCAGCTCGAGGCCGGAGGCCTTGCCGACCTCCTCGAGCGTGCGGGTGGCCACCTCCCACTGCTCGTCGGTGCCGATGAACTTGTCGGACTCGGGGTCGCGGGTGGACAGCTCGAGGTAGTAGTCGTCGAGCCCGAAGTCCTTGAGCAGCCCGAGGACGAAGTTCAGCAGGTGGCGGATCTCGTCGGCGGCCTGCTCCTGGGTGACGTAGGAGTGGGAGTCGTCCTGCGTCATGCCGCGCACGCGGGTGAGGCCGTGCACCACGCCGGACTTCTCGTACCGGTACACCGAGCCGAACTCGAACAGCCGCAGCGGCAGCTCGCGGTAGGACCGGCCGCGGGAGCGATAGATGAGGTTGTGCATCGGGCAGTTCATGGCCTTGAGGTAGTACGAGCTGCCCTCGAGCTCCATGGGCGGGAACATGCCCTCGGCGTAGTACGGCAGGTGCCCGGAGGTCTCGAACAGGCCCTGCTTGGTGATGTGCGGCGTGCCGACGTACTGGAAGCCCTCCTCCAGGTGCCGGCGGCGGACGTAGTCCTCCATCTCGCGCTTGAGGACGCCGCCCTTGGGGTGGAACACCGGCAGGCCGGAGCCGAGCTCGTCGGGGAAGCTGAACAGGTCGAGCTCGCGGCCCAGCTTGCGGTGGTCGCGGCGCTCGGCCTCGGCGAGGCGGTCGAGGTAGTCCTTGAGCGCCTCGCGGCTCTCCCAGGCGGTGCCGTAGATGCGCTGCAGCTGCGGGTTCTTCTCGCTCCCCCGCCAGTACGCCGCGGCGACGCGCATCAGCTTGAAGGCCGGGATGTTCCGCGTGGTGGGCAGGTGCGGGCCGCGGCAGAGGTCCTTCCAGGCCAGCTCGCCGTCGGGTCGCACGTTGTCGTAGATGGTCAGCTCGCCGGCGCCGACCTCGGCCGACGCGCCCTCGGCCGCGGCCTCCGCGCCGCCGCCCTTGAGGCCGATGAGCTCGAGCTTGTACGGCTCGGACGCCAGCTCCGCGCGGGCGTCGTCGTCGCTGACCGGGCGGCGCACGAACGACTGCCGCTCCTTGACGATCTGCTGCATCTTCTTCTCGATGCTCTTGAGATCGTCGGGGGTGAACGGCTCGGCGACGTCGAAGTCGTAGTAGAAGCCGTTCTCGACCGGCGGGCCGATGCCGAGCTTGGCCTCGGGGTACAGCTCCTGCACCGCCTGCGCCATGACGTGCGCCGTCGAGTGGCGCAGGATGTCGCGGCCGTCGCGCGAGTCGATGGCGACCGGCTCGACGTCGTCGCCGTCGGCCAGCACCCGGGCGAGGTCGACGAGCGTGCCGCCGACCCGCGCCGCGATGACCGTGGGGTCGTCGGCGAACAGGTCGGCCGCCGTCGTGCCCGCACCGACCTGTCGCTCGCTTCCGGCGACGACGATGCGGATCTGTTCGGACACGACTGCTCCTCGGTCTCGTGGGGTGTGGCCGGGCGTCCCGGCCGGGGACGATGGTATCGGTTAGAGGCGAGCGGCGATCGCCCGCGCCAGACGTTCCGGCGCGCCCGGCGACGTGGCCAGGAACAGGCTCGGCTCGGTCAGCTCGACCTCGAGGATGACCGGGGCGCCGTCGGCTCCGGGAATGGTGTCGACGCGCGCGTACAGCAGGGTGTCGCTGCCCGGGATGGCGTCGAGCGTCCGCCGCGCCAGCTCGGCCTCGGCGGGCGTGGGCTCGCGAGGGTCGATCTGCTCGCTCCACAGCGGCTTGCCGTCGCGGAGGTCGGGCCCGTCGAGCAGGGCGCCCTTGCGGATGGCGTGGCTGAACTCGCCGCCGATGTGCAGCATGGCGGTCTCGCCGGCGGTGTCGACCGCCTCGAGGTACGGCTGCAGCATGACGGTGGACCCGCGGGCCAGCAGCTTCTCGACCTGCGCGACGGCGAGGGCGCGCTGCTCGGCGTCGTCGAGCCGGTAGCGGCCGGTGTCGGCGGAGCCGGCGCTGACCGACGGCTTGAGGACGTACTCGCCGCTGCCGGGCAGCTCGGTCGCGGCGTCACCCGGCGTCAGCCAGGTCGTGGGGACGACGGGCAGCCCCGCGGCGGCCAGCTCGCGCAGGTACACCTTGTCGGTGTTCCACTCGACGACCTTCGGCGGGTTCAGCAGCCGCGGGACGGCGTGCGCCCACGCCAGGAACGGCTCGCGGCGGCGGGCGTAGTCCCAGGGGTTGCGCAGGACGGCGAGGTCGAACGCGGCCCAGTCGACGGCGGGGTCGTCCCAGACCGGCGTCTCGACGTCGACGCCCAGCGCCCGCAGCGGCTGGACCACCAGCTGGTCGTCGGTGTCCAGATGAGGCAGGTCGGCGCACGTGACCAGGGCGACGCGGGGCATGGTTCGTGGTCCTTCCGGTGTTCGCAGACGACAGCCCCGACGATACCCGTCGCCCCTGACGAACCGGTTCGGCCGGCGTCGGACGGCCCGCAATCCGCGTTGATCATGGAGAAACCGGGGTTCCGGGCGCGTCGGAACCCCGATTTCTCCATGATCAACGGGTCGTCAGGAGGCGTCGTCGGCGTCGCCGTCGAGGGCGGCGCGGGCGGCGGCGACCACGACGTCCTCGGCCGCCTGCGACAGCGGCGCGCCGGCATCGTCGACGAGGTAGAAGACGTCGATCGCCTCCGAGCCGAGCGTCTCGACGACGGCGGACCGGATCACGACGCCCGGCCCGCTGAGCGCCGTCGCGAGCCGGTGCAGCAGGCCGGCCTCGTCGTGCGCGCGCACCTCGAGGACAGTCGCGTCCGCCGACACCTCGCGCAGCAGCTCGACCCGGGGCCGGGCGTGCGCGATGACCCTGCCCCGCCACTCCGCCGCGCGGGCCGCCAGACGCTCCCCCAGGTCCAGGCTGCCGCCGAGCGCCCGGGTGACGTCCTCGCGCAGCCGGACCGCGTCCGGCCCGCCGCCGCGGCGCGCGACCACCCGCCAGACCAGCACGACGGCGTCGCCCGCGGTGGAAGCGCTGGCGGAGCGGACGTCGAGGCGGTGCAGCGCCAGCACGCCGGCGACGACGCCGAGCACCCGCGGCCCGCGGGGCGCCAGGACGGTGACGGTGCTCAGCCCGGCGGCGTCGCCGTCCGGCGCGCCCACACGGACGGCCACCGACCCAGCGTTCGGGATCCCTTCCGGCGTGGCCGCGCCCGGCTGCGCCGTGGCCGGTTCCGCCGTGGCAGCGCCTGGCTGTGACGTGGTGATGGCCCGCCCGGTTGGGGTGGGGTCCCACCCTACGGGCGGGCGCCGACAGTCCAGCTCCGCCAGCAGCGCCAGCTCGTCGGTCGGCCGCTTCGGCTCGGGCGGCGCGGCGCCGGCCAGCACCTGCCGCGTCCGCTCGACCAGGTCGCCGACCAGCCGCGACCGCAGCGGCGACCACGCGACCGGCCCGGCGGCGGTCGCGTCGGCCTCGGTGAGGCAGGCCAGCAGCTCCAGGAACTCCCGGGTCCCGACGGCGTCCACCACCGTCGCGAGCGTGGCCGGGTCGTCGGGGTCGCGCCGGGTCGCCGTCTCCGGCAGCAGCAGGTGGTGCCGGACCAGCCGGCCCAGCGTCGCCGCGTCGTCCTCGCTCAGCCCGAGCCGTCGCCCGAGCGCGACGGCGATCGGCTCGCCCGCCGCGGAATGGTCGCCAGGTACACCCTTGCCGAGGTCGTGGACGAGCGCGGCGAGCAGCAGCAAGTCGGGCCGGGTGACGCGGCGGGTCAGGCGCGACGCCACCAGAGCCGTCTCGACGAGGTGCCGGTCGACGGTGTGCCGGTGCACGGGTGTGCGGGTGGCGCGGTAGCGGATCCGCTCCCATTCCGGGAACCAGCGGACCACCAGCCCGGCCGCCTCCAGCGCGTCCCACACCGGCACGATGCCCGGCCCCGCGCCGAGCAGGCTGACCAGCGCGTCCAGGGCCGGCGCCGGCCACGGCTCGGGCAGCGGCGGGCACTCGGCGGCCAGCCGGGCCAGGGTCCGCGGTCCCGGCACCAGGCCGGCCTGAGCCGCG
>NZ_QUAL01000159.1 GCF_003579925.1 Jiangella rhizosphaerae | reverse complement strand
CGGGGTGGGCGTGGCCCTGCTGCTGCCCGGCTTCGGCCCGGCGGCGCCGGGCGAGCTGGACGTGGCCGGCGCCGGCGACGGCCCGGCGGCCGTCGAGGTCCCGGCCGAGACGGCGACCGCCCCGCCGGACAGCGAGGTACCGTCCGCGGAGCCGACCGACGTGCCGACGTCGGACGATCCGTTCGGCTTCCCCCTGACCCGGCAGCTGCTGCTCGATACCGCCGTCGAGCACCTCGACCCGGCGCACGAGCACCTGCCGGCCGAGACCAGCAACCGGCAGGGCGGGGGCAACGGGACCGCGGCCTCCGTGGGAACGAAGCTGGGCTGGACCATTCCCGGTGCGGACGGCGAGGGCATGGTGCAGGTCGCGGTCACCGAGGCCGGGTACGTCGAGGGCGAGTACGCCTTCGAGAGCTTCGCCGGGACCTTCGGGTGCGTGTCGCGCGAGGTCTGCACCGAGCAGCCCGGCCCCGATGGGACCGTCTACGTCGCCGAGGCCGACGCCGAGACCGGCATGGCGCTCGGGATCGTCTACGAGCGGGCCGATGGTTCGCTCGTCGGCATCGCGGTCAACGCCCTGTTCGGCAACAACAGCGTCACGCCGGTGTCGAACGTGGACATCACGGTGGACCAGGCGATCGCGTTCGTCACCGACCCGGACCTGCAGGTGGCCCCTCCCGAGGCGGCCGACGACTACGAGGATCCAGCGCAGCGGATCATCGACGAGGCGGTCACCGCTACCGAAGGTGCGGCCGCGGGACCGGCGGAGTAGTTCGAACCGCCACGATGCCCGAGCCGGAATCATCCCGTCCGGCGAAATCCTTCCGGCGACGGTGACCGTACAACCACGGGGTGGTCCGACCGGGCCACCCCGCCACACCCGGTCCCGAAGGAGAGCACCATGCGCACCTGGCTCGTCCGTTCCGCGGCCCTGGTCACCGCCGCCGGAGCCGCCCTCGTGGCGGGCGCCGTCCCCGCCTCGTCCGACGGCGCCGACGTCACCACCCTGCACACCGTGCTGACCGGCGCCGCCGAGCGGCCCGGACCCGGCGACCCCGACGGCCACGGCGCGTTCGCCGCCATCGTCAGGGGCGACACGCTCTGCTACACGCTCCTCGTGGTGCGCATCGAGCCCGCGACGGCGGCACACATCCACATCGCCCCGCCGAGCGACCCCGGCCCGATCGTCGTCGGCCTCGAGACCCCCGACCCCGTCAGCCACGGCTGCATCACGGCCGTCCCCGACGACCAGAACACGACGATGACGCTGTCGGAGAGCGAGCTGGCGGCCATCGTGGCCGACCCCACCGCCTACTACGTCAACGTCCACAACGCGCCGTTCCCCGCCGGAGCGGTGCGCGGGCAGCTCAGCTGATTCGAGTACATGCACTTGCGGTTATATTCCTGACTGGCTATTGTCGGGGGTATGTCGTCTGAACCGTTCGGCGTGCTCGCCGACCCGGCCCGGCGGCGCATCCTGGATCTGCTCCGCGAGCGCCCCCGGCTGGTCGGCGAGCTCACCGAGGCCATCGGCCTCTCCCAGCCCGGCACGTCGAAGCACCTGCGGGTGCTCCGCGAGGCCGGGCTGGTCACCGTCCGGCCCGAGGCGCAGCGGCGCTGGTACGAGCTGCGGCCCGAGCCGCTGGCCGAGATCGACGCCTGGCTGACCCCGTACCGCTGGATGTGGGCCGACCGCTTCGACGCCCTCGAGCGTCACCTCGACACGATGGATGACGAGTGAGGGCGCCGGGCACCGTGCGCCGCACCGCCGACGGACGGGTCGAGATCCGGTTCGAGCGGCGGTTCGGTCATCCGCCGGGCGCGACCCTCTTCTTCCACCCGACGGACGAGCAGCGCGAGCGCTTCGGCGTCGCGCCCGAGCCCGTCACCGGCCGCATGATCGCCGCCGACCCGCCCCACCTGCTCGAGTACACGTGGGGCACCGAGACGCTGCGCTGGGAGCTGACGCCCGACGGCGGCGGCTGCCTGCTGGTCTTCCGCAACACCATCGACGACCCCGACGCGGGGCCGGCCGTCGCGGCCGGCTGGCACGCCGGCCTGGAGATCCTCGACGCCGCGCTCTCCGGCCGGGCGGTCGACTGGGACACCTGGCAACGCGCCGCTGCCCTGCAGAAACAGTACGAGGAGCAGTCATGACCGAGAGCCTGCACACCGACGGCGACCGCACGGTCCTGCGCATGGAGCGGCGGTTCCGCCACCCACGAGCCCAGGTGTGGCGCGCGCTCACCGAGCCCGGCCACCTGAGTCAGTGGTTCCCCGCCCGGGTCGAGTTCGACCCCGTCGTCGGCGCCGACGTCCGCTTCGACTGGGGCGACGGCGCCGGCCCCACGGTCGACGGCCAGGTCACCGACGCCGAGCCCGGCCGCGTCATCGGCTTCACCTGGTCCGGCGAGCGGCTGCGCTTCGAGCTCCACGACGACGGCGACGGCTGCCGGCTCGAGTTCACCCACGTCTTCGACGACCGTTACGGCGCCGCCAGCTTCGCCTCGGGCTGGGCGCAGTGCTTCGCCGCCCTCCTGCAGGTGCTCGACGGCGTCCCCGTCACGGCCGCCTCCCCGTCCGCCGAGCAGCACGACGCCTACGTCGAGCGGTTCGGCCTCGACGCGGGCGTGGTCGAGACCGTCGCGGGCGGGCGGCGGGTCCGGTTCGAACGTCAGCTCACCGCTCCGGCCGAGGCGGCATGGCCGGTCATCTCGCGACTCGCCGGCGTCGCCGCCGATGACGTGCTGGAGCGCGACGAGCCGAAGGTGCTCGCCTACACGACGCCCGGCGGCGGGCGGGTGCGGTGGGAGCTGGGCGAGGGCACCGGCCACGGTGCACGACTGGTCGTCACCGAGTCGGCGCCGTCCTCGGCCGACGCGGCCGCCGTCGCCGCCGCGTGGAAGGACCGGCTCGCCGAGCTCGCCCGCGAACTGCGCGGCTGAGGCCGGCCGGCGCCGCCGGCCCGGTTGATCACGGAGAAACCGGGCTTCCGGGCCGCCCGGAGCCCCCGATTACTCCATGACCGACGGTGCCGCGGCCGGTCGGCGGCTCAGCCGGGCACCACTTCCCCGGCCTCGGCCTGGCCGGCCGTCCAGCCGTCGGCGCCGGGCTGGTCGAACTGGGTGCGGTAGAGCTGCGCGTAGCGGCCGCCCGCCGTCAGCAGCTCCGGGTGGGTGCCCCGTTCGACGACCCGGCCGGACTCGATGACGAGGATCTGGTCGGCGGACCGGATGGTCGACAGCCGGTGCGCGATGACCACCGCCGTGCGGCCCTCGAGCGCCTCGCCGAGCGCCTCTTGCACCGCCGCCTCCGAGGTGGAGTCGAGGTGCGCCGTTGCCTCGTCGAGAATGACCACCCTGGGCCGGGCCAGCAGCAGCCGCGCGATGGTCAGCCGCTGCCGTTCGCCGCCGGACAGCCGGTAGCCCCGCTCCCCCACGACGGTGTCGAGCCCGTCGGGCAGCGCCGCCACCAGGGCGTCGAGCCGGGACCGCCGCAGGACGTCCCACAGCTCGTCGTCGGTGGCCTCGGGCCGGGCGATCAGCAGGTTCTCGCGGATCGACTCGTGGAACAAGTGGCCGTCCTGCGTCACCATGCCCAGCGTCTCGCGCAGCGAGGCCATCGTGAGGTCGCGGACGTCGACGCCGTTCAGGCGGACGGCGCCGGAGTCGACGTCGTAGAGGCGCGGCAGCAGCTGGGCGATGGTCGACTTGCCGGCGCCGGACGACCCCACCAGGGCGACCATCTCGCCCGGCGCGGCGGTGAACGAGACGCCGTGCAGCACCTCGTCGCCGCCGCGGGTGTCGAGCATGGCGACCTCCTCGAGCGACGCCAGCGACACCTTGTCGGCCGCCGGATAGCTGAAGTGGACGTCGTCGAACTCGACCGAGACCGGGCCGACGGGCACCGCCCGGGCGCCGGGCCGCTCCTGGATCAGCGGCCTCAGGTCGAGCACCTCGAACACCCGGGCGAAGCTGACCAGCGCGCTCATCACCTCGACGCGGGCGCTGGCCAGCGCGGTCAGCGGCGCGTACAGCCGCGTCAGCAGCAGCGCCATGGACACGACGGCGCCGGCGTCGAGCTGGTCGCGCAGGGCGTAGAACCCGCCCAGCCCGTACACCAGGGCCAGCGCGAGGGCGCCGACCAGCGTCAGTGCCGTGACGAAGACCCACTGCACCATGGCGGTGCGCAGCCCGATGTCGCGGACCCGCCGGGCCCGGACGGCGAACTCGGCGGACTCGCGCTCGGGCCGGCTGAACAGCTTGACCAGCGTGGCGCCGGGCGCGGAGAACCGCTCCGTCATCTGGGTGCCCATGACGGCGTTGTGGTTGGCCGCCTCGCGCTCGAGCCGGGCGAGCTTGCCACCCATGCGCCGTGCCGGCAGCACGAACACCGGCAGCAGCACCAGCGCCAGCACCGTGATCTGCCACGAGATGCCGAGCATGACCACGAGCGCCAGCACCAGCATGACGACGTTGCTCACGACGCCGGAGAGCAGGTCGCTGAACGCCCGCTGCGCACCGATGACGTCGTTGTTGAGCCGGCTGACCAGCGCGCCGGTGCGCGTGCGGGTGAAGAACGCGATCGGCATCTTCTGCACGTGGTCGAAGACCGCCTGGCGCAGGTCGAGGATGAGGCCCTCGCCGATGCTGGCCGACAGCCAGCGCTGCACCAGCCCGACGCCGGCCTCGGCGACGGCGATGACGGCGATGACCACGGCCAGCCCGACGACGTATCGCTGCGACGAGCCGTCCATGATGGCGTCGACGACCCGGCCGGCCAGCACCGGCGTGGCCACCGCGAGGACCGCCGTCACGACGCTCAGCAGCACGAAGGCGACCAGGTACCTCCGGTGCGGCCGCGCGAAGCCGAGGATGCGCCGCAGCGTCGCGCGCGAGAACGGCCGGGTGTCCTGCTGCGCGTGCATGGCGTTGTAGAGCGCGTTCCATGCGGTGACTTCCATGCTCATCGGGCCGGGACCTCCTCGGGGCCGACGAGGACGGCGGCGGGCCCGCCCTCCGCGGAGCCGCCACCTGACGCCGTCGGGACACCGACCCGGCGCAGCAGCACCGCGGCCAGGATGGCGCCGGCGAGCACGATGGCCGTGCTGACGACGGCGGTGACCTGCAGACCGTCGGTGAACGCGGCGCGCGCGGCGTCGAGCAGCGGGCCGCCGACGCCGTCGGGCAGCGTGGCCGCCACCGCCGTCGCGCCGGCCAGAGTGTCGCCGGCGACGTCGGCGGCCTCGCCGGGCAGCTCGGAGGGCAGGGAGTCGCTCATATCCGAACGGTAGACGGCGGTACCGACACTCCCGAGGATCGCGAGGCCCAGGGCGCCGCCGAACTCGTTGCTCGTCTCCGATGCCGCCGACGCCGCGCCGGCCTTCTCCGGCGGCGCCGCGCTGATCACCAGGTCGGTGCCGAGCGCCGCCGGCGCCGTGAACCCGGCCGCCATGACGCACGTGCCGACGATCAGCACACCGAACCCGGACGAGCCGCCGGCCAGCGCCATCACGCCGATGCCGACGGCCGACACCAGCAGCCCGCCGGCGATGACGTACCCCGGCCGGAACCGGCCCGCGAGCAGCGGCGCGAACATCATCCCGACCATCATCGCGCCGGTCATCGGCAGCACCCACAGGCCCGCCCGGAACGGCGACAACCCGTGGACGAGCTGCAGGTACTGCATGACGAAGAGGTTCAGCCCCATCATCGCGAACGTCGCGGTCGTCATGACGCCGAGCGTCGCGCCGAACGCCCGGTTCCGGAACAGCGCGACGTCGATGAGCGGGTCGTCCAGCGACCGCTGCCGCCGCACGAACAGCACGGCGAACACCAGGCCGACGGCGATCGCGCCCACCAGCAGCCAGCCGAACCCGTCCTCGGCGAGCTTCTTGATGCCGTAGATCACCGGCAGGACGGCTGCCAGCAGCAGCACCGCGCTGAGCAGGTCGAGCCGTCCGGCGCCCGGATCGCGGTACTCCGGCAGCAGCAGCGGCCCGGTGACCAGCAGCAGCACCATCACCGGCACGCCGACGAGGAAGACCGAGCCCCACCAGAACGCCTCCAGCAGCGCCCCGCCGACCAGCGGCCCGATCGAGCCGCCGACCATGAAGCTCATCATCCACAGCGAGATCGCCTTGGTCCGCTGCCGGTCGTCGTGGAACATGGTGCGGATCAGCGACAACGTCGACGGCATCAGCGTCGCGCCGGCGATCCCCATCAGCGCCCGGGCCGCGATCAGCATCTCCGCGCTGGTCGCGTAGGCGGACAGGACGGACGCCAGCCCGAACGCGGCCGCGCCGAGGAGCAGCAGCTTCCGCCGTCCGATCCGGTCGCCCAGCGAGCCCATGGTGATGAGGAAGCCGGCGATGAGGAACCCGTAGATGTCGGTGATCCAGAGCAGCTGCGACGCCGTCGGCTCCAGCTCGGCGCTGAGCTCCGGCACGGCCAGGTGCAGGACCGTCAGGTCCATGATCACGAGCATCGCCGGTAGGCTCAGCACGGCCAGGGCGGTCCATTCCCTGGCGCCCGCCGGCGGCGGATGGTCGGTCTCGGTGCGTGGTTCGGTCGTCATGGGCACGAGTCAAATACCTCAACTAAGGTTGAGGTCAAGGCTCCCCGTCCCCCTGCTGCCCCATTCTCTTGCCGCGAACGGGCAGCTATCAGGGGGACGGGGAGGATCTGGGCATGCCTCGGCATGGCGTGCCCGTTTCGCCCCGTTTTGTCGGACTGTGGACAGTGTTGATCATCGACGATCGCCTACATCACGAGGATTTCGTGGGCATCAACATGCCTGTAGGGGTGTTGACGCTCAGGCAATCCTCGTGATGGCCCCCCGACTCACGGTGAAATCTCACCAGGTGGACGCGGAACGACAGCAAACTCACACAGAAGCGCGGACACACGCCCCGGCCTCGTCGCCGCTCGCGTCGTGGCCCCTTCCCAGGCGTACGCTGCGGGCGGACCGATCGTCCGGTGACATCGCCGACGAACAACCGACAGCGGCGGACTCGTCGTCACGTCGGATGACGCCCACGTCCTCTCCACGTCGCGGCCAACAAACGCCCCGGCCCTGTCGCCGCTCTTCCCCCGTCCCCCTGATAGCTGCCCGTTCTTAGCCGCGGGCAGCAGGGGACGGGCCCAACGCCGAACGACCGGCCAACGCTACTTCAGCACACCGGCGGTCAGGCCGGCCTGCACCTGCTTCTGGAAGATGATGTAGACGATCAGCACAGGCAGCAGCGCGATCACCAGCCCGGCGAACAACGCCGTCCAGTCCGCGCGGAAGCCGGTGTTCGCGGCCAGCGTCCCGAGGCCCTGCGCGAGCACCCGCTTGTCGCCGTCCTGCATGATGACCAGCGGCAGCACGTACTGGTTCCAGTGGCCGAGGAAGTTGAACAGCGCCAGGCTGATCATGCCGGGCCGGGCCATCGGCAGCATGACCTTCCAGAACAGCGAGAAGTGCGAGCAGCCGTCCATGATGCCGGCCTCGGCCACCGAGTTCGGCAGCGTCCGGAAGAACGCGGTCAGGAAGAACACCGTGAACGGCATCGAGAACGCGACGTACACCAGCGCCAGGCTGAGGTAGCTGTTCAGCCCGAGGAACTGCCCGATCACCGGCAGGGACCCGAGGTTGCGGACGACGAAGAACATCGGGACCAGCGCCAGGAACACCGGCAGGATGAGGCCGCCGACGAACAGGTAGTAGACGAAGCGGTTGCCCGGGAAGTCGTAGCGGGCCAGGACGTACGCGCCCATCGCCCCGAACAGCATGGTCAGCGTCAGTGAGATCGACACGACGATGACGCTGTTGAGGAAGTACTGGCCGATGTTGGCCGCCGACCACGCCCGCGAGAAGTTGTCCCACTCGACACCCGACGGCAGGCCCAGCGGGTCGACGCGGAACTCGCCGTTGGTCTTGAACGAGGACAGGATCGCCCACAGCAGCGGCAGCGCCGTGATGAGCCCCCACAGCAGCAGGAACCCGCCGTTGATCAGGCCGACCGCCTTCTCGCCCGCACCGACGCCGGGCAGCCGGTCATGTCTGCCGCGGCGGCCGCCGCCGCGGCCGGGACCGTCGCCGGAGACGCGGGGAGGCGCCTGGGTCGTCGTCATGCCAGCTCCACCCTTTCGCGCCGCAGCCCGCGCATGAACACCACCGCGACCACCATGGTCAGCACCAGCATGAGGACGCCGATCGCGGCCGCGTAGCCGAAGTCGGCCTCGGCGAACGCCTCGCGGTACATCGCCACGCCGAGCACGTCGCCGGCGCCCTCGACGCCGCCGTTGATGCCCAGCATGATGTGCACGGTCGCGAAGCCGTCCATCGCCTGGATCGCCATGTACACCCAGCCGACCTGCACGGTGTCCCACACCAGCGGGACGGTGATCTTGCGGAACGTGGTCAGCCGGCTGGAGCCGTCGAGCAGCGCGGCCTCGTAGATGTCGCGCGGGATCGACTGCATCGCCGCGGAGAACAGCACCACGTAGAAGCCGACGAACGACCACGTCATGACCAGGACGATGATCCAGATCAGGTAGTTGGGCTCGGCCAGCCACAGCCGTTGCAGCCCGTCCAGCCCGACCGCGCCCAGCACCCGGTTGAGGATGCCGCCGGCGTTCTCCGGCGCGAACACGTACTTGAAGACGATGCCGATGATCGCGACGGAGAGCACCTGCGGGAAGAAGTACACGACCTTGTAGATCGACGAGCCGCGCACGCCGGTGACCGCTCCCCCGCGGTTGCGGCCGCCGACGTTGAGCATCGACGCGAAGAACAGCCCGAGCAGCAACGTGAGGACGGGGACGACCAGCACCAGGATGAGGTTGTTCCACAGCGCCTTGCGGAGCTGGTCGTCGTTCCACATCTCCACGTAGTTGTCGAACCCGATGAAGGTCTGGGCGGCCGTGAGGCCGCTCCAGTCCGTCATCGAGATGTAGATGGCCTGGACATACGGCGACAGCATGTAGATCGCGTAGATCCCGACCGGTGGCAGCAGGAAGGCCAGGATGAAGGGATACTTGCCGTGCCGCATGTTCATGCAGTCCCCCTAGCCCTCGCGGGTCTGCTTGACGATGGAGTCGTCCTCGCGGATCTCCGTCGCCACCGCCTCGCACTGCTCCACCCACTGGTCGACGGTGAGCTCCGCGCGCAGCAGGGCGCCGGTGGCCTGGTCGATGCCGGGGTTCTCCATCGTTCCGTACCAGCTCGGGTAGAACCAGTTGATGACGTTGTCGCCGGCGGCCTGCAGGGCGGCCTGGGCCGAGGCCAGGCCGGGCGCCTCGATCTGCACGCCCTCCGACGCACCCGCGACGGAGGTCAGGCTGGTGACGCGCTCGGTGAAGCCGCGCGCGCCCTCCATCGACAGCATGGCCCGCATGTACTCCATGCCGCCGAGCGGGTTCTTCGCGTCGGCCGGGACGACGTACGGCTCGCCGGCCGTGGCGCGCACCGTCTCCAGCGGCATGACGGAGTCCTCCGACAGCAGCGGCTCGGGCATCATGGCCAGCTGGAACGTCGGGTTCTCGGCGATCGCGTCGGCCTCCTCGTTCTCCAGCCACGAGCCGGACGGGCAGAACACGGCCTCGCCACGCGCCCACAGGCCCTGTGCGTCGCGGAACTCCATGCCCTCGACGCCGGGCAGGAAGTAGTTGTTCTCGCGCAGGCTGCGGATCGCCGCCGCCGACTCCTTGATCGCCTCGTGCCCCCAGGCGCCGGGCTCGAGGTTGTCGATGGCGACCAGGATCTCGGGGCCGGCCAGCTTGGTGGCCATGGACAGTAGCGGCCAGTTCATGTACCGCGGCGCCGTCACACCCTGGTAGACCCACGGGGCGATGCCGGTGGCGGCGATGTCGGCGCAGACGTCCATCATCTCCTGCCACGTCGTCGGCACCGGCCAGCCGTTCTCGTCCATCAGCGTCTGGTTGAACCAGAGGCCGAAGACGGTGAACGCGTAGTTGAGGACGTACGGCTTCCCGTCGCGGGTGCCGGACTCGATGGTGCCGGGCAGCAGCGTGTCGCGCACCGTCACGTTCGGGTCGTCCCAGCTGGGCGCGTCGAACAGCGGCGTCAGGTCGGCGAGCAGGCCGTCGCTGATCAGCTGGCCGGGGTCCATCTGCCCGTCGCCGGAGTTGTTGATGAAGTCCGGCGGGTCGCCGGCGACGAAGCGGGCCTGCAGCTCGGCGCCGATGTCGACCGCCGCATGGTGGTCGATCTCGATGTCGGGCCACCGCTCGTGGAAGATCGGCTGGTGCAGTTCGGTGGCGTACTCGTCGCCGAAGCCGCCGTCGAAGATGTAGACCTCGATCGGCTGGTCGGTCGGGATGCCGAGCGGGTTCTCCTCCGAGACGTCACCGGTCGGCGCCTCGGTGGCCTCGTCCTCGGCGTCGTCACCGTCGCCGCCCGTCGCGCAGGACGCGAGGAAGGCGCCACCGGGCCCGAGGGCCACGCCGGTGAGCGCGACGCGTTGCAGGAAGGTCCGGCGGTCCGTGCCGGCCGCCGCAGGGGTGCGTTCGATGCTGCTGGACATCGTGAAACCTCTCCTTGAACCTTGTGATCTGGGTCCGGCGATTCCCTCAGCCACCACGCCGGATCCGGCCCGCGTACCGCTGCAGCAGGCCGTCGTTGTGGACGTCTCCTCCTGGGACGTTGGCGGAGAGATAGACGGGCGGGGTGTCGCCGGCCTCGAGGAGCCGGCGGACCACTTCCGCCGTGAGCAACTGCGCGAGCAGTGCCGCGGTGATGGACGAGACGGCGCAGACGGCGCCGCCTTCCGGCAGCGGCAGGACGGCGTCGCCGAACGGCCCGCCGTTGTCGAGGACGACGTCGGCGAGGTCGGTGAGCTTCCGCCCCGACGGGTGTCGCGACTCGACCTGCTCGCTGTGCTGCAGGGACGTGATCGCGATGACGGAGTGCCCGTTCTTGCGGGCGACCTCGGCCATCCCGACGATGCTGCCGTTGATGCCGGAGTTCGACGCGATGACGAACACGTCGTGCGGCTCGACGGGCGCGAGGTCGTAGAGGCGCTGGGCCAGCGACGGGTCGCGTTCGGTGCGCGGGTCGAGGATCGTCTCGGGCGACTCGCCGCCGTACATCACCAGGTCGGACAGCGCGATCCGGTTGGTGGGGATGAGCCCGCCGGCGCGCCCGGCGATCTCCATCGCCGTCGCCTGCGAGTGCCCGGTGCCGAACGCCTGGACCACACCGCCGTCGCGCACCGACCGGGCGACGATGTCGGCCGCCCGGTGGATTCCGTCGAGCTGCGTCGTGCTGACGCGGTCGACGATCTCGGTGATGGTGGCCAGGTAGGCCGCCGCGCTGACGTCGTTCACCGCTGCTCCTTCTTCAGTGCGCGCGCCGTCTCGGGGCTGACGGCGCGGTGCGCGCTGACCGCCTGCGCGGTCAGGTTGAGGGCGACCCCCGTGGTCTCGTACCGCCGCTGCGCGACCGCCACGTAGATGAGGTCGAGCACGATCAGCTGCGGGTGCCGGGCCGCCAGGGCGTCGGGCCGGAACGTCGTCTCGTGGATGGCGGTCGTGAGGACGATGTCGGCGACCTCGGCGAGCGCGGAGTTGCGGTAGCTGGTGAGCGCGACGGTGGTGGCGCCGCGGCTGCCGGCCGCGGACAGCATCTCGACCGTCTCATAGGTGGCGCCGGAGTGGGACACGGCGATGGCGACGTCCTCGGGCCCGAGGAGCGCGGCGCTGGTGAGGCCGACGTGCACGTCGCTCCACGCCCACGTCGGGATGCCGATGCGGTGCAGGCACAGCTGCATCTCGCCGGCGACCAGGGCGCTGCCGCCGATGCCGTAGACCTCGACCCGGCCGGCCTTCGCGATGGCGTCGGCGGCCTTCTCGACCTCCTCGAGGTCCAGCTGGGCCGCCGTCTCCTGGATGGCCCGCAGGTCGGCCGTCGTGATGAGGTCGAGCATCTCGCGCAGGGAGTCGGTCGGCAGGATCTCGCGGCCGATGTCGATCTCCCAGCCGGCGACGGCGGACGAGCGGCCGGTCTCCTCGGCCATCGCCAGCCGCAGGTCGGCGTAGCCGGGCAGGCCCAGCGCGCGGCAGAACCTCGTCACGGTGGCCGCCGACGTCCCGCTCCGCTCGGCCGTCTCGAGGATCGTCGCCCGCGCGACCACGGCGGGAGCGGACAGCACCTGCTCACCCACCCGCTGCAGCGCGGCGGGCAGGTCCGGCAGTGCGGCGCGGATCCGCATGAGCACGGAATCGGCGGGCGACCCGGCCTCGGGCACTTCCGCGGCGGGTAGTGTCCCTTCCGCCACACGACCTCCCGGCGTGGTAGTGAGTTTCGCCTGCGGCCGTCAGAGCCGTAGTGGTGAGAATTCTTTCTACCCTTGGCCGGATGTCAAGAGTTTGGCGAGAGTTTTCGGAAGCGTGACCCAGCCGCAGCCTGGGCGAGACCGGGCCGTCGCGCCAGGTCGGGCCGGGGGCCGGGAAGGATTGACGGGCCGGCCGGGCGAGGATGGGACCGGCGGAAAGGATTCTCAGTGGGGACGACCGAGGCGCCGCTCGCGATCGGCTTGGACATCGGCGGGACGTCCACGCGCGCGGTGGTGATCGACGGTGCCGGGCGCCGGCTGGGGACCGGCCGGGCCGACGGCGCCAACGTCACGTCGCACGCCCTGCCGAAGGCGCTGGACGCGGTGTCGGCGGCGTTGTCCGCGGCACTGGCGACGGTCGATCCCGCCGCCGTGCGCGCGGCGGTCATCGCGTCGGCCGGCGACAACCACCTCGTCCAGCCGGAGATCGCGTCGCAACTGGCTGCACGGTGGGCGGCGGCCGGCCTGACCTGCGACTACCGGGTGGTCGCCGATGCGGTGGCGGCCTTCGTGGCGGGGACGCCCGAGCCCGACGGGACGCTCGTGCTGTCCGGCACCGGCGCGATCACCGCCCGGTTCGCCGGCCGCTCCCCGGCCCAGATCGTCGACGGTCACGGGTGGCTGCTGGGCGACCTCGGGTCGGGCTTCTGGATCGGACGCGAGGCGGTCCGGATGACGCTGGCCTCCCTCGACCGCGGCGACGTGCCGGGGCCGCTGGGACGGGCCGTCGTCCAGACGTTGACCGGCTCCCCCGACGCCGCGCCGTCGCGAGCAGCGACCAACGACATCGTCCTGGCGGTGCACGCCCGCCCGCCGGTGGCGCTGTCGGCGCTGGCGCCGCTGGTGACGGCGAACGCGGGGACCGACCCCGCGGCGGACCGGATTCTCGCCGACGCCGCCGGCCACCTGCTCACGGCCGCCGGGGTGGTCCGAGCGGCCGGCGACGCGACGCCGATCGTGCTGGCCGGTTCGCTGCTGACGGGCGACACCCCGCTGGCCCGGCTGGTCCGTCGCGGGCTCGCGGAGCGCTGGCCGGACGCCGTCGTCGGCGCGGCCCTGGACGGCGCCGCCGGTGCCGCATGGCTGGCCGCCCGCTCCCTCGACCCCGGC